>JAJRWU010000004.1 GCA_024276655.1 Planctomycetota bacterium
CACCCGCCCCCAAACCACCCGCCGCCAAACCACTCGCCGCAGCGGCTTGCAGCCAAACGCGTCGATTCATTTCCATGTTGTTCATCATGCGCCTTGTTTGCCTTGAGTCTTGTTACTTCAATGATTCGCCGCCCACCGCTGGAGTGTACGCGTTAACGTGTTTTCTTCGGTTCACTCATGCAAACAGCTGGAGGCTGAACTCCAACGGTGGGCGGCATCCCGCCTGGGTGCGACACTGCACTTCTAGCCGACTATAATAACCGGCCCAGCTTACGTTGCACACTTTTTGACGGGAGTTTGTCGTGCGAAATCTCGGAAACTTTTTCGGTTCGGTGTTATTGGCTGCTTTTGTTTTGAGCGCTGTTGCGATGCAACCGGCGCGCGGCGCGGAGACGCCCGCAGAGTTGCTGCAGCCGTTGACCATCGTCACGATCGGCGATTCAATCACCAAAGGCGCGCGCTCGGGGGTAACAGCGCAACAAACGTTCGCCTCGTTGGCGGGGCGGGAACTACGGAAACAAGGCCGCAACGTGCGAGTGGTCAACATTGGCATCGGCGGCGAACGCACCGACCAATTCCTTAAACGGCTCGAACAAGCCACATCGCTCCAGCCGTATTTGGTGACCGTGATGTACGGCACCAACGACAGCTACGTCGATAAAGGCAAGTCGACTACGCGTATTACAGCGGACGCGTATCGAGCGAACCTGGAAAAAATCGTCGTGGAAATGAGGCGGCGGGGCATTCGCCTGATTCTTATGACCCCGCCGCGTTTTGCCGACGATGCACGCCCCAACGGTTTGGGCGAGAACCCCAACGAGAGGCTGGAGCCGTTCGCGGTTGTGTGCCGAGAGGTTGCCGCCAAGTGGCGCGTGCCGCTGGTCGATCATTTCGCCCATTGGACGGCCGCTCGCGCTGGCGGCGCCGTGCTGCGCGAGTGGACCACCGACGGCTGCCATCCCAACCCGTTCGGACACGCCAAAATCGTGCAGGCGATGCTGCCCACGATTCTAAAAACGCTGGGTCCGCCGTTGAAGGTTCGTGAAAACCTGCGGCTAGGTAAGGCGGTTCGCGTGGTGTGTTTCGGCGATAGCGTGACCGGCGTGTATTACCACACCGGCAGCCGCCGCGCGTACACCGACATGCTCGGCATCGCTCTGCGTCGAACGGCGCCGCGGGCGACCATCGAAATGGTGAACGCCGGCGTCAGCGGCCACACCACGGTCAACGCGCTCCAAAGAATTGAAAGAGATGTACTGGCCAAACAGCCGGATGTCGTCACGGTGATGTTTGGACTGAACGATATGACGCGCGTGCCGCTCGACCAGTACCGGGCCAATCTCGAAACGATTGTGAAGAAATGCCGCGACGCCGGCGCCGAAGTGATTTTGGCCACGCCCAACAACGTGACCGAAACAGCGAGCCGCCCCAGCGACAAATTGATTTTGTATTGCGATGCCGTTCGGCAAGTCGCCGGGAAAATGCAAGTGGCCTTGGCCGATTGTCACCAAGAAATGGAGGCCATTCGCCAACATGCTCCCTTCCAATGGCGGTTGCTGATGAGCGATCCGATCCATCCTAACCTGGACGGCCACAAAAAAATCGCCGAACAACTGGCCCAAACCATCACCGCAAAACGCGTTCGCCTGGACGACGCCCCCACCCAACAACCGGCGCTGCGCCGCACGTTTTCTCGCTTGCAAGAAAAAAAGCCGCTGCGAGTTCTGGCCATGCCGCCGCTGGCTGGACTTATCAAAAACGCGTTTGCGCAACTGGCGCCCACGGCGAATGTGGAAGTCACGACATGGGCAACCACCGTAAAAACATTGAGTGAACTCGAACAAGAGGCCAAGTCTCGCGTGCGGGCGATGAAACCCGACCTAGTCGTGCTGGCGGTTCCGCGCGCGGCGAACGCGGCATCGACATCGGACGAAGCGTTTGTCCATTCGTTCGGCTGGCTGATGAACTGGTCGTTGAACTTTGGGCCGCCGACCTGGGATTGCGTCGTCGTGCATCCTGCCGTATTTGAAACAGCAGATGCCGGAACGCGCGATGATCTGGTGCGGCGTTTGGTCGGCGCGCAGGATCTTTCGTTGATTGATCGGCCCGCGGGGAATAAAGCAACCGCCGCCGAAATTTTCGCGCAATGGATTCAGCAACAGTGGGCCGAAAGGCGATAAGGGTTCGTCCGTAAATAAGTTACCGGTTGTCGATCAAAAAAGCCCGGCATTTTCAAAATGCCGGGCTTTTAATTCGGTAAGTTATTTGCGGACAGGTCCTAAGGCGCACACTCCAACTTCGCGATCAGCGCCGCAGGGTGCGCAGGCCCTGGAACCTGCGCACCCCCGCTTTGCCGACCGAAGGAGTTTATTGCTGTAATGCCAGCATGAAGCTTGTTTCGGACAAACCCAATTCGGAGGCGTGCTGTATGCGGGACGAATGTTGCTGGGGCGTCTGTACGTGGCGGCGCTGCGCCACCTGTTCCAAGGACGCGCCTAGGTTCGCATCTTCTATTGGGGCTGCTCGCATTTTTCGGAACTTGGCCGCACAGGTTGGGCATATTCGCACGTGTTCCGCGATTTGTTCACTCACCGAAGCGGGCAGACGGTTGGAAGCGTAAAGGGCGAACGACGCTTGCACGTCGGTGCATGAGACCCCGCCGTGGTTCATGATCGGCGGAGAGGTTGAGTGCGCGACCCAGGACCCGATCACGGCCACGAGTGCGATCGCCAACAGAGGGCCGCCGCGGCGAACAGCCCGCCTTTGCGTTTGTTTTCGTTTTGTGGCCCTGATCTGCGCAGAGAACTGCCGCAGCGTTCCAGGCGGGCAGGCATCCCAATCGTGGCCGGATAACGATTTACCGCGAGTCATTTCGACGTCCCCCGATTGTGTTCATCGTTCAACGACAGACCGCGACACACGGCTCTGCCGTGCCGATTGCAGGAAGTTCAGCATTTCGCGTGCGTCTAGATAACCTTCCTGCTTGCGCAACACGACGCCCTCGGGCGAAAGTAAAATCATTGCCGGAAAACCGCGCACGCCAAGCTGGCGAACGATTTGCGTGGACCTTTGGCCGTCGACTTTCAAGGGAATAAATCCGGCCTGAACGCGCGCCGCCACCTCGTCGTTCACCCAGGTGGTGCGTTCCAATTTTCTACAGTAGCCGCAATAGTCGGCCCCGACATAAATGAGCAACGGCTGGCCAGATTGCTGCGAGGTATCTTGTGCTTGCTTGGCCGACGTCTTCCAGCGAATTTCGCCAGCGCGTAACTCGCCTGCCGCCAGACTCACGCCAGCAAGCAGCAAAACGGCGAGCAGGGTTGGCCGTATCTTTCGGAACATTTGTTTGTTTCCTTTTTCATTCCACGCCAACAGGCAATGGGTGTTGGGTCCGCCTGATGCATCTATTATCGGCGGGAGCCGCCTTTCGTTCTGTGAATCGGCGTACGTTGGAAAAACAAAATGCGGCGGCCGGCGTGCGAACCAATAAGAGAGGGGGAATTCTTCAGTATGTATGCTTCCTCACGCAGAAACGCACCGGCAAACGCCGATAACGTCGGGGAACATGCATTTCGAGCCCGTATGAAAACGGGACACCCTCCTGGAAGGAATCGTTATGACCAGAACATTTGGTCTCGGCGCCATCGGTTTGGTATTTGCGGTTGTGTGCGTTGCCGCAGCCGGATGCGCCACCGGCAAAAGTTGTTCCAACGGCAGTTGCAGCGCCGGGCGTTCATCGGCTGGCTCTTACTCAGATCAATCGTATTCGGAACCTACGTACTCGCCATCTGGCGGCTCTGGCTCCGCTCCGGCCATGCAAGGTTCGGGCTCCCGATAGATGAAGCCCCAATAGACTAAGACACCATGTCGGCCGGCGGCGCCTCGGCATCGAGCCGGGAATGACGGTGCGCCGATTCACTCGCTTGCGCTTCGTGCTTGTATTTGGTGAATTTTTATCTGCCAGCGGCGCCTTATCGCTGAAAGATCGGCAACTGGTTGTTCGGTATTTGCAAGATGATGCAAGCCATGGCCGTGCCGTATTCGGGCGAGATGGTGTCGACCCAGGATCCATCGCGAAGTTGGTTGTCCAAGAGCACGTCGCGAATCACGGGATACCAATTCCGCCAAGTATCGCCGCCGGCTCTCCAGGCTGCTTGCGCGCCGTAGTAGTGCCCGTAAAAGTAATTGGTGCTGTGACGATACCCCGCCGCCCGGGGCATTTGGCGAAGCAAATAGTTCATGCCTTTTTCAATTTCCTCGCCCTCATAGACGCCCGCACTATGCAATGCCACGATTCCCGCGGCGGAGCGAGGAAAACCGCTGGGGCCTCCGTCGCTCATGTACATGAAACCGCCATCGCCATTCTGCATTGATTTCACATAGTCAATGCAGCGGTCGATCGTTTCACTGGGCACGGCCACGCCCACGTTTCTGGCGGCGCGCAGCGCCATCACTTGACAAATCGTGACGGAAATATCGGCTTCGCGGCCATCGGGTTTATAACGCCAACCGCCTTCGGGGTTCTGCGAATTCACGATCAATCGCACTGCGCGGGAGAGCGTTTCCCGCACGCCGGGGCGGGAGGTCATGCCGTACACTTCGGCGAGGAACAGAGTGGAGAAGCCGTGGCCGTACATCGGGCCGTGGCTGGCGCCTTCCGGGGCGATGATATACCCGCTCTCTTGGGCGTTGGCCAGAATGTAATCGAGGCAGCGATCAATATTGCCGCCGAAACGGCCGCGTCCTGGAGTGCTGCCTTCGCATAGGAAGGCCAATCCGGCCAGGCTGCAAACCGCCACGTTGCGCCCGTAGCCAGAAGAGCCGAAGGAGCCATCGTCGCGTTCACTTTGCCGCGAAGCGAGTCGATAGAGTCCGCGTTCGATGGCGGCGTCGGTCGCGGGAGTGAGCAACGATTTCGCCGCGCGCTCAGCGGCTTGCCCGCGTTCCTGAGCCACGGCGGTCGAAGCCGCCAGCAGCAAGAAGGAACAAGCCAGGATGGCCCTACGAAATGCCGGCATGACGATTTCTCATTTTTTGTTACGTGTTTCTAGTTGTTGGGAGCAGCGTCGTTCTGGCGAGTCAGTCGCTTAAAGTATTCCCGAATGAGTAGGTCGTACTGGGGAAGAAATTGTTCGACCGAGGAGTTCTGCATCTGGCCGCGCACGCGTTGCGGCAAATGCCCCCACACTTCTCGCAGCAGTGCGTGAACATCTTGCATCTCGGCCGAACTCTCCGCAGACGAACCGAGGCGGTCGCGACTCTCGCCAGCGGGGCGGTCGGCCGTTTCCGCTGAAGCGCTTTGACCGGCGCCTTCTCCCCGCCCGCCTTGTTTTTCTTGTTGTGGCCCGGCGGCTTTTTGGGCGGCGGTTGCACTGGCCTCGGATTTTTGCAATTGGTCGATCAGCGCGGCCAGTTCGTCCGACACGGCTTTCTGCAACGCCTGCGTGTCGGAAGAGGTGTCGTGGGCGAGTATGCGGCGTTCGATTTCACGCATTTGGCGGCCGATTTCCTCCAGCGGGTCAAGCTTCTGGCCAGCCTCGCCCAGATCTTCCCCTGGGAGCGCATCGCCCGACTGCGGCGGTTGACGAGGAGTTTGTCGGCTGCGGCCTTCGTTCACCGGCGGAGCGACGTCGAGCTTTTTCAAGAGATCGTCGCCGAGTAAATCCAGATCCAAGTCGATCTTCAAGTCGGGGGCGGTGGCGCCAGAACGCTGCTCGCCGGGAAGTTCGGGCAAGTGGTTGGCGGCGGCGTTGTGAATCGCGATCGCCAAAACAACAAACAGACCAACCGCGCTCGCCGTTAAACGAACAAACGCGCCGTTTTCAACCGCCCACGATATAGCAAGGCACATGGCTACTCCTGTTCGTTATTCCGAGGAAGCAGTTCCAAATCGTCGAGTTCGGGTAAGGCTTCGTTATCGGGCGATGGCTCGTCGGATGGTTCGGAGAACGCATCCGCCAGCGCGGCGCGAAAACCCGCCAATATTTCAGCCAACCGCGATTGCTCCTCGGCCAACTGCTGCAACTCTTCGTTTTGACTGGGGGTCAGGCCGCCGGACGGCGATCGGGCGGAGTTCAGTTCGGAGGTCCGACGATTGACGCCGTCTTGCATCTGTTTGAGTAGCCTTAACTCGGCCAGCGATGGCAAGGCGTCTGAGTTTTTCTCTTCCGCTCCCGGCTGGTTCTGCATCCCCGCGGCGTTGGCCTCCGGCTCGCGCGCCGGCTTTGAACTGGCTCGAATCGCGGCGCGTAATGCTTCCAGTCGTTGCACCGCGCGGCTGGCCGCCGCCACAGCCGTTTTCGCCTCATGACGGCCCAGCGCGGAGGCGGTCCTTTCCATTTCCCGCACGGCGCCGGCGAGACCGAATTCAAACGTCGACGGGAGTTGTAAGTGTTTGGTTCGCCGTTGGGTCTCCTTGGCCACCGCCCGCTGCGCGTCTTCCTGTTTGCCGAGCGCCGAAATAGCGCTGCGCGCGCCAAGTTTGCCGGCGCTGCCTTGGTTGATGCGGCGGACTTCATCGAACACGCCTTGCTGCCGGGGGAGCACGCCATCGAGAGCGCCGGCCAGTAATTGCAATTGCTCGTGCAAGTGGTCGATGCGGGCCTGCGTTAGCGCCTGCTGGACCGCTTGCCGAGCTTCCTCGATTCGAGGCTGTGCGTCCTGGGCGGCTTGGTGCGCCTGCGGCCTGTTTTCATTTTCAGCCGCCTGGCTACTTTTTCCGGCGGCGCTGGCGGCGGCTTGCAGGGCTTCGGCCGCCTGATCTACTCGCAGTCGTTTGAGTTGGCGGGCCAACTGCTGCATCTGTTGGGCGAGCGCTTGCTGCGTCTCCGCTGCTTGATGCAGTTCTTCGTCGTTCGACTGTTTTTCGTCGTCGGACGAAGCGTTTTCAGCCGCGTTTCTGGCTAATTTCTGTTCAACTTTTTGCTCTCGTTCCTGCAAGGCGCCCAATTCTTGCCGGGCCTCTGATAGTCCTTCCACGATGCGTTGTAGTTCGTGCGTTCGCCGGTGCGAGAGGATGTCGAGCACTTCCTCCAACGCCTGTTCGGCGTTCCGTTGTGCGGCCAGCGCCTCGCCCAGCCGATTTTCCGAGATTCGCCGACTGCTCTCCCGCACGCGTGCGCTCGCCGCACGCCCGCGCGAGGCGCGTAGGGCGTCGTCGAGCGTTTGTGCAGCGGATTTTTTCTGCGCGCGCATCTGCTCCGCCGCCCGCTCCATGTCGTTTTCCAAACTTTGGAATCGTTCGGCCACGCCCTGCTGCCGGGCAGCCAGTTTTTTGAGATCGGCGCGTTGCTGGACGGAAAGCTCCTCGGCGGACTTCGCCAGCGTTTGCAACCGCTGTTTGGAAGTCTGTTTTCGTAATTCCTCTTGCTCTCTTTGCAATTGCCGGGCCTCCCGGGCCAACGATTGAAAGCGACCCCATTGCTGGAAGTCTTCGATTGCCTCTTCCAGTTCGCCGATGATACTCTCTTGCAGTCGCCCGGCAACCTTGACGGCGCGCGTCGTTTCCGCGAACGCCCTGTTTTGGTCGTCAAGATCGGGTTTCCCGTCGCCCGGTTGCAATTTGCGATGCTCGCGCGCCGCATCGAGCCCCTCTAATAACTCCATTTCCGCCCGAGGCAATTGCTCTTCGGCCAACCGATGCACCCGGGCCTGCAACTTCTGGAAACGTTCTTGCAACTCCACGTTTTGCACGCCGCTGCTTTCCAAACGAGCCAGCACCGATTCAATTTTCGCCGCCACCCCGCCCGACTCCCCGGCAATCTCGCGCTGCACGTTCTGCTGATGCAGCAGGGCGTTTTGAAACGCCGCCACATCGCCGCCGGCAACGGATTTGGTTTCGTCTAATTGAATGCCCAGCGATTCCGTTTGACTTCGCGCCTGCCGCTGCATGCGCAACGCCTGTAGCAAGCCCGCGAGCACTTCGCCCTGCCGATGCGCCAACCGATCTTGCAGTTCGTCGGGATCAATAATGTGGACCGACCGTAAAGGGCTACGCCCCTCTTGCGGCTTGTAATCTCGGGCCGCCAGATAAAACCGCAGTTCGGAGCCTGCGGCCAGACCGGCCACGCTTTCCATCGACCAACGGTGCTTGATCGCCAACGGGGCGGCCTGATTGAATTGCGGCATTTCCACCGCCGGGGCTTCAGCGGAACCGGCATACAGCGGAATAACGTGCTCCTCTTGTTCGTCGTGGCGCCGATACCGCAGTTCGACGGAGTGCAGCAGGAGGTCGTCTTGGCAATGCGCCTCCACTTCCAGAAAACCGCCCACGGTAAGGTAGGTCGCCCCAGACGGCGATTCCAAAGCAACCGTGGGCGCTCGGTCTGGCGTGATGTGCAAATCCCAACGAGCTTCGGCGCCGGAAACGACGTCGTCTTGATCGACAAATTTCAGCCAATAGAAACCGGATTTTTCCAACACCCATGGTTCGGCGTCGGCGGTGAGGCGAAAGCTCGTGTGGTCGTCGGAAAGTTCGAGCGCGATCTCGCGTTTTTCCCCACCTTCGACAACCACGCTGGCGGCATGGAGCGCCCGCGACGCCCGACCCGCCAACAAAACGCGGGAGCCGGAAATCGTGGTAATATCTCCCTCGCCGTGAGCGACCGGCCAACCGGTATACGCCGGCGGACGCACCTCCACGCGCAACGCCTCCAGGTTCACCGCCTCCACCACGGCGAGCGAGATCCAGGGCATGGAATCGTCATCGCCGCCGATGGCCCGATAACGAAACGACCGCTGGACATTATTACGCCGGTAGACCATCTTGCCGTCGAGCAAGGTCATGGCGAAGACGCTCAGCTCAGAGGCGGCATTGGAAGTTTCGGCGGTTGCGGCGCCTTCGCTCGTATTTGGGTTCAGGACAGACAGTATTTGAATCTCGACGCGCTCGGGCAATTCGCCGTTGCGGTCGTGGAGTTGCACTTCAAAAGGTTCGCCGGCGGCAATGCGATTGGGCGGGTTTTCAAACTCCAACGCATGGCGGCGCGGCCAGGGCAACGCGGCCCACGGCGCCGCCAGACGTTGCGCCGCCAGCAAAACGGCCCGCCGATTTCCCACCGCGGCAACACAAACAATCGCCGCGAACACACACGCCACCACCGCGATTCGTCGCGCGGGGGCGGAGGAAACCACCGCATTGCACTGCACGTCGTCCAACGCGACGGCGGTTTTCTCGATGACCGCCCGCCGCAGTTGCGCCGAACCGGCCGTTGCGTCGTCGGGTGAAGTGGAAAGAAAAGCGATGCTCGAAGCTAGGTTTGAGCGAACCGTGGGCGACATCTGTTCGATGTGCTGCGCGATCGCGACATCGGTCGGCCGATACCGCAACGCAGGCCGTAAATAACGCTGCCACGTCCAACCGAGAACGGCCAGCCAGCCCAGACTACTGAGCCAGCGCACGCCGCGGTCTTGGAAACGGATCAGATAATCGAGTCCGCCCAAAATCAAGCCGGCGGCAATCACCCCCGCCACAACTTGCAGCACGGCATGGGCTAGCACAACTCTCGTTGCCCGCCGAGCGACCGCCCGCACTTTTTGTTGCAGCAAGTGTTTCATGAATGGCTCATGTTCGGCATGGAGGTGTTGACGACTTGGCCGTTGGCCAACCTCACCATAGCCTGGGGCATCGCCCCAGGAAGAATCAACCCAATCCCGTTGGCCAACGGATGCTTGCCGAAAATCACCAAGATCAAATGGCTTGTGTTTACGACACAACCGGTGGTTGCACGCAACCCCCCCCGCCGCCCGCCACGCTAACCGCGCAACACCAACACCCGTCTTGTTGGGCATTATAGCATTCCCAGCCGCTTGCGAAGCAACCATTCGGAGATCACGAGCAGCAGGAACAGGGCGGCCAGCGGCCACAGGTTCCATAGCGGCGTGGGCGGCAGCGTGGAGGTTCGCACCGGCCGGCCGGGGGGCAACGCCCGCCACATGCGGCCGGCGGTTTGAGCGGTGTAGAAACGGCCCTTGCTGGTTTGGGCGGCCAGTTCCAGGTCGGTCTGATTCATCGCGAGTCGCTCGCTTTCGCCCAACGGCGCGGTCACCGAAAAGCGGCGAGAAATGGGTTCTCCGTCGGACGTCGGCGTCGCCAGCCAGACGCGGTAATCGCCCATCGCAAGATTCGGCAACACAGCCTCAAAACGGCTGGGGTCGTTTTTCACGCGACGCAAAGTGAGCTTTTTTTCCGCGCCTCCCTCGCGAGCCGCGATGATCGAAACGGCGTCGTCTTGTTGCGGCGTTTTTCGTTCGTCGAAAAATTTCACCCGCACCAACACAGCCTCGCCCTGCCGATACTGTTCGCGGTCGACGCTCAATTCCGCAGCCTGTTCCTTCCCCGATAATCGCGTACGGCGCAACGCCCGAATGGTTTGCGTCCAATAGCGAGCGAAGTAGATGTCGCCCCGCCGGAACCGCCAACGATACGATTCATCGAAGGCATGAAACACCACCTTGCCGGCGCCGGCGAAATGCGAAGTGATTAACGGCAACCGATGGCCGCGCGCGTCGGTGCGTTGTGGATGTTCAGCCAGCACGCGTGCGCCGGGTTTTAGGTCGGGCGTCGCGACAAACCAGCGAATGCCCGGCAAGTTGGCCCAAACGCGTTGCGTGTCGGCGCGGTTCTCGCCGATCTGCATTTGCGGCCGCGAGAGGCCCAACTCAGTAGGCGCGACAACGAACTCCTCCACCAGCGGTTCATCGGGCGACGGCGGCGACGCCGTTTCGAGTTTGATCGGCAGCACGTCTTCCAGCGGCGTGCCGCGAAAGGCCAGCGGCGTGAAATTTGGACCCGCCACGACAATCAACCCGCCGCCGCGCTCCGTGACAAACGCGGCAATGTTTTCCATGGTGGTTCGGGCCAACAGCCGAGGGTTGACGTCGCCGAAGATAATCACATCGTACTGAAAAAGATCTTCACGTTTGACAGGCGCCATGCGCTGCGCCGTTTGGTCGACGGAAACAATTTCAGGATCGGCCTCTTGCAGCACGGTCGTCAGGTCGACGGCCTTCGATTCGCCCTGGCGTTTGAGTTCGCGGCCGAAGAGAATTTTCAGGTATTGGTACTCCCAACTTGGCTGCGATTGAATCAAGAGCAGGCGAATGGTTTCATCGCGCACGCTCACGCGCCGCGCGAGCAGGTTGTTGGCGGCGTTGGCTTCGCCTTTTAGAACGTCGGCCTCGACGACGTATTCAAAATCGCCTACGTGCGGCGGGCGGTGCGTCAGCCGCACCGCTTCGCTCGCCTGCTCGCCTTCGAGCACGATGGTTTCACGGGCCAGTATTTCGTCACGACCTTTTTCCCGCAAGCGAACCTCCACCTTCCGCCGCCCAAAGCCTTGCTGTTTGAGTTGAAAATCAAAATGCACCAAGTCGTTCACGAACACGACGTCGTCGACCAGCAAATCAGCGAGCGCGACATCCTGAGGCGGCGTGGCCTGGCCAATTCCCACGATATACAACGGTATCGCCTTGCGCCGCGCGAGCTGCGCCGCGACGGAAATGAGTCGGCCTTTATTGGTTATGCCGTCGGTCAGCAACACCACGGCGGCGGTTGAGCGGCCGCGCTGCGATTCGAGGATATCGCGTAATCCGTCGCCGAGGGCGCTTTGTTGCGAGGTGGCATTCTCCTGGTCGATTTGTAGGTCGCCCAGCGGCGCCAGCAGGTTCTCGTCTTGCGGGTCTTGCGGGTCTTGCGGGTCTTGCGGGTCTTGCGGGTCTTGCGGGTCTTGCGGGTCTTGCGGGTCTTGCAATCGGGCGCTGGCGGCCAAACGAAACACGCGCACGTGTCGTCCTTCTTGCAGTTTTTGCCATGCCGGCGGCGAGAGCAAGGCCTTGACGACGTCGATTCGGCGAGGGGATGAGATCCCCAAATCTTGAAGTTTGCGCAGCAGATTTTTGTGTGTTTGGGGTGAGTATTGATCAACGTGCAACATGCTGGCGGAGTCGTCAACCACCAGCACAATGTCGGGCAGGTCGGTGCAATGCACGCGAAGCGACCAGCCATAGAGCATGAAAACAACGGTTCCAATAGCCGCAAATCGCAAGCACGCCAAGCCGACTCGCACCCGCCACGAGGGTAAATGGTGGTCTCGCAGATAGGTAACGCCAACCAACGCCGAGGCCGCCAATAGCAACACCAGAACGAACGCGGGGCTGGCGCCCCATTGGCTTTCAATCGAGAAATCGCTCCCTTGTCCGGCGCAGGGAGGCGGCGCGGCAAGCCAGCGGAGCACCGCCTTGAGGAACGTGTTTTGCATTGGTTCGTTCATGCCGCGCGCCGTTTTTATCTACTGGGCCCCATCCACCAAGCCAGGACAGATTCCACAAAAAGCAGCGCCGCCACCGCCCCGAGGAATAGGCGGAAGTATTCATCGCGGCGGCCGCCGGAGGAAGCAGCCACCCGCCGGACGCGCTCCACCGCGTCAAACCGAAATTGCGCAGGAAGCTCTTCACGACTGACCCGCTCCAAGACGCCTTCGCGCGTGTCAACATTCACCGCATACACACGCGCCGGCAGATTCGTCGAACCCGACTCCAACCGATAGACTCCGCTCTGGAAGGTATCGGTGAAGGTCCAGGTTTTGGCGTTGTTATTGTTGTTTTGCGAAGGGGGGTCTGACGAAGCGGCGTTTCGCGCCTTGGGGGCGAGTGGTTGGCGTTGTTCGTCGGGAAGCAGCATGGCGGCGCTCGGCGTTTCCAGCGACTCCGGGAATTTTCCTGTCAGGGGAAGGCCGACCAGCGTGTTGCGAACTTCGGCCCGGCAGCGCAACGCGACGTTCAATATCTCTTGCATGAGAGGCGGGAAACTGGGCCAGGCGGCCAACGCCGACCAAGCATCGGCCCCGGAGGAAATACTGGTCGCGATCACGAGCACGCGTCCTTGGCCGACGGCCTGCTCCACGATGGCCGGCGCGCCGCTATCGAAGTACAAGGCCACGTTCGCCGCGGCGGCCACGTCTTCGAGTTGCAGCGTTTTCCAAATGGGCGTTGTGAGCAACCCCGACTGTTGGTGTCCGCGAAAAGGCGACACGATTGCGTGTTCGTATTCACGGGGATCGAAACGCACGGCGCCCTCCAGCACGCCGCCCAACCGAGCCGGCAACAGAGGATGCGGCGAAGCGGGGCCGATTTCCTGATTATAAACCGTGGGCTGTAGGGCGTCTCCGGCGAATATCGTCAGGCCGCCGCCTTGCACGACAAAACGCTCCAACGCTTTCGCTGCGGCGGGGTCGAGCGAACCCACGTCACAAAGGAAGACGACGTCGTACCTCTCGAGCGTTGAATATCGCAGGGCGTCCACTTCCATCACGTCGACCCGCACGCCCGTTTCACCAGCGCCTCCGGGGTTCAGCGCGAACGCCGCATTGCGCGCGTCGCCTTCTTGAGTGCGCACGCAGAGCGCGTCAATGGAATCTTGCACCGAAAGGGCCAGCCAGCGATGGTTGTCGCGTTCGAGGCGGTCGGGCTTGGTTCGCACTTCGAGCGTCTTCTCGCCGGGGGCGGCGAATTCGTACGGAAAGAGGACCGTCGCCTGGCCGTTGGCGGGAATGTCGACGGTTTGCTGGTCTTGCAGGCGTCCGTCAACGAGCAGTTCGACGAGCAGCTCCTTTTGCTCCAGCGGCGCGTGGTTTTGCAAGGCGGCGCGAAATACAACCGACCGCCCGGCGACGATGATGTTCTGGTCTACATCGAAAGCTGAAATTGCCAGATTTTCGCCCCGCGCCGCGCCAACTTCCACTACCGATAGCGAGGCTTTGTCGGACAGTTGCGCCAGCCGGCGGCGGAAGTCGCGTCCGGCGACGACTTTCCAGGTGGTGCTTTGTAGATCGGAATAAAGAACGATCTGCTGGCGCGTTGTATCAGGACGGCTCTGCTTGGCGTTTTGCAAAATCTGTTCGACGAGCGTCAGCGCGGCGGTGAGTTCGGCGCCGCCATCGGTGGGCGATAACGCGGCAATTTCATTGCTCACGTCATCTCGCGAAACCGAGGGCCGGCCGATCACGATTTCCGCGGGGTCGGCCAGTAACACGAGTGTGAAACTATCGCCTCTCGGCGAAGCCGCGACCAACGCGCGGGCTTTTTCTTGTGCTTGCTCGAACAGCGTTTGCCCGCCTTCGCGAAAACGCATGGAGTAGGAGGCGTCTAACACCAAAACCGTATGCACCGCTTCGGTCGGCGCCAAGGCTTGCGCCGTTTGGCCGGTGCGATCACACCCGGGATTCGCCAACGCCAAACCGAACAGTAACAAAATGAGCGTGCGCAGCGCCAAGAGCAGCCACTGTTCGAGATGCATGCGTCGGGAGTGCTTTTCCAACGCGGCGAGCAAAAAAGACATCGCCGCCCAGGGCGCTTCACGGTAGTTTTTTTGATTCCAAAGGTGAATCAAAATCGGCGCCGCGGCGGCGGCGGTCCAGCCCAGCAACAGCCAACTCTCGAACAGACCGGCAGCGAAAATGAGCGGTATTTCCAGCATGGGCCTTCGTGGAGAGTGTAAACGCTCCCCCTATTCGGTTGGCGGCTCTGCCGCCTTGAGCGGCGCCCGAACCTGGATTTCCTCGCCCACCACCCGCACTTCGAACGCGTCGATGCCGATTTTTGGGTTGTCGCGCCAAGTTCCATCGGAAAGATCGAACCGCCAAGCATGCCAAGGGCAGGCCACCACGCCATCTTCCACGCACCCGCCAGCCAGCGAAGCGCCCATGTGCGGGCAAAAATCATCGATCGCCTTGTATTCGCCTTCCAGATTAAAAACCGCCACCGTTCGTCCGTTTACGGAGAACGCGCGGCCCTCGCCGGGGGGAATATCGCCGACTTTCGCGACTGTTTGAAAATCCGTCATCGTAAGAATTCTGAAAAGCCTCTGTGTTCCAAATTCCGATTCGCGTGTCTGGCTGAATTGTATCAAAAAGTCCGCCGCCGCGCACGTCGTGCTTCACCACTCCCAAGATACAGAAGCATCGGCCCCTCAAACGCCCTGTTGCAACCACCCCCGACCTGACATACTGCATACAGGCGCTCTCAATGAGAGCATGGTCATGTTCCCCCAGGCATGTACCGCCAGCCGGGCGGCTGCAAATTGACATCATGTACAATCAAAAACTCAAAGACTACCTCGCCAGCCATGTTTTCCCCCGCGTGCAAACGCCGGCCCAGTACATGGGCGGTGAACTGAACAGCGTCCGCAAAAATTATGGCGACGTGCGCGGCAAGCTTTGCTTGGCTTTCCCCGATACGTACACCATCGGCATGAGCCACCACGGCTTGCAGGTGCTGTACTCGCTGATGAACCGCCGCGAAGATTGGGCCTGCGAGCGGGCGTTCGCGCCCTGGCTCGACATGGAAGATCAACTTCGGCAGGCAAACCTGCCGCTTTACAGCTTGGAAAACTACACGCCGCTCTCGGAGTTCGATGTACTAGGATTCTCCTTGCAGTATGAAATCTGTTCGCCCAACGTGCTCACCATGCTCGATTTGGGCGGCATTCCGCTTCGCGCCGCACAGCGCACGCTGGCCGATCCTTTGGTGATCGCGGGCGGACCTTGCACGCAAAACCCCGAACCGCTGGCGCCGTTTATCGATGTGTTCGTCACCGGCGATGGCGAACCGTCGCTACCCATGATTTGCGATCTCTGGCTGGAACTGCGCGAGCAACATCGGGAGAACGGCAAGTTCGCCCACGGCGAAGCAGGACGCCAACAGCGCGACGAAGCGCTCGCCCAATTGGCGGCGGCGTTGCCGTTCTGTTACGCACCCCGTTTCTACGCGCCGGAATATGTCGATGGCCGCCTGGTTTCCTTGCTAAGGACGCGCACCGATGTTCCGGAAACGATCGAACCCTCCGTGATTTCCGATCTCGACGGAACACCGCTGCCGACGTCGCCGGTGGTGCCGTTCATTGAATGCGTACACGACCGCATCGCGATTGAAATCATGCGTGGCTGCCCTTGGCAGTGCCGCTTCTGCCAGAGCACCGTGATCAAACGGCCGCTGCGAATTCGCGAAGTCGATACGATCATCAACGGCGCTCTGGAGAGTTATCGGAACACCGGTTTTAACGAAATCTCGATTCTTTCGCTCTCCTCAAGCGACTACCCGCATTTTGAAGAGTTGGTCACGCGGTTGAAAAATATCTTCACGCCGCTGGGCGTGAACATTTCCATTCCCAGCTTGCGGGTGAACCAGCAGTTGCGGTCGGTTGCGGAATTGATCGGCAACAAACGCCGCAGTAGCTTGACGCTGGCGCCGGAAGTCGCCCGCGACGACATGCGCGAACAAATCCGCAAGAAAATCAAGAATGAAGATCTTTACGAAGGCTGCCGGGCGGCGTTCCAAAATAATTTTGAGAGCGTCAAGCTATATTTTATGTGCGGCTTGCCGGGCGAGCGCGAAGTCGATCTAGACGGCATCATCGAAATGTCGGAAAAAATTTCCCGCATTGGCAAGGAAGTTCGAGGACGTTTCGCCCGTGTCACGACCAGCGTATCGAACTTCGTGCCCAAGTCGCACACGCCGTATCAGTGGAACGGCATGCAAACCCGCGAGTATTTCCACTGGGCGCATGAATATCTTTATAAAAAGAAGCGCGTTCGCAGCGTCAACATCAAATGCCACGACGTCGAAACCAGCTTGCTGGAAGGCCTGCTCAGCCGGGGCGACCGCCGCATAGCCGATGTCGTTGAACTAGCCTGGAAACGCGGCGCTCGCATGGATAGCTGGCGCGAGAACATGAACGCCCAGCGTTGGTGGGGCGCCGTTGCCGATTGCGGCGTCGACGTTCAACAAGCGATCCACGAACCGTATCCGCTCACGGCCAAACTTCCCTGGGACCATCTGAACATCAAATACGGCCGCACCTTTCTGGAGAAAGAGCAAAATCGTTCGCTAGTGCAATTGGAAACCATGGCCGAAGCGAAGTGAGCGCGCTGAAGTTGCAATACATGCTTCAGCATGTTCCGCGCCCTTAGACGAGCGGCGGAAAACAACTTAATTTCGAGCGGGAAATTAGTATCGTAGCCATGCTCGCCAGAGCGTGGGATGGTTCACCGCTCACCCACCGTCTGGCGACGATGGCTACACAAATGCGACCGTTATTTATCGAGCGGCGCCAAGTACCTGTCCAACATCTATTCCGTGCAATGGTGTTATGGAATTCCCGCCAAGCCGGAGGCTTGCCAGCCATTAGCCGGTGGTGTTCGCTGCGCTCGACCACCGGCTAATAGCTTGAATCCTTTCAGGATATGAAATTAATTCCGCCTAGCCTCGGTGTTTCCGGCATCTGAAAAACACGAAATATATCTTGGACAGGCTCTTAGACCGTTCGCGAAATAAGTGTCCCATAGTTTATAAACAACAGACTCCAACGTTATGCGTTTTCCGCGAAACGTTCGTCGGGAATGCGGAGCAACAGCTTCCATTCCATTACCGAACAGTAGAGCACCGGCACGACGAGCATCGTCATGACTTCAATCATCATGCCGCCGAAGCTGGGAATGGCCATCGGGAGCATGATGTCGGAGCCGCGCCCGGTGGACGTGAGCACCGGAATCAGCGCCAGAATCGTGGTGGCGGTGGTCATCAGGCAAGGACGAACACGGCGTTGCCCGGCGATCAAGGTTGCCTGGCGAGCTTCTTGGGCGGTGCTGATCCGGTAGCGGCGGAAGCTTTGGTCGAGGTACGTGGTGATGACCACGCCGTCGTCGGAGGCGATGCCAAACAAGGCCAGGAACCCGACCCAAATCGCGACGCTCAAGTTAATCGGGTGGATCTGGAACAACTCCTGCATGTTCGTGCCGAAAATGTTGAAGTCGAGGAACCAGGGCTGCCCGTACAGCCAAAGCATGATGAAACCGCCAGCCCAGGCGATCGCGATTCCACTAAAAACGAGCGTTGTCGTGATCACGGAATTGAACTGGAAGTAGAGAATAATAAAGATGATGAACAAAGCCAAAGGCAGAACGATCATCAGCTTTTTCTGCGCGCGAATCTGATTCTCGTAGTTGCCGGCGAACTTGTAGCTCACGCCATCTGGGAGTACGAACTGGCCGTTGTCGATTCGCTTCTGCAATTCGCGCTGGCAGTCTTCCACGACGTTCACTTCCGCCTCGCCCTGCTTCATGTCGAACAGCACGTACGCCGTGAGGAAGGTGTCTTCGCTCTTGATAACCTGAGGACCGCGAACGTATTCTATATTAGCAACCTGAGATAGGGGTATTTGTGAACCATCGCTGGCGGGCACGAGAATTTTATTCATGGATTCAATTTCGTTGCGCAATTCCCGCAGGTAACGCACGCGCACCGGGAACCGTTCACGGCCCTCGACCGTTGTGGTAATGGTGCGGCCGCCGATGGCCACCTCCACGACATCTTGCACATCTCGAATGGTTAGTCCGTAACGAGCGATTTGGCGGCGTTTGAAATCAATTTCCAGATACGGTTTGCCGACCACCCGATCAGCAATCACGGCCGACGCCTCCACGCTCGAAACCTGCTTGAGTACGGTTTCAATTTCCAGGGCGACGCGCTCAATGGTGTCAAGATCTGGCCCTCGAACCTTCACGCCCATGGGCGCCCGCATACCGCTTTGGAGCATCACGATACGAGCCGCAATGGGTTGCAAACGCGGGGCGGAGGTTGTTCCTGGAACTTGAGCGGCGCCGACGATTTCATCCCAGATATCGTCCGGTTTTCGAATACCTTTCCAGGCTTCGCGGCCGGGGTTTAATTTCGGGTCGAGCGCGGGGCGCCACTGCCGGAAAGGCATGCCGTGCGGGTCTTCGATGAGTCGGCCTTTTTTATCACGGGCAAACTTTCCTTGCACCTGATACGGTTGGCCATCGGCGGCGGATAACAGGTTGCCGTCTTTATCTTGGACCCAATCGACTTCGTCGGGGTTGTAGCGGAAATCGAGGCGGAATCCATCTTTATCGGTGATGTACTCGGAATAGTAGTTGATGACGGTTTCCACCATGGAAATTGGAGCGGGATCGAGCGGGCTGCGCACCCGGCCGATTTTTCCCACCGCCAGTTCTACTTCGGGAATGGCGTTAATATTACGCCCCTGCAACGACAACACATCGGTCGCCTCGCCAATGGAGGCATGCGGCATGGTCGTGGGCATGTACAGGTAGGAGCCTTCGTCCAGCGGCGGCATGAACTCCTTGCCGAAACCTTCCCAGCTTTTGGCGAGCGTCCAATGCAGGCGCGCGCCGAACGATCGGTTGGCGATATCGCCCTCCCACTGCCTGGATTCAACACCAGCCAACGCGTACTTTTGCCGCTCCAACCAGGAAAACTCGTTCAGTTGCTCGGGCTCCAGCGATTGCGCCGCATACTCTTCGGGGATTTCGCCGAAAATGCTTGCCGGCCCCAACCAAGCGCCAAGGCCCATGGCGAGAATCACGGCCGGCGCCGAGAGGAAGATCAGTTTGTGCTCCAGGCACCACCAGAGCAGCGGCCGATAGATAAACCGTTGGAAGACCTGAAAAAAGGCCAGCAATCCGCCAATCAATAACACGACGAAGCCGAAATTTCGCGCCAAGCCCTTTGCCGGCCCCAGCGGCATCCAATCTTCGGTGAGGAGCAAGCCGACCATCAAAATAGCGGCGCCGTTGGCCAGAAACACTCCGCCCCGGTGTATGCGAGATTGAAAGGCGCTGAGCGCCGCCGGCAGCGATTCCTCAGCCAGTTTGTAGACGCCCAAGGCCGCCAGAATCACTCCAGCCCACCAAACAACCATATACGCGATCACCAGTCCTGAGAGAATCAGGCCCAGATACAGCAGGCGTTTCAAGACGCGCGAATCGACGCGTGTGGTAAACAACACGTGCGCCACCGGCGGGATGATCGTGAGCGCCACGATGACCGAAGCAGCCAGGGCAAACGACTTCGTAAAGGCCAGCGGCTTGAAGAGTTTGCCCTCGGCGCCGGCCATCGTGAACACGGGCAGAAAACTGACGATCGTGGTGGATACGGCGGTCAACACCGCACTGCCGACTTCGGTCGAGGCGCGCAGCACGACTTCCAGACGGTCTTCGTCGGGATCGGCCTCTTCCAAATGCCGGAGGATATTCTCGCAAAGAATAATACCCATATCAACCATCGTTCCGATGGCAATAGCAATGCCAGAGAGCGAGACGATATTGGCGCTGAAAAACTGGGCCGTTCCGGTAGCGCCTAGCGAGTTGGCCAGCCAAGCGCTGAACGACATCGCGATAAAACACATCAGGACGGCTATCGGCAGCAGGGCGCCGATCAGGATCGAACTTCGCAGGTGCATCACCATCACCAAAATCACGATGATCGTGACCAGTATTTCCTCGCCCAGCGCGGTTTGCAACGTGCCGAGGGTCTCGTAGATCAGGCCGGTGCGGTCGTAGAACGGTACGATGGTCACTTGGCTGGTCGTGACCCACGCCGGCCATTCCTTGCGAGGCGCGGCCCGCAGATGTTTGACCCACGCCTCATGGTTCAAACCGACGCCGGAAAACGCCTCGAACGCATTCGATTCGGCATAGGCGCTCACTTGATCGCGGGTCGCTTTGCGATAATCGACCACCGCCTTGGTGGGCAGGCCATCGTCGAACTCATCAATTTTACTCTTGATGTTCTTGATCGCCTCCAGAGGATTGAACCCGTAGCGGACAACCGCCACGCCGCCCACCGCTTCGGCGCCGCCCTTATCGAGGGCGCCGCGGCGCAAGCCGGGCCCCAGAGTGACCTTAGCCACGTCTTTTATATAGATGGGCACGTTATCATTGGTGGCGACAACGCTGTACTCGATATCTTCCACGCTTTCGATAAAACCCAGCCCGCGAATGAAATATTCCGCCTTGTTGATTTCGATACTACGCGCGCCAACATCGACGTTGGAATTTTTCACCGCCATGAAAATATCGTTCAGGCTCACGCGCGCCGTTCGCATGGCGTCGGGGTCGACGTCAATTTGATATTCCTGCACGAAGCCGCCGATCGAGGCGACTTCGCTAATGCCTTGCGCCGCCAGCAGGTAGTAGCGAATGTACCAATCCTGGATGGTGCGTAATTCGTCGAGATCCCAGCCGCCGACCGGGTTTCCGTCGGGGTCGCGGCCTTCGAGCGTGTACCAATAGATCTGGCCCAGGGGCGTGGAATCCGGCCCGAGAACGGGCGTTGTCTTTTCGGGCAGCGTGCCGGCGGGGAGGCTGTTGAGTTTTTCCAGCACGCGGGTTCTGGACCAGTAGAACTCGATGTCATCGTCGAAGATGATGTAAATGGTCGAGAAGCCGAAGAAGGAATAACTGCGAATCGTTTTGACGCCCGGCACGCCCAACAGTGAAACCGTCAGAGGGTAAGAGATCTGGTCTTCGACATCTTCGGGCGACCGCCCCATCCATTCCGTGAACACGATCTGCTGATTTTCGCCGATATCGGGAATGGCGTCGGTCGGCACGGGGGCGCGCGGCAACCCGCCCAGATCCCAATCGAAGGGCGCCACGACCAAGCCCACCGCCATGACCACGATCACGAAAAGTGCGACAATAAACTTGTTTTCAAGACCAAAGCGAATGACCTTTTCGATCATGAATCGTCAATCTATTTTTCGGGGCGCAGCGGGCAAAGCATTCGAACCAATCAGTCGAATCAATGAGAGAACCCGCCAACGCGGCTAAAAGGTGTGTAACAAGAGGACCCCCGAATGGACTTCCGGGCGCAATATAGTCGCTTCACGTTTTACATTAGTTATGGGAATGCCCCTCATGGGGATTCTTTTCACCCGCGCCGTGGTCGGGCGTTTGTTCAAGATCTTCATGGACAACGCGCTCCACGCGGTCGGCGCATTGGAGCATGGTCGTACCGAAGTAAGGATTTCGCGTTTCATCGTCGTCTTGGAGCCATGTGGCTCCTTTCCCCTGAGCCGCCATTGGGCAATGCAGTTCAAACACGGACATCTCCTTGCCAAAACCGAAGGTCTTGGCCAAGACACTCATTTCCTCGGCAAAAGGTGTGAACGCCGTTCGCATTTTCTTGAGATCCCCGCTGGCCTGCATGCTGGCAACCAGCTTCGTCAGGTTGGTGTTTTCCTTCTTCCAAATTTTCTGTGCGCGGTCATCGAGCGACTCCGCATCAACGGTTGCGGGCAACGGTTCAAATGTCACCAACGACTGCCGCGCCTGGCCGAAATCGTCAGACGCCAACGCTTGCTGGATCGGCAAATACGCCCGCCAGAGTTTGGCGAGCTCCGCCTGAAACGCTGGACCGACGGCGATCCGATCGATCTGCTGCTCCGGCTCCTCCATAACTCCCATTTGCTCGCGCATGCGGCGCATGTGGCTCTTCAAAAGCAGGAACACCCGGTCGGCGTCGGCCAGCAGCGAGGCGTCGCCGCCCTCAACTGCGTCGTTGTCGAGCAGCATGCGAAACTCCTTCCAATGGATGCGCGGCCGCCCTTCCAGCAAGGAAACATCCACGGCGCCGAGCGTTTGGCGGTACTGCGCGAAGGCTGCATTGGCTTCACTGAGGCTGCCGTTGTCGGTGGCTTGCACGACGCCCTCATAGGCAGCTTCCAGATCTCGGATTTGCGCATAAAAATCGGCCGGCAAGATGACTTGGGGTCCGGAACCGCCGCCGCCGCCGTCGGGCGTCATCATGCTGGGTTTGGCTTGAATTTGAATTTCGGAATCGAGTTTGAAGTTGCCTTGCGTGACCACTAACTCACCGGCTTGGAGGCCATTGCGAACAAGATAGTAATCTCCTGCGCGCGCACCCAAAACGATTTCACGTCCTTCGAAGGTCGGTTGCCCCACGGGCGCGAACTGCTCACGCGCTTCGTTCATTACAGTTTCGATGTGGGCAAAATGCTGTTCCGCCTGCTTTGCCGAGCGTGCGCGCTGGCCAGCCAGGGCATGCTGGCTGAGCCGATCAGCGTATTTATTCCAAAGCTGTTTGGCGTAGTTGGTGCCCGGATGGTCGTAGGGCGTATCCAACATGCGGGCGTAGGTGGCGAACGCCTCTTGGGTCTTTTTGAGTTTGCCTTCCTGAACGACCGCCGACAATGTTTGAAACGCCGCGTCGGCGGATGTCGGCATATCGGGCAACTCAACATACACCACGGCGCGCGTGCCGGTCACGAGAGCGGCTAGGTAGGGAATCACCAACGGAGGCCGCAGCGAGTCGGTATCGGGCGATACATAACCCAGCGATTCGGCGCGCACCAGCGGCATGCCGCAGACATCGCAATTCCCCGGTTCATCCTTCACGATCTCAGGATGCATGGGGCTGATCCACTTCCCGGCCAGATTTTCATCGAGCACCCGTCCGCCGGCGGCCACCGTGGGGTGAACCGTTGCATGCACGAACATTTCCGGCTTCAAGCGTCCCTCAAGATTGGGAACATTCACCCGGACCTTCACCGTGCGTGTTTTGTCGTTGAGAACCGGTTGAATGAACGCGATTCGTCCGTGGAGTTCTTCGCCGGGAAAGGCTTCGGTCGTGATAATGACATCTTGCCCGTAGCGGATCCAGGGCAGATCCGATTCGTAGGCGTCCAGATTCACCCAGACCTGGTTTAAGTCGGCGATGGTGTAGATCCGATCGCCCAGCTTGACGCGTTCACCCTCCTGCCGCAGTTTTTCGATCACGACGCCCGCCACCGGCGAGTTGAGCGTTATATGGTCTGAGGGCTTGTTCTGCGCTTCAATATCCGCGATTTGCTCTTCGGTTAAACCCAATAGCCGCAGCTTTTCGCGAGCCGATGCAACCAGGTTAATATCACCTAGCCCGAAGCGGCTTTTGCTCTCGCCGCGCTGCTTGGCATACTTCAACGCCTGAATCAATTCTTCTTGCGACGCATACAATTCCTCACTGTAAATGCTGACCATATGGTAGCCCTTCTGGACTTCCACACCGGTGAAGTCAACATGCAGCTCATCCAAACGGCCAGCGACCCAAGCAGTGATGTATCCCAGTTTGGTTTCGTCGTAATCGACTTTGCCAACCATCGGAATCGAGTGTTTCACATAGCGCCGCTCCACGGGCGAGTTTTCGATATTCATCAGCGCTTTCGCTTCCGGGCTAACCGAAAGCGTGCGCATACCGCCCGAGGTTTTGGAAACGGGGATCAGGTCCATCGCACAGATAGGGCACTTGCCCGGTTTCGAGGAGCGAATCTGGGGGTGCATGGAGCAGGTCCAGAGCGTTGGTCCGCCTGCCGCCGCTACCGGCGGGGCGTCATTTCCTACCGTCGAGGAGGCGTTGCCACCCCACATAAACCAAGCCAAGAACACGCCCAAGGCGAAAATGAGGGCGTATTTCGCCGGCATGAATTTATTGCTGAGTTGGGCGGAAAGCCGTGCTCGCCAACTGGGCGGAGAGACGTCGCTGGCCGGGGGGGAGGATTGGTTCATAGGGTCCTTTCGCGAGTTATTCGGTTAGATGCGGTGGAAGGCTTTTTCTTCATGCGATTTCGTCAACTCGACGATTTTCACACAGGCGATTGCGGTAATCTTGCGATGAGAAAAAAAGATGTGTGACCGCCGCTCGCCGAAAACTTAAGTATTGCTTTCAGAATAGAATATATACTTCTCACGGCTACCAATGGCTCGTTTAACGGCAAGCCGAAGGCGGCTGCGTTTTCTGTCTTGCTCGTACGCGCAGCTTCAAAACGCAGCCGCCTTCGGCTCGCCGTTAAACGAAAAGGCGCCGAGTTAAAAGCCCGGCATTTTCAAAATGCCGGGCTTTTTGGCGACCGAGAAAAATGTGGTTGGTAAATTCTCATCTGCCGCAAGCATAAAGGCCTGCCCCTCGCCTTTATTTTTTTGAACGCTTTCAATTTGGCTAGGGCGCCTTGCTTTCATCCATCCAGGCGACCATCTGACTGACTTCCGCGACATTTTCCACGCCAAGCATCGTGATATGACGCGTGCCTTGCCGCCAACTCGCTGCAAGCTGCCCATCCAATTGGACAAAACAACATTGTTTATTGTGGCAGGCGGTCATCGTTTCGGGGCTGTCGCCAAACCAATCAATGGTTTGATTCTCGTCGTGCTCGAAAATAGCCAACGTACTGCCGTCGCTGCGTTTGCAAATGGCTTGCACACAGGTGCAACAGGGCATTGTCACGACGTGCGTCGAAACGAGCGTGTAGCCTTCCGGCAGCCCTCTGGCGACAGCAGGGTGATAACCCACATGCTGGATCGCCTGCTGCGGGTCAACAAGTTGGTTCTCGTATTTCGCCAGGAAAATTTGTTGGGCGGCGATAGGATCGCGACGAAATCCATCGACATACTGCCCAAACTCAACGACAAGCTGGTCATGCTCGCCTTGCGCGATCCACGAATCGTGGATAAAGGAGCCCAGCCCCACCGCGACAATAACCGTGGCCGCCAACGCGAATAACCTAGGCGCCAAGGAAGCCCACGTTCTGGGCCGCTCAACCGAAACAGCCAGCGGCCGCTGATCGAGTTGTTGTTCTATTTGAGCCCAAAGAGAATCTGGCGGCGGCGGCGTTTGCAGCGCGTGCGTCATCACCGAGAGCTGCTTGAAGCCGGCCAGATCTCGCGTGCATGCGGAGCACTGGCCCAGATGCGTTTCCATGACCGAACGCACGTCGGCGGCGATTTCACCGTCGAAGTAGGCAGCAAGTGATTCCTGGACTTCCAAACAATTCATATTCATGGCTCCCAACCCAAGTCGGCCAGGTGCTGCTGCAGTTCGCGTCGTGCTCGATTCAGCCGCGACCCTACTGTTCCCTCGGGGATTTCAATTGCTTCGGCAATTTCCCGGTACGTAAGCCCCTCGATCTCGCGGAGCACGAAAATCGCACGCAACTCCGGCTCAATTTTCGAGAGCGCCCGCTCAATGAGTTCCTTGTTTTCATTACGATCTTCTTCGCTCGCGTGGCGACTCACCGGCTCTTGGGTGAGCGGTTGGAACTTCCAACGCCGCCCTTTGCGCAGATGCTGGAGCGCTTCGTTCGAGGCCAGCCGATACAGCCATGTCTCGAACTTCGAATGGCCCGCGAATTGGTCGATTTTACGAAACACCTGCAGAAACACTTGCTGTGTCACATCGGTTGCGTCTTGCAATCCAACCATGCGAACCATGAGCCGATACACCTGGCGGTGCGATAACTCGTAAAGACGCTGCTGGGCGCCCCGCTCGCAAGACCGACAACCCGCCAACACGGCCGCATCGACCACCGCCGACTCGGTAGAGTGATTTCGCGCAGTTGGTTCTTTGGATGCCATCGGCGGTGGGTTTCTTCACGAGAACGCACAATAATTCCATCGACTGTCGCAAATTCTACGCCAACGGAAGGTTACGTCACACCCAGCAGGGCGTTGATCGCGCCTCCACGCCGATGTTTTTTGAGCGGAACGCCCCAATCATGGTTTCTTAAAAAAAACCGAATTTGGGGATTTAAGGCGAGCGGCAGAAAACACCTTTACCCGCATACAGCGGGAGTCCGTGAGTTATTTTAGGTTCCAGCCTACGCGAGAATGACCGTTTGCTGATTCACTCGCTTGCGCTTCGTGCTTGCATTAGGTAAATTTTCATCTGCCGCTCGCCCAACAGCCCGTGGATAGTGCTTCATCACCCAAAGCCAAGATAAGTTTTCAACGGGCTGAAAATGCCACGACGCCAGCAGGCCGGCAAAGGGTGAGAATCTACCAAACACGCCCCCTCCTTTCAAGGGGGAGGCTCTCCTGTGGCGAGCGAGGTGAAATTTGCTGGCGAATTGTTATACGGAGAACGCCGTCTCGAAGTAAGTTTCCAGTCGCAGTGCAAAAAAGCCCGGCATTTTCAAAATGCCGGGCTTTTAATTCAGTATATGAATTCAGAACTGTTCCTTGGCGCCCGCTCCAGATCTATTCCATGCAATGGCGTTATCGAATTCCTGGCCATGAGCCGGCGACTGAGCGACGCCGCCGTCATTTGTGCCGCTGCGGCTCCAGGCCGGTCGCTGTATCGGCGGCCGCCCAAAGTATTCCGTGCGTTGGGAGGTGTCCAGCTCATGGAGAGGCCCGGCTTTTCGAAAAAGCCCGGCTTCTCAGACGCCAACAAGAGCGTTCCCGGCGCCGACTGTCTTTCACTCGTCGCAGAGAGCGTCTTTTTTCTCGGTGATCACTTCACACGTAGGCGCCAGTTCGGCGTTGAGCGCTGTGAAGTCTTTCCACTCATCGGGCACGCTGTCTTCATGGAAAATGGCTTCCACCGGGCATTCCGGTACGCAGGCTTCACAGTCGATGCATTCATCCGGATGGATGTACAGCATCTTTTCACCTTCGTAAAAACATTCGACCGGGCACACGACAACGCAATCGGTGTACTTGCATCCAAAACACGGTTGTGCAACGACGTGAGTCATTTGAATTCCCCTGGGTTTTCTGATGTCGCCAAAATGGCCTGGTAATCACGAAAAAATCGGGCTCACCCAAGCCACCCCAAATGGGCGAAATAATAAACAAGAACCACATGCCCCCCATGAGCGTGGCTCCATGAGGACAGTCGCACGCAATAAGAGTGGCAAGTTGTTTCGAGAACACGACTTGAACGTCATTATGCCCTCGTTTTTTGGCAATGTAATATTGTGTGGCGGATGTGTCAAGACGCCATCCGACACGGATTTATCGACGGGTGCAGGAACGCACTTTGCCGCCTCGGGAGGAGATGGGATTTGGATTCCTGCATTTGTCGCGTTGTGCTATGCTTTTTCGGTTGGTTGGTGAATCTAGCATGTTTAGGAGGGAATCTAGCATGGGCAAG
>JAJRWU010000325.1 GCA_024276655.1 Planctomycetota bacterium
CACCTAAGAATACCGTTTTCTACCTGTTTCTGGGGTGTTCTTTCATGGGTGATAGCCGGACAAAACCGCTTGTTTTGTAGTGTAATACTTGTTTTCAAGAGTGAGCGACAGATACCCCATTCCTTATGTATAAACAACAGGTTACAATTCCAACGGGAAGTGGCTTAGCAACTCCACGCCGTCGGCGGTGACCACGTAGTTATTCTCGATGCGCATTCCGGCGCGCAATTCCGGCGCGTACAGCCCCGGCTCGGCGGTGAAGACATCGCCCTCTTGGAAGAGGTCGTCCCAATTCGGATTCAGATGGGGCGCTTCGTGGGGAAACAGGCCGATGCCGTGGCCGAGATGATGATTGAATTCCCCCATCGGCGCCCGGTCCAACAAGGCTTGTGCTTCGTGAAAGAGTTCTTGCGCGCTCTTGCCCGGCTTCACCGTGGCCTCCAGAAGTTCAAATACGGCGGTCACATGCCGCCACGCTTCGCGTTGGACGTCGCTCGGCTCGGTGACGGAAAACGTACGGCAATTGTCGGCAAAGTAACCGCGAAAGGCCGGGCCAAGATCTAAAATATACAGTTCGCCTGCTTCGGCTTTTCGCGGACGGGGAGGTCCGCCGCGGGCGCCGCAACGGTAGTCGTTACCGGTTCCGGTCAACATTTCTCCGAACTCACGCACCGCCGCCGCTTGCAGTTCGTTGAAGACCTCCAGTTCACTCACGCCGGGCTGAATGATTTCCCGCGCGCGGGCGTACATGGCGTCGGTTCCGGCAATCGCCTTTTTGATCCGCGCTAGTTCGTCGGCGTCCTTGCGGCGCCGCATTCGATACAGGTCGGGCTCGATATCGACGATATCCGCCGTCTGGCTTGCGTTGAAAAGCGGCGCCGCACCGAGATGCGGAGCAAACGTGGAAAACTCAACGCCCAACCGACGCGGCGCCGCCATCCCGTGTTGCTGATATTTGCTCTCCAAATGGTCGAGCAGCACTTTGCTGGAAGCCTGGCGTTGATCGTTCCGCAACGTCGAATGCCATTGTGCTTCGTAGGTCAGTACGGTATCGGCGGCCGACGTTTCCGGCTTCGCTTTTTCCGGCGCCACGAGCACCAGGGCGCCGTCGGCGCTCAGAGCCGCCGCCGGTTGGAACAACCAGGCAAAGCGAGGACCCGCCAGCCACTGGATATGCTCGGCTTGCGTGAACACGGCCAAGTCGATTTCATGCTGCTTCATCAGCGCCAAAACACGTTGCTGCCGCTTGCGGCAAGCGGCCGTGTCTATGTTTAAGTGGTCGTTACCATGCAACTCGTCGCTCATCGTTGTGTGTCTTACTTTGTTGGAGGATGGTTGTTGTCGGTTCGGCTGGCTAGGTCAAGATCGTGGGTCAGTCGGCAATTAGGCAGAGCCGCCTTGAACGCATCGACGCCCTGCTGCGTGACCTGCGTTCCCTTGATGGCGAGCTTCTTCAGATTGGGAAAGCTCTGCAACTTTTTTAGGCCGGCGTCGGTGAGTTTGGTGTTGGTCATCCACAACGACTCCAACTTTTTCAGCGGCGCCAGGTGCGCCAAACCGGCGTCCGTGACAAGCGTATCGTCGAGCCCCAACGATTCAAGATTGGTCAGTTTCCCCAGCGGCTTCAAGGCATCGTCGCCAATTTGCACGTACTGGAGCGAAATAAAATTCAGGCCGGTGAGTTTTTGTAAGTGCGCCAAGCCGGGGCCCTTGATCAGCGTGCGGGAGAGATCGATCCGGCTCAATCTTTTGAACGGCTTCAAATGCGCCAGCCCGGCGTCTGAAACGCGCGACCCATTCAGCCAAAGAATTCGTAGATCGGTCAGGCCGGCCAATTTTTTCAGGGCGCCGTCGCCGACCAGGGTTTCATCCAGCCCCAGGTATTGGAGTTGGGTGAGTCCCGACAAATGCGCGATGTGTTGGTCTTGAATCGACGAGTTATTCAAAGACAGGTAGGTCAGATGATGCAGCGACTTCAAGTAGACAATGCCAGGGCCCCGCACACGGCTTTTCCCAATGAACAGCGTTTGCAAGTCGGCCAAACCCTGTATGTGACGCAGCCCTTCATCACTCACGTCGGAGCCGCTAATGGATAGGCTGCTCACATGGCGCAGATCGGCCAGGAGCGCCAGGCTTTGATCGCCGCCGCGCCATTTGTCGTCCAGCCGCACCGCCGTTGCGAAGTCGAGCCGGCCCTTGACCGTGCCTCCCAAGGCGATGATTTCAGCCGAAGCCCGCGCGTGCTGCTTGCTTTGGAAATCGTCAACCGCAGATTGCGCCCGCTCCGAAACCCCCGCGTTGCTAGACGACGCCAAACGCCGCAACGCCGCCAGCGCCGGCCGACTCGTTTCGCGATCGCGAACCAGGCACAGCTTCCGCAAAACATGCACGACCCGCCAACGTTTTTCCGCGCTTCCGGAAACCGCCGCCGCCTCCAACGATTCGATCCCGAACCGACGCGCTTCGATCAACCGACGCGTCGCCTCTTCGCGGCGGGCAAAAGTCGTGTGGTCCAGATCCTCCAACCAAACGGCAAGATCGGCCTGATACGCTTCCTCCTGAGCCCAAAGGGGAAACGACGGCGGCAACGCAAACAGAGCACACGCCATGAAGAGCAGACGCTGCATGTTCACACTGCCTTTTGTCCTTGCATTGCGAGCCATGGAGCCAATGCCCAAAAGTGGTTGTGAAAAGTGGCGGCGTTCGTTTTATTATAACCGCGCCACCGCCGATGGATACACCATCGAACCGCTTTCAAATTCTTGATTCCTCAGTCGGCAGACCGTGGTTCCCTTTAGGCGAGCGCAGATGGAAATTTACCTAATACAAGCACGAAGCGCAAGCGAGTGAATCAGCAAACGGTCATTCCCGCGTAGGTGGGAACCCAAAAAAGGGCTCTTCCCAGCATGCAAACGGTTCGCAAGGCGGACGCTACTTACTGCTGGTTCGTTACACTTTGCGGCGTTGCTTTGGTCGTGGTATAACGCTCACGGTTGAAAATTGCGTGTTTTTCGTTGAACGGCAAAGCCGTCGCTGGCCTTGTGAAGCATAGGCGGCGCACATAATAAAGCAGGTTGGTCGCGAGTATGTCGCTTTTACTTGAATATCGTAGTCCTGGCTCAATTCCGCTGGAAGTGGAGGGAATCACTCCCGATGTGCTGCGCGAGAAATCGTTCGGTGAGACAGAACAGATGCCAGTTTTCGAGGGGAACCGTCAGGGTGTGTTGGCCGACTTTTTCAAGCTTTCGGGCGATCTCGCCGATGGCCGCATGGTTTGGGAGGGCGACCTCTCCGGCGTGCATTGGCTCGGCGCCCACATGCGCGAGGGCGAAATGCTTATTCGCGGCCCCGCCGGGCGACACATTGGCAGTGAAATGCGCGGCGGGCGAATTATCGTCCAAGGCGACGCCAGCGATTGGGTGGGCGGCGAAATGCGCGGCGGCTCGATTCATATTCAAGGCAATGCCGGCCATTTGATCGGCGCCGCTTATCGCGGCAGTCCGGTCGGCATGCGCGGCGGCGTGATCATGATCGACGGAAACGCCGGCAACGAATTGGGGCACACCATGCGTCGCGGACTATTGGCCGTGGGCGGCGATGTCGGCGATCTGATCGGCTTCAACATGCTGGCGGGCAGCATCTTCGTTTTCGGCGCGAGCGGCATTCGTCATGGCGCCGGCATGCGGCGCGGAACACTGGGATTTTTTGGCCCGCCGCCGCCGCTATTGGCGACATTTCGACGCGCCTGCCGGTATCGCCCCGTGATGCTCACGATGTTGTTTCGCCAATTGCGAAAAGACGGGTTTCACATCGCCGACGAACTCCTCACCCAAGATTTTGAACTCCACCACGGCGATATGATCGAAGGCGGACGCGGCGAGATCTTGCTACGCGGCGCGGCGTAAGGCGAACGGCGGAAAATAACTTACCCGCACGCAGCGGGAGTCCGTGAGTTTTTTTGGGTTTCCACTTGTCGGGGAATGACCGTTTGTTGATTCACTCGCTTGCGCTTCGTGCTTGTATTGGGTAAATCCTCATCTGCCGCTCGCCTAACGGACGCGGTTGCCGATAAAAACGGCCCCCGTGGAACTACGCATCTTGATCTTGTATTAAATGACGAGCGAACGCGGCTTTGGTTCGTCGCCACATTTCTTCAGACAGCACGTGTCCTGTGTTCGGTTCGATGTAGTGGGTGAATTTTTTCTCAGCGTGTTTTGCGGCGTAGGCGTTTTGAATGGTTTCGATACCTCGGCGCACTTCGTCGATCGGGCTGCCGCCATCGTTCTCACCGAAATTCAAATGCAACGCGCGGGGCGCGATCAAGGCCGCGATATCGGGCGTGTCGCCGTGGGAAAAAATGCCGGGTACGAAATTGGGGAAGCAGTGCAGCATGTGGTTATCGTGAATGGCTTTGTAGGTTGGCAGGCAGCAGTTGCCGACCAGGCATTGCAACCGTTTTTCCCACGGCCCCACCAGCCAGGTGTGCGTCGAACCCATGGAGTGTCCATAACAACCGAGGCGGTCTGAGGCGACTTCCGGCCGACTGGTGAGAAAATCGATCGCGCGCCGCATATCGAGAATGTTCTTCCAGGCCATGCACTTTCCAGAAACGACGTAGCGTAAAAACTCGAAACGCTCGTAGGCCCCGCCCTTGAGTTTCTTCGTGGCGTCTTGCCGCTCTTCAAAACAGAGGGCGTCGGGGCACAAAACCACATAACCTTCGCGGGCCAGCGCCGCGCCGGTATGATGCATGGGGTTTCCCGCCAACCCCGCCGGCTCGCTCTTGCCTAAATGCCATTGCCCGGCATGTTGATGCCAAACGGCAATTCCCGGCGCCGGGTTCTGGGCCGATACGCCGTCGGGAATCAGCAGCATGGCGGGAATAGGGTCGTGGGGTTCGGCGTCGTAATAGAGCGATTCGATGCGGAAACCGTCTTGGGGGAGCGTCTCTCGATGACGCACGTTCAAGGCCGGGGGTTCTGGCCAAGGTCCGCCCAAACCGGTTAAAAGACGATCATAAAAGTCGGCGCTGGCCATGTCGGCTCCCTGTCGCTCTTGGCGTTTGAGAAGCCCGGCTGTTTGAAAAAGCCGGGCTTCTGGGCCAGGATATCGTTTTTCCACACGTCCTGGGCGTTCTGAAGGCGGAGTTCGGGCGACCCCCTGTCTCAAGGCTAACTGACGCACGGCGGCCCGTCCAACGCCCGCCAGTCGCGCCCGCCAGTCATATTTGACGCTGGTCGCGCCGGCCTTCCAACCGCACCGCGAAGATGCGTTGCCGAAAGGGCGACGCCGCACTAAACTGGATGCAGTTGTCCTGTTTGTTGACGCCGGCCGTTTATCCGCCCGGCTAGTTGTCGTTGTCTTGAAAAACCCTGCTGCGATCCTGCCGATGTGCTCTTTGCCGCCCATAACGTCTCCGTCTTCCATTCGTTCAGTAGCTGTTATCGGCGGAGGGATCTCCGGCTTGGCGGCGGCGCATCGGCTGACGGAACTCGAACCGACCGTTCGCCTGACGTTGTTCGAGGCGTCGGACCGGTTGGGCGGCGTCTTGAAAACGACCTCCCAAGACGGCTTTTTAGTGGAGGGCGGCGCCGATAATTTCATCACGACCGCGCCGTGGGCCTTAGACCTTTGCCGTCGCATCGGCTTCAGCGAACAACTGCTGCGAACGAATCCGAACTTCCGCCATGCGTTTGTGGTTCGTCGAGGACGCATCCACCCCATACCAGATGGCTTCGTCGTGATGGCGCCAAATAAAATCGGCCCCATTCTGAGTACGCCCATTCTTAGTCCGCTGGGAAAGCTACGTTTGGCCTGGGAGCGATTTATCCCGCGTCGGGAGGAAAACGACGATGAAAGTTTGGCCTCGTTCTGCCGGCGCAGGCTGGGCCGGGAAACTTACGAACGTCTTGTGCAACCGTTGATTGGCGGAATCTATACCGGTGATCCCGAGAAACTCAGCCTGCGCGCCACCATGCCTCGTTTTGCCGAAATGGAGCGCTCACATGGCAGTCTGATTCGCGCATTACGCAGCGTGCGCAAGCCGGCGGAGTCGAGCAGCGGCGCGCGATACAGTATGTTTGTCGCGCCGAGCGACGGAATGACAAGCCTAGTCAACGCCATTGCCGGGCGTTTGCCGCCGGAGTCGGTCCAACGGAATGCGCGCGTGAGCGAACTGACGTCCACGAGCAAGGGCTGGCGCGTAACCATCGCCGAGAGCGAGGACACACAGGAGTACGACGCCGTGATACTCGCCACTCCAGCGGCGGCGGCGGCGCGGCTCACCGCTCCCCTCGATAGCGACCTCTCCGATGCGTTGGGGAAGATCGAGCATGCGAGTTGCTCGATTGTTTCTCTCGGCTACCGGCGCGCTCAGGTGTCGCACCCGCTCGACGGTTTTGGCGTTGTCGCGCCGCGCATCGAGAAACGCAGAGTTCTTTCGGCGAGTTTCTCCAGCATCAAGTACGCCGGCCGAGCGCCCGACGACTGCGTGTTGATTCGCGTGTTCGTCGGCGGCGCCTGCCAACCCGAACTGGCCGCGCTTCCCCAAGACCAATTGCTTAATCTGGCTGCCGAAGAACTTCACGACTTACTGGGCGTTCAAGGCGCGCCGTGCTTCACGCATGTCAGCCGCCATACCGCCGCCATGCCGCAGTATTACATCGGCCATATCGAGAACACTCGCCGCATCGCCGATCGGTTGCAGCGGCATTCCAAGTTGTTCATGGCGGGCAATTTTCTGGACGGCGTCGGCCTGCCCAACTGCATTCACAGTGGCGAACGAGCCGCGGAAAGCGTTGCGGCGGCTTTCGCCGGCGCGCTACTCTGATAGGAGTAGTCGCGAAACAAGTTCCCGGATGTCGTTCAAAAAAGCCCGGCATTTTCAAAATGCCGGGCTTTTAATTCGGCTTGTAAATTCAGGACGGTTCCATAGTGGAATTTACGAGCAATTCTCGGCAAAAGTACGGCGTATGCATTATATTGCTACTGCCATCGCCCTTTCCGGAAACTGCGCAGGAATACTCAGGTGAACAACGATCAAGACCAACTCCTAAATCGCATTCGCGCCGGCGACGCCGAAGCCTTGGCCGAATTCTCGGAAGCCAATCGCTGGCGGCTGATGGCGTACATCGAACGGCAATTGGGCGCCGGGCTGCGCCGCAAGGTTGAGCCCGACGACATCTTCCAGGAAACGATTACCGACGCCGTGCGCGCCGTTGACAAAATAGTGCTCGGTGATCGCGACCCTTTCTCTTGGTTGTGCCAGGTTGCGGAACGACGCATTGTCGACGCCCACCGCCATTTTTTCGGCGCCAAAAAGCGAGATGCCGCTCGCGAGACGCCACTTGGTTCGCCCGGCGGCGGCGATTCACAGCCGGGCGGTTTGATCAATCTGCTGGTCAACAGCATGACGACGCCCAGCCAGGCGTTTTCACGCAACGTCCGCGAAATGCGGCTCTTGGAAGCGATGAGCCAACTTTCCGAGGAACAGCGCGAAGCGTTGCGGCTGCGGTATGTCGAGAACAAGCCGTCCAAGGAAATCGCCTCGGCGCTGGGCAAAAGCGACGCCGCCGTGCGCGTGATGCTCACTCGCTCGCTCAAGCGGCTGCAAACCTTGCTCGAATCGGACAACTGAACGCCGCCGCCACGGACTGCAACCATGCCAGCCGTTGGAGTTCATGGTTCCTGCTCTTGAACGAACGACGTGCTTCGTTGTGATCGCTTGCGATGCATTGCCTAGTTCGACGAAGAACCCGCCGGCGAAAGCCCTAGTAGCTTGACGGCGTTTCCGTTGTATATCTTTTCCAAAACCGGCTTCGGCAGGAAGATGCCGTAGATCATCCAGAAGCCTTGGCGGTGGTGCGATTCGGCGGTGTCGAAGTATTCATCGTCGGTTTCCATGAAACGATAATAAAGACGATAGGCCTCGGCTTGCGGCGTGGTATCGGTGCCGAACATGATGCGGTCTTGATACTTGATGAAGAACCGGCGGCAACTGTACGGCTGGCGACCCAACTCGGAAATTCGCGCGTCGATATCGACATAAAAATTCGGATACGCATCGAGCCACTTGCCAACCGTTTTCAGGTCTTCAGGATTGTTTCCGAAATGTGCGCCGATGAATGTCGTTTTTGGATGTTTGGCGATGGCCCGATTGCGTTGCTCCAGCAACTCTTCTCGCGACGGATACTTCTCGCCGTGGAACAGCCAGTTAGGATGTTTGTTGAGTTCGTGCCAGCGTTCGTTGTAGCGATCGAGCGGCGTAAAAAAAGCGGCTGGATCGGAAGTGTGAATCATCACGGGGCGATTCATTTCACCGCACAAGGCCCAGATCGGGTCGAGGCGTTTGTCGTCGATGCCGAGCAGCTTGCCGTCTTTATCGCGGTACGACAAACCAAGCGACTTGTGAAACTTCAGCCCTTTTGCTCCGGCTTGGAAGCTTTTTCGCAAACGGTCTGTTTCTCGCTTCGACCAGCCATCTTCGTCGAAGCCGCGCAGATCGATCAAGGCGAAGGTCAGGAAGCGGCCAGGATGCGCTTCGTCCAGAGCGGCGATGGTCTCTTGCAGCCGGGCGTCCCAGCCGCCGTCCAGGTTCACGACCGTGCGAACGCCGGCGGCATCCATCTCGGCGATGTATTTGTCGACGCGATTCTTGGTCAAGACGGCTGCCCCGCCGCCCAGGTGATTATGCACGTCAACCACCGGAAACTTGGGCAGCGCGATTCGCGTTACCTTGGTTTTGAGCATCGAGCGAGGTTGCCAATCGCGCAGTTTTAGGTCGCGGATATCTTCCGGTTTCGGCGCGGCCTGTTGCGCGAGGGCCGTGTGAGCGGTCAATATAAGAGAAACCATGAGGAGCCGGCAGGCGGCGTTCGGTGCGGATATCATCGGATTCCTGTTTGACTTGAAATGCGTCTATTCAAAAACCAGCGTGCCGAAGTTTTTGAAATCGTGAAAGCTGGGGCCGACGCGGGCCCAATCCCAGGCGGTTACCTGCTGGTTGTCGTAGTCTACTCGATAGAAGTTGGCTCGCCACCGCGTTCCCGGTTTGGGTGGCGTGTTTTGCAGCGGCTTCAATAATTCGTAGGGGATAAAAACTTCCGCGCGCCAGCCCGACACGCTCGCCATCGACACATTCTTTCCGCCGCTCGCCGAAACCTTCTTCTTGATTTTGCGTTCGCCTTCGTAATGCCAAGGCCGCCAGCCCAGGAACCGCCCGTCGAGGTTGGGCACCAGAATCGGTAGTTCACGCCCCAGCGGCGAGATTTCGTATTCAAAGTAAACCGTGTGCTGTTCGCTGGTCCAGAAGAAGCACTCGAACACATCTTCGTTCCAAAGATCGAGGAAGTCTTCTTGCATGGTTGCCGTCAAGGTTTGATCGCTGCCGTCGAACAACACGTACACGCCGGTTGGCGAGTACAACATTTTGAAGCGTGCGGTGTAATCGTGCTTGCCTTTTGGCCGGCGATTCAATGCAACCCAGTCTGTTTGCTTCCAGGCGTCGGCATCGCCCTTGCCGGTGATGGTGAAGTCGTGACACTGTTTTACCGTCAGACTCCGCGGCGCGTTCTCGGCGGCGGGCAGTGGCGATGCACAAACAAACCAAGCCATGCCGCCTAGGAGCACGAAAGAACCGCGAACAAAAAAGCGACCGGCGGCGCCCAGGAAAACCCCGGCATATTCCAAATGCCGGGGTTTTAATTCGGCAAATACGCTCCACGCGGTTCCTAGCTGGCGTGGGCGCCGGCAATCGACGAGATGTCGCAACATTCTTCTCTCCCCGGTGTTCGCCTTGCGGTGGTTCGGTAAGCACCGCTCGATAAATAACGGTCGCACTTGTGTAGCCATCGTCGCCAGACCGTGGGTGAGCGGTGAACCATCCCACGCTCTGGCAAGCATGGCTACGACACTAATTTTCCGCTCAATGCTAAGCAACCGAGGCGCCGTTCTGGAATTCGCCGTTCTGGAATTCGCCGCCGCGGAATTCGCCGCCGCGGAATTCAGTGGTGTTCCATTGTCTCCTACGGCTTCGCGCGTGGGAAGCCAAAAAGGAAGCTTGGGGGCGCGGTCCGAGCCCGCTTCCGGTGAAATCCAGCACGAACTGCCGCCGATTTGAGCAGCAGATGCGTAATGTCGCGGCAGTCGGGTCCCCTCTGGTAATGCCGGCGGATTTTCATAAAATTGCGATAACCCGATTGATTTCAATTCATTAGGCGCTATAACACAGGACTTGTAAAAGTGGTATGGCGCAAGCATTGCTACCAGTCGCTCGGGTCTTGCCCGTGGCAAGACTATTCTCATCGTGAACTCCGTGCTCATCGCGGATTGTGCTCATAACGGACCGCATTCAGTTTTTAGGCCAAGAGGGAGAACAACGTGACGCCCCAAGAAGTGTTGAGATTGTGTCGGGAAAAAGACGTCAAAGCGATTGACTTACGTTTTATGGACTTCCCCGGTTTATGGCAGCACACCACCATTCCGGTCAATCATTTGACGGAAGATGTGTTTGAAGACGGGCTCGGTTTCGACGGCTCGAGCATTCGCGGCTGGCAGAAAATCAACGAGAGCGACATGCTCATCGTTCCGCAGCCGGAAACCGCCTTTCTCGATCCGTTTTGCAAGATCCCCACGCTGGTGATCATCTGCAACATTCAAGACCCGATCACTCGTGAAGATTACAGCCGTGACCCGCGCAACGTGGCTCGCAAGGGCGTGAACTACCTGCGGAGCACCGGCATTGCCGATACCGCGTTCTTTGGCCCCGAAGCGGAATTCTTCATCTTCGACGACGTGCGTTTCGACCAGAACGCCCACGAAAGCTATTACCATGTCGATAGCATCGAGGCGGAATGGAATCGGGGTAAAGATGAAGGCCCGAACCTAGCCAACAAAATTCGGCACAAGGAAGGGTATTTCCCCGTTCCGCCGGCCGATCAAATGATGGACATTCGCAACGAGATGATGGTCACGCTCATTGAGTGCGGCTTGAATGTGGAATGCCAGCACCATGAAGTCGCGACGGCCGGCCAAGCCGAAATCGATCTCAGGTTCAACGAACTGGTGCTCATGGCCGACCAAATGGTGATGTACAAGTACATTGTCAAGAATGTGGCGGCCAAATGGGGCAAAACCGTCACCTTCATGCCCAAGCCGATCTTTAGCGATAACGGCTCCGGCATGCACACGCACATTTCGCTCTGGAAAGACGGCAACCCGCTGTTTGCCGGAAGCGGTTACGCCGGCTTCAGCGAAATGGGCTTGCACGCCATTGGCGGTATTTTGGCCCACGCACCCGCCTTGCTGGCCTTCACCAACCCGACCACCAACAGCTACAAGCGTTTGGTGCCCGGTTATGAAGCACCGGTGAATTTGGCCTACTCGCAACGAAACCGCTCGGCGGCGTGTCGTATTCCGATGTACAGCCCGAGTCCGAAATCGAAGCGTATTGAATTCCGTTGTCCCGATCCTAGCTGCAACCCGTACTTGGCGTTCACTGCTTTGATGATGGCCGCTATCGACGGCATTCAGAACAAAACCAATCCCGGCGAACCGCTCGATAAAGACATCTACGATCTGCCGCCGGAAGAAGCCGCCGCCGTACGCAAGACGCCCGCTTCGCTCGATGAAGCGCTCACCGCCTTGGAGAACGACCACGAGTTCCTGCTGCGGGGCGATGTCTTCACCGAAGATGTGATCAGCACCTGGATTTCCTACAAACGGGAGAATGAAGTCGATGCGTTGCGGCTGCGTCCGCATCCTTACGAGTTCTGCCTGTATTACGACATCTAAACAAAACGTCTGCGATGTTGTCGTTATGAGTTTCGAGCGCCGGGCCGCCTGCTTTTGTAGGCGGCTCGGCGTGTTTCATACCAGCAGAAATGTTTCATATACTTCACGCGGCTGGCAATGGGTCGTTTAACGGCAAGCCGAAGGCGACTGCGTTTTCTGTTCTGCCCGAACGCGTGGGCTCAAAACACAGCCGCCTTCGGCTTGCCGTTAAACGAAAAAGTGTGACATTTTCAACCTCGTGCGGTATCTCAGCAGGAACACGGCCATGAAAACTCGCAATCCGGTCGACGACGCCCGGGCCATTCGAGATTGGATCGTACAGCTTCGCCGCCAATTGCATCGTTTTCCGGAGTTGATGTATGAGGAAGTCAAAACCAGCCAACTCATTCGCCAGACGCTCGACGCGCTGGAAATTCCGTATCGATATCCGCTGGCGGAAACCGGCGTGTTGGCGAGCTTGGGCGATGGCCAAGGGCCGTGTGTGGCCTTGCGGGCCGATATGGACGCCCTCCCCATTCAGGAATTGGCCGATGTGCCGTTTCGGAGCGAGCACGAAGGAAAAATGCACGCCTGCGGCCACGACTGCCACACTGCCATGTTGCTGGGCGCGGCGCGTCTGCTGAAGGAACGCGAGCATGAAATTCATGGCACGGTGAAACTGCTCTTCCAACCGGCCGAAGAGGGCGGCGCCGGCGGGAAAAGAATGCGAGAAGACGGCGCACTGAAAAAGCCCGATGTCCAACGCATTTTTGGACTACACGTGTGGCCGCAGTTGCCCGTTGGCGCCATTGGCTCGCGGCCGGGCGTGTTTTTGGCGGCGGCCGGCTTCCTCGAAATGACCGTTCACGGCCGCGGCGGGCACGCGGCCATGCCGCATTTGGCAATCGACCCGGTGGTGACGGCGGCCAAGATCATCACCGAACTTCAAACCATCGTTTCGCGAGAACTCGATCCCCTGCATTCGGGCGTGGTCAGCATCACCCAGATTCACGCCGGCGAGGCCTACAATGTGATTCCCGAAGCGGTGCATCTGCGGGGCACGGTGCGCGCGTTGTCGATGGAAACGCTGCGTCAGATTCAAAAACGCGTGGGAGAAATAGCCGATCACGTCGCGACGGCGAACCGCTGCCGGGCCGATACCACGTTTCCCGGCAACGACTACCCGCCCACGGTGAACGATCCGCATTGCTGGAGTTTTGCGCAAAAAGTCGCGGCGGAGTTAATCGGCGCCGAGCAGATTCATGAGGCGCCGGCCGTGATGGGCGGCGAAGACTTCGCCTTCTATACGGAACAGGTTCCGGGGTGTTTCGTCGCACTGGGCGTTCGCAACGAAGCGCAAGGCGCCGTTTTCGGCGTGCATCATCCTCAATTCAAGGTCGACGAAAACGCCCTACCGCTGGGGGCGGCGTTGCACGTGGCCTTCGCCTTGGAATCGCTGGAAGAACTCCAGCATGCATAGCCGCCAAGCAAAAATGAGAAGAACATGGAACCGCATGAAATCCCCTCGCATGTATTTTCAGACTTCCGACGCTACAAGAGCTACGTCGATCTGACTGCCGACGACGAGCGCCGCGTGCGCCGCGCGGGTGAGTGTATTCGAGGGGATTTCCCCGCGGTCATCGACGATTTCTACGACGCGATTCGCCGCGAACCTGGCGCTGCGGCGGTGATTACCGGCGGCGAGCGGCAAATCGCGGAATTGAAGCAATCGCTCATTATGTGGCTGGATCAGTTTTTTACCGGCCCCTACGACGATTCGTACGTCGCGCTTCGTTGGCGCGTCGGTTGGCGGCATGCAAACATCGGTTTGCACCACATCTATACGCATTGCGCCCTTTCCCGGTTGCGATCAGCCTTGGCCTTGGCCTTGGACAAAAATTGGCCGGGCGAAGCAGATGCGTTGCAGACGCATGTGGCGTCGTTGCACCGCTTGCTTGATTTTGATTTGGCGATCATCCAAGACGCCTACCACCGGGAATTGGTCGCGGTGCAAAGACTCGAAGCCTCCAAAAGGAGCGAGGCGGCCTTTCAAAATCTTGTCGAGTCGGACGACAGCCTGATCGTCATCGTTCGCCAAGAGGGAGAGATCGCCTACTTCAACCCTTTCGCCCAGAGAATAACGGGCTACTCGGCGGAAGAAGCGGTCGGCCAGGATTTTTTTCGTCTGTTGCTCTTGGACGAAGATCGAAAGCCGGTGCGGAAAGGGTTGCGCGGCGTTCTGTCGGAGGGAGGCGAACATCGCAGGCAGTGCCGGGTGTTATGCCGCGATGGCGAACACCGGTTTCTCGCCTGGAATTCCCAGAGAATCGACGATTACAAAGGGGCCCCCGCCGTGGTCGTGATCGGCCAAGACATCACCCGCCAGCGACAAGCGGAGCAGCGAGCGCTGCAAGCCGAACGTCTGGCGGCGGTGGGAGAAATGATTGCCGGACTGGCTCACGAAAGTCGCAACGCGTTCCAACGCTGCCAAGCCTGCCTGGAGCTCTTGGAAATTGAACTAGACGATCAACCCGAAGAAATCGTGCTGGTGGGAAGAATCCAGAAGGCCCTCGATCATCTGCATCACCTCTATGAAGAGGTGCGGAACTACTCGGCGCCGATCGCTTTGGAACGCGAAGTGTGCGATATAGCACATATATGGCGCGACGTTTGGGAACATTTGGCGCTCACTCGCCGGGGAAAATGCGTGACGCTCAGCGAGGAAATAAAGACCAACAACACCAAATGCAGCCTCGATGCATTTGCGATTGGGCAGGTTATCCGAAATATCTTGGAGAATGCGCTGAGTGCGTGCCCCGACCCGGGAACGATCGTTATTCGGTGTGAAGACGGGAAAATAGACGATCAGCCCGCAATTCGACTCACCATTTCCGACAATGGCGAGGGAGTGCCGCCGGCGGTGAGGCCAAAAATCTTTGATCCCTTCTTCACCACGAAATCGAAAGGGACGGGGCTTGGCATGGCGATTGCTAAAAGAATCGTGGAAGCCCACGACGGAACGATCGTGCTGGGAGAGAGCGTGAAAGGAGCAACGTTCGAAATTACTTTTCCGCGTGCGTAGTGATCGCTCCTTGCGTGGCGGCGGGGCGTGCGGTTGCGAAGGCTATTCTGGATGACCAAAGTGCGAATTGCAGTTGCAGACGACGAACCCGATATGCGGGAGTATTTTCAAAAAATACTGCCCCGTTTGGGGTTTGAGGCCGTTGCTGTCGCCGAAAATGGGCGGGAACTGGTCGAACTTTGTCGGACCCATCACCCAGATGTTGTCATCACCGACATAAAAATGCCTCAGCTCGACGGCATCGAGGCGGCGAAGGCCATTTGCGAGAACGAGCCGATACCGGTGGTGTTGGTTTCCGCCCACCACCAGCCCGAGCTTATCGAACGCGCCGGCGCCGACCACGCCATGGCGTATTTGGTCAAACCGGTGAAGCAGGCTGATCTCGAACCGGCAATTGCAATCGCGCGCAGCCGTTTTGCCGAATTGATGAGATTACAACAGGAAACCGCCGACTTACGTCAAGCCTTGGCCGACCGAAAAATCCTCGAACAGGCCAAGAGGGCCATCATGAAGAAGGCGGGGGTTGGCGAACAGGCGGCGTTCGCGCGGCTGCATTCGATCTCGCGGCGGGAAAACAAAAAACTCGTCACCGTGGCGGAAGCAATTCTCATGGCCAACGACGCCTTCCAGCCGGCTTCTCCCAAAGATAACAATCTCGCCGATGGCCATTCTGAAGCGTGAGGCGTCGCGGAAAAAACATCGCGGAAAAAACATCGAGCGGTTGCTCCGCGAAAAAAGCCCGGCATTTCAAAATGCCGGGCTTTTATATACTTCACACGGCTAACAATGGCTCGTTTAACGGCAAGCCGAAGGCGGCTGCGTTTAGCGCCAACGCGTTCTGGCAAGACGGAAAAACGCAGTCGCCTTCGGCTTGCCGTTAAACGAAAAATGCGCCGTTTTCAACCGAGAGCGGTATCATCAAAAAAAGCCTCCGTCGACGATAGCCGACGGAGGCTGGAGTTTTTAGATTTTTAGCGGTGCCGCTTATTTTTGAAATCGAGCTGCCACCAGCCGTCATCCCATTCCAAGGTGACTTTACGCCAGCCGAGGGGAACTTGCGGATAAGGATAAAACGGGCCGATATAAGGCCAAGCGCTGGGCGAATACTGCTTGGGATACGTCACCGCAGCATAGTTGGGGTGTGCGGCGTAACTGGGCCAAGAGTAAGCCGGCAAGTTGGGGTGGTCGTAACGGGCGTGAGCGGGTCCGCCGTGACTGGCCATTGCGGCGGGCGCTGGCGAGCCGTACTGACCACCAGCGTTGTAGGCTGTTTGGGCGAAGGCTACGGGGCGTTGGGCCGCGTAACGTTGCGGGGCATACTGCGGCGCGGCGGCAACCGGAACCGCGATCATCGCGGGAATCAAACGCGGCTGTTGTCCTGGTGCGCTAGGCTGTCGTGGTGCGCTAGGCGGTGCTGGAATCGGGGCCAAAACCGGCGTTTGTTGTTGGGCCAACGATACCGCATGTGTTCCGCCGGCAAACGGTCCCCGGTTCGCATTTCTTGCGCGACGGGAGGAAACCGGCGCCGCAACGGCGCCAGCGGCCTGAGGAGCCACCGAGATCTGTTTCTGGACGCCCTTGACGCCGGGCGCGGAGGCGGCAATCTGCTGAACCAATTGCTCTTGGCGCGTGCTGGAAACACGGCCGCGAAGCATCACTACGCCATCGACCACTTTCAGGTCGACGCCGAAGCCCTTTAGATTTCCAGCCGTTTGTTCTTGCCGTAATCTCTGCACGATTTGACGCGCGATCTGGTTGTCGTCGCCAATCGCCACCGAGGACGTCATGACGGTAACTGCCAGAAGCGCCGATGCAACAAAACTGTGTCGCATGGGTCCCCCTCCTGATTAATAATGCGTTTCGGTGCCGTAGATTCCCAACCGAATCCTCTGCCTAGCCATTTGGAAACGGCGGAAGAGTACTGGTTTCGCGGGGTGGTTGGGAGTGTTTACTTCGCTGGCAGCCTCCCCTCCAAGGGGCGGCTTTTTTGCGACCCCAAGGGGACGCGGCAAATACTTCCAGCGACGTTGCAGCGCCCAGACCAGGAATCCATTTCCTGGCCAACCTCAGCGCAAATTCGTCACGAGAAGAACTCGCCTGAAGTACATTTCGGCAGGCGGTCGTGGCGAAAGGCAGGTTTTTTTCGATTTTACCGATCTTCCTGAACAAATCGCTCGCCGCATTTGCGCCGCTAGCACGCGAAATGCCGGTTTTAACGGACATTTAGGCCCCCAAAACGGACCGCAAGATTTTTTCCACCACGTGATTTCCAACCAGGCGCACAATATAATAAACGAACAGGTTCAAGGCCCGCTCAAGTGAGAACTCCAACAGTGGAATAAATGCGGATGGACAAAAAATCGGCCCACGACACAGACCAATACGAGGAATTCCTGCGGCTCTTCACCCGCGACCAATTTTGCGTGTTGGCTTATATTCGGGCGCTGATTTATGATAGCGCCGCGGCGAACGATGTGTTTCAAGAGACCAGCCTTGTTTTGTGGCGGAGTTTCCCCTCGTTTCGTCCTGAGGCGGAGTTCGCCCCCTGGGCAATTGGCGTGGCGCGGCACCAAGTGCTCAAATACTGGCGTGGGCAAAGCCGCGATCGACTCGTGTTTAGTGAAACGCTGTTGCTCGACCTGGCCGACGACGCAGCCAGTCTGGCCAGTGAAATGCCGCCTCGCCAGGCAGCGCTCGACGAATGCGTCCAACATTTGAGCGGGCGGCAACAAGGACTGATTCGAATGTTTTACGGCGAGAATCAATCGGCCGGCGCCATCGCGGCAACGTGGGATCGATCCGTGCATACGGTTTATAAATCGCTGAAAGTCATGCGGCGTTCACTCTTGGAATGCGTGGAGCGTAAAATTGCCCAAGATACGTAGGGTGGTAACTCATGACGAACAATCGAGAAAACTCGGCCGGTGATCGACTGTTTGATCTTGCCGACAAGGTCTTCGACGACGCCGCCCGCGCCGACGATGTCGCGCGTTTGGAATCGCTGCTCAAAAACGATCCTGCGTCGCGACGCGACTATTTACGATACGCTTTCGTGCATGGGCAACTTGCCATCACAACGCCCGCGTTGCCGCAACCAGCCTCCGTTGAAGAGTACGCTTCAACCGGCTCGGCCCAACTGAAGGCCATTGCGGCCAATCGAAAACCGTTCCGCCAACGGGTGCTCATTGCGGGCGGAATGGCTCTGGCGGCGGCCATTCTTCTCGCGGTATCGCTATGGCGCCCGGCTTCGGATTCAACGCCGCCTCTGCACGGGAATCGATTTGTCGCCATGCATTACGACAACCGCGACCTACCCATTCACACGGTGGCGGTGTTGGGTTCGTCGGCCGGTTGGCAAAAAGCCGAATCGTCGAACGCCCGCGCGATGTCGCCCACGACATTGAACGTGCAACACGGCGAAACGCAGTTCTCCTCGGCCAGCGGGGCCGACGTACACATCGAAGGGCCGGCCTTGTTTGGCGTCAATGCGGCGGCCGGCGGCGTGCTTTATAATGGTTCGGTGCGCGCCCGGTTGGAGAGTGCGGAGGCGTCGTTTTCGGTGCTCACTTCAAATTTGCGCATCGTCGACCTGGGCACGGAGTTTCGCGTCACGGTGCTCGACGACCGGCACGTCAGGGTGCATGTGCTCGACGGCGAAGTGGAGGTGCAATCGCGTGTTCGCCTGCCCCGGTTCTACTGGAATTTTGATACGCCCATCACGTCTGCTTCCGGGCGGCGCGTGCCCGACAAGATTGACGGCCTTTCGCTCGCGTTGGGCGCCGCAGCCAGGCCGATCAAGGGCATCATTGGTGATGGGGCCTTGGCGTTTGACAACACTTCGAATGCATTCGCGCGCGTCGAAGGCGGCGTGGGAGAGAAGGTGGGCGCCGGCAGCATGGCGTGTAGCAGCGGGATCACGCTGGAGGCCATGTTCATCTCCCGCTGGACCGCCGGCGCCGGAAATGGCAAAGCCGGCAACACCCGTGATTACGACGAATTCTTCCGCAAGGAAGATGGCAACTGCCGCATACTGCTCAGTTTTCAGAACGATGGCGACGCCAACCGTTTTGATCTGCCAGACGTACCGCCTGGGCCTTGCCTTTCCTTTGGGCTTTTTCTCAAAGGGCTGGGTTATAGCGAACTCGACATGCCGCTCGACGGACGCCACGGCCGGCCAACCCTCGCAGAACTGACCAACGGCCAGCCGCACCATGTGGTCGCGACCTACGACAGCTTCAGCGGCCGCAAAGCGATTTTTATCGATGGAAAACTCTGCTTCTCTCATGCGTTTCCGGTCGGAACGCTGATTTTGAGCGGCGGGCCCGCTCCGGCCGAAATCGGCAACACGCGGGAAATCGAACCGTTTAACGGCGTGATCGACGAATTCACCTTCTACGATTTCGCCCTCACGCCTGAGGAAATCGCCATGCACCATCGCCACGCCGCCTCGGGAAAAACCTACTTTGGCGAACTGACCGAGCAATTGCATGCGGTCCGCTGGCGAGCAGTCACACGAATCGGCGAAGGCCAAACCCGCCTCTTCAACCAACACACCGGACTGCCAATCGACGCTCCTCCCGGCGGCGGTTAATCGCACTTTCAAGGTGGCGGATGCTGTCGGCGTCTGCCGTATCCAGGCGGGGCGCCAAGCGTCGTTGGAGCTCATGCGTTAGAAAGCCGAGAAAAAAATATCCCGTTTCGGGAACGAATTGCTCCGCTAAACCACTAGTTTGATGCAGCGAATTCATAAAGCGTTTGCCTCTCCTCCCCTTCTTCTCTGTGTGCTCGGTGTTCCGTGGTTAAAATGTTTTTTTGTCCCCCGCTCGCGTTCCGTGAAGAACTCGGCCTATCGCTGATCGCGAGTTTGGTTGCGGCCCATCGCCGCGCTATGTTCTCTGCGTTGCAATGTTCACCCAGAAACAGCCGAAGTACGACTGGGGCTTCCGCCGGCGGCGGGTGAAAATACGATAGTAATCTTTTCTACAGTTCGAAACCCATCAACGGTTACCCGCTTGCCGCGGGAAAATGGTATTCAATTTTTAGTCGCTTGAGGAAAAACATGCGTGTCTTATCGGGAATTCAACCCACCGGCCGTTTCCACTGGGGAAACTATTTCGGCGCCATTCGCCAGTACATCGCCTTGCAAAACGAAGAGGAATCGTACTACTTCATTGCCAATCTGCACGCGCTGAACACCATTCGCGATCCGGCGGTGTTGCGCGAATTGACGCTCGAGGCGGCCATCGACCTACTCGCCTTGGGGCTTGATCCTGAAAAGGCGACGCTCTTCGTGCAATCAGACGTGCCCGAGGTGAGCGAACTCTGTTGGCTGCTAATGACCGGCGCCCCCATGGGCCTGCTGGAGCGTTGCCACGCCTACAAAGACAAAAAAGAACGCGGCCTGACCGCCGAAGCCGGCCTTTTCACCTACCCGGTGCTCATGGCGGCCGACATTTTGGCCTACGACGCCAATATCGTGCCCGTCGGCCATGATCAGGTGCAGCACATTGAAGTTTGCCGCGATTTAGCCGGCAGTTTTAACCATCAGTTCGGCGAGGTCTTCGTGCTGCCCAAGTCGAAAGTGCTCGACGACTCCGCCAAGGTGCCCGGAACCGATGGCGAAAAAATGTCGAAAAGTTACGACAACACCATCGGCCTGTTTGAAGACCCCAAAAAAGCCCGCAAGAAAATCATGCGAATCACAACCGATTCGCGCCCCATGGCCGAACCCAAGGACCCTCAAACCGATCACCTCTACCAACTCTATTCACTATTCGCCGACGCCGCCCAGCGAGAGGCCATGGCCGAAAAATATCGCGCCGGCGGATTCGGCTACGGCGAAGTCAAAAAAGCATTGGCCAACGCGGCCGAAGCGTATTTTTCCGAGGCCCGCCAGCGCCGCGAGCATTTGGTGGCGCATCCTGAAGAAGTTCGCCAAGTGCTAGCCGCCGGTGCGAAAAAAGCCCGAAAGAAGGCCGGCGAAGTGCTGCTCCGCGCGCAACGGGCCTGCGGCGTGGCGACGGAATAAGGCGAGCGGCGGGAGCTAAGCCAACGGCAGGAAAACAATCCCACTTGCCAAGGGAGACATGCCAGGGGGCGCTTGGTGCAACAACGGTTCCGGCGGACGTTTGCTTAACAGTCGGGTGGATTGTCTATCGCGAGTTGGACGAGGACGCCTTTGTCTGGGTTAGGTGGAAGGTAATAGAAATCTTGCCCCAGAATTTTCGTCAGCAACTCACTTTCTGCGTCGTTCTGACTGAACATGTTTTTGTGGGACAAGCTGTCGACCGCAATGATGGCGTCTGCAAGACGTATACATCCAGATCGATAATCCAATAGTACGGTCGGATCTTCCAAGGCCCGACCGATGACTTCGGAAAAACTGCGAAGTTGGATTGACTTCACTTTGTCGGGCAAAGCATCAATTGCAACCTTGATTTGCTTGAAGACGCTTTGGTTTTCATTGAAAAATTCATCTACACGACATCGCTTTTTCTCGCGTTTGCAAATCGGTGTTTTCCAAGTGAGACGACCGTCCCGCCGCTTATGAACCCCGCGTTTCGCCCAGTAACAATCCGTCCCGTCCGCCAGCGGACGGTCGCACAAGTCCTCTACAAACTGAACGCCCAACTTCATCAGACGACGCAGGTACAGTCGGGCCCGCTCGGTTCGCTCCGCGTCGTTGACGCCGTTGGCCTTGAGCAGGTTAAACGACCAAGTTACTTTTTTTGGGTGAAGCCTGTGCGGCAATACGTTCCCAATAAAATCGAGCGTCTTGTCGAAACAGTCGAATTCATCGAGCTTGCGAAGATAGTATTCAGCTTGGGCAAGAACCACATTTCCAAATTCGACTTTGGTGTAAGTCGATGTGCTCTTCCACGTAAACAACCGAAACACATCCTCGATTCGTTCGCGGAACAACGGTCCCTTCAGTTTTGAGCAGTGGATTGATGTGTCCAAGAAAAGCTCGGGAGAAGGCGGCGCATGGTCCTCATTCAATTCCTCGAAAGGCATCGATACCCCCGTTCAGCATCTCAACCGTGATTGCATTGGCAAAATCGTCGTAATAGACGGGTTCTTCGCCAAGTCGTCTGAATACCGAACGCAAGCAAACCAGTTGTTCCACGACGAAATTCTCAACATTTCGTTGCGCAAAGACGCCTTGGAGCACATTGATCAGTTCGCCAAACTGCTCTTCGCGTTGCGACCGCACCTCCCAAAGATCGGATAGAGAATCCTTTAACTGTTCGATCGCGTTATTGCGAAGAAAAAAGTCCTCGTCGTGATCAATCGCGCGATCGAGATTTTCGATGCATGAGCGGAAAAGGGCGTAACAAGCGTGCTTTACTTTTGGAAGCACTTTAGCGACGCGCCTTCGTGATCGCTTACCATGAGGGAGATGCAACTCCGCGGCTCCCGTTGATCGGGTTCCCGCGGTTGTGAGCGTTGACGTATAGGCCTCACCAGACACACTTCCGCCGGTCGCAACGCTCGGACCGTTTCGTTTAGCGATTATCGCGGTCGATTCCGAACCCGTTGAATATTCGTTCATTGTAGACTCTACCTCCCATTAGCCGAAGCCAGAACCGTTCGGCCCATTTTGTCAAAGTCCTCGAATGCCGTTGAGATAAAATCGCTTACCGGAAGGTTATCTGGATATGGCGGATCCTCGAGGTACGCATCCAAGTCGAGCAGAACTCCAAAATGCGGATAGTGTTCGATTCTCTTCTTCGCCTTCATCGCATCGATTCGCTTCTGTCGTTGTCCATGCGATTCTCTCTTCGCCTGTGTCTTTGCCGCACGAATCAGACTCGGCGGCAATTCCACATGTTGTTCAAAAGGAGCAACGGCAATGCGAAGCATGTGTTTCGGTCGATCAACAACAAGCCTATGCGAAACTTCGGATATTTCGCCAACGGCGGCTGAAAGTGCCGAATCTAGGCTGAACAACTTCAAGTTCCGAACCATCTCGTGGGATTGTTCACGATCCACTGATGGGTACAAACACCAAACGCGAAACCCGATGCGTGGAAAGAACTCTAGCTCCAGGTGGTTAACGACCGTTTTCGTAAAGGCCTCCGCCAACGCGCCAAACTCGCCAACTGCCGCCAGCGAATCTACATCCGCATTTTGGGTCTGGCTGAGATCGAGTTTGGCGTGGCCAAAGTTAAACGCTAGGTTCAAGTCACGATGAGCGAGCTGGCAACTATCAATATCGATTCGGTCAAAATCCCATTCGTCTCGCTCCGACAGGATCTCTTTTGCAATTCTTCCGGCTCGGTCCCAGTACACCTGCCCGAAGTCGAACCGTAACTCATAGACGTACTTGTGAATGATTCCGGATTTCGGATCGACGACGATGCCCATGATTCCAACCATCCAAATCTTACGCGATACAACGAGTCAATCATACGACGCAACAAATGCGGATACAATCGTGTTGTCGGCACGGGCAGGCATTTACCAACTCGTCATTCAGGGCGCGGCCGAGTTGACCATGGCCATGATGCCGACGCGAATTCCGTCGGGCAGTTTGGCCCAAATCTCGATGATTTTTGCCAGGTCGGGGTCTTTGATTTCCGGGCCGGGAGTCGCCGCGGGCCGCAGCGCCGGCCCGATATGCGACAAATTATGGGCCGTGGCGGGGCTATCGTGCGTGATGCCGATGTAACGCGCTAAGTCGTTGCCTTGCAGCGGCAGTTCGCCGCCTTCATCGAAACTCACCATGCAGGCTTCAAGATCATGGACGACTTCGTCCATGCTTTGCGGGCGCCCCTCCGGTTTTTTGGCCACCATTTTCTGGAAGAGCGTGTCGAGCGATTCGGGAACTTCCTCCACGACGTCCCTGAGGGAGGGAATCGCCCCGCTCTGATGCCAGAGCATTTTTTGCACCAGCGGCCCGTCGGGAGACATCGGCTTTCCGGCCATGAGGAAGTAGAGCGTGGAGCCGAGGCTATAGATATCGGCGCGGCTGTCGACGCTCCGTGCGTCGAGTGCTTGTTCGGGCGCCATGTAGTCGACCGTCCCCATGGCGCGCCCGGTTTGGGTGAGCTCAATCAAGCTACGTTCTTCGGCGTCGGAGGTGATTTGCGCCAGGCCCATGTCGAGAATTTTGAGCACGCCGTCTTGCCGAACGAGCAAGTTCGCGGGCTTGATATCGCGATGCACGACGCCCTGCGAGTGAGCGTGGGCCAAGCCGCGCGCGGCTTGCGTGATGAGTTGCACGGCAACCGCCGGCGGCAGGGCGCCGGCTTCCTTGACATAACCAGCCAAGTCGGGGCCCTCGACCAACTCCATCACGAGAAAGTGGATGCCGTCTTCTTCGTCGGCGTCGTAGGCCGCCGCGATATTGGGGTGCTGGAGTTTCGCCGCCGCTTCAACTTCGCGGTGGAAGCGGCCGATGCCGTCTTCGGAATCGGTCAACGACTTATGCAAGACCTTCAGGGCCACTTTGCGTTTCATGCGGCGGTGGCGGCCCTCAAAGACCATGCCCATGCCGCCTTCGCCAATTTCCCGCCGGACTTCATAATTGCCCAACACCAAGCCGCGCGTGTGCCCCTTGGTGAGCACATCGGCCTGATAACGCGTCAAACGCCGGTACTTCACCAAGAGGTTGGCGAACGCCTTGGCGTCTTGCGGTTCTTCATCGGCGCTCAAACTGGTGCGAAACTGCTCCAATTTGGCGGCCGGCATCAGCCCGCTCAACGCAAGCGCCTGGGTGAAATCTTCCACCGTTTGGGGTTCAATTGGCGCGCGGGTGTGAAAACCTTTGTTTTCATCACTAAAAGGAGTGCGTACTTCATGCCCCTCCGCACTGGCCGGCGGCATGGTTTCATCGCCCGCAGGCTCCCGACGACGCGCTTCCTGACGACGGGCTTCCTGACGACGGGCTTCACGGCGACGCGCTTCCTGACGACGGGCTTCTTCGTCGGGATCATCATCATGCGGCGCACTCAAACCTGGAACAGACACTCAATCCTCCTCGGCGCCGAAGAACAAAAACACGCTGTTCGGACACTCCCTGAACCGCGATCGTCGCAACATATTCACGCCTAGAAAGACGCCAAGCCATCGGCCTCGGTCTCTTTAATGCTGAAAAGTTGGTTAAGTCGGGTGATCACGAATACTTCTTCGATTTCAGGGCGTAAGTTCGTGAGCACCAGCGTGCCGCCCGCGCTCTTGACCTTCTTATTGAAGTTAATCAACTTGTTCAACGCGGCGCTGGAAAGAAACTCGACCTTGGAAAAATTGACCAAGATACCCTTAGCCGTCTCTTGGGTGATCAAAGCCTCAAGTTCACTAGCCAACTCCTGGATATGGCCTGAGTCTAATACTTTGCGATCCAAGATTTGCGCAACCGTTACGCTTCCAGCGCTGCCGCTGATATGCGACACCTCGATTCGCGAATACTCCGCCATGCACGCACCCTCCACCGCTTAATAAATGATGAATGTTTCTAAAAAAAGAAGAGTAGCCGCCTCAACCACCCAATCGATGGCCCGGCGGTTCATACTTAGGTTATCCCGAAGACCGCTGGAATGCAACCAAGGAACCGTCCCGAAATACGTTCCCGGTCGCAGCTCAAAAAAGCCCGGCATTTTCAAAGTGCCGGGCTTTTGATTCCGCATGTAAATTCAGGACTGTTCCTTAGACCGGTCGCGATGGTCACATGTATCCCCTCCAACTAAACCCTGGAACGAGAACTGCAAAAGCTGACGGGCGCCCCGTCGACTCAATGATCTCTAACTTTTGTTGCAGGAACACCTCTGCAGAAGGGTAATTCCCAGCCGAAAAGGGCTCCGCTTCGAAGGCAATGCGCGAAAGTGTGCAAATAATAAGGAACAAATAGGCCAGATAGTGCGTCCAAATAACACGTACAAAGCCCGGCGCCGAGAAGAATGGATCGTCGCAACATGCTTTATAATAATGAGTTAAAGATGTTTTTTTAGTATCGCATCAGCATGGCGCCGGCAGCAATTAGGCTTGAAACCGCCGAAGAAAATGCGCTCCGTCGACACTAGACAAATTAAAGATCCGAAAGAAGATGGATGTATTACGCAAAATGGGTGACATAAGAAACGCACCCCCCGTATGTGATTGCAGCCCCTAAGTCCGCGACTATAATCAGTCTCGTTGCGTTGGGGTGAAGGACCGCTGTTCCAGTAGTCTTTTTCATTGAGTTTAGGCGCGCCTCGGTCTTATCTTAGGCGACCACCGTAACGTGCTCTTGCCACCAGTTCTTTATCTGAGGGTTGGTTTATGACCATCCGACGTTCTCGTCATTTGTTATCGCAACTTCGTAAGAAACGCCGGCGGCGCAACAAGCCAGTATCCGATCGAGATTTTCGTATCGAGACGCTGGAAGAACGCGCCTTGCTGGCCGGTCTGCAATTGATCGGCGTGCAGCCGAACGATGGCGTTCGCCTAACCGCTGGCGAGATCCGAGATATTGCGCCGCGCGATCTGACATTCAATTTCAATCAGTCCACGGGGCTGGATGCGAACACGTTGGCCGGCGGCATTCGCATCACGCGCAGCGGCGGCGACGGAACTTTCGCCGATGGCAATGAAGTGATCGTCACGCCCGGCTTCGTGGGCATTGGCGAATCTCCTTCGCAGGCCATTGTTCGCTTCCAGGAAACCCTGCCCGACGACAACTACCGCATCGAGGTTTTCGCCTTCGACGATGTGGTCAACAATATCACCGCGGTGCGCGACACCGATGGCGATATTCTCGTAACCGCCGATCCGAATACCGACCGCGACACGCTCGATTTCGAACTCGATCTTGGCGCGCAAGTTATTGCCGTCGTGCCGCAGCCGATCACTCGCGTGGGCGACACATTAACCCAGGAAGACGACAAGATCGTTGTGTATTTCAACGACGACGATCTTGACTCTGCTTCCGCGACCGACCCCGCCTTCTATCAACTCATTTTCAGCAATGAAACGGCAACCAACACCGACGACGTCGTCTTTAATCCGACCAACATCGTTTACGATGCGGCGTCGGATACGGCGGAGTTGACTTTTGCCGACAACATTTACGCCTTGCTCGGCCCGTCTGCCGGCGCCCAGACGTTTCGTCTGCGCATCGGCACCAATGAAGTAGCGCCCGTTCCTCCTCAGCGAATCGACCTGCAAGGCCCCGGAACGCCGGATGTCGATTTCGAGATCGATTTAATCTTCCCCGACGACTCGCTCACCTCCAGCCAGCAAGATATTGTTCGCGCCGCCGCCAACCGCTGGGAGGAAATCATCATCGGCGATCTGCCCAACGAAGGCTTGATCGACGATATCGCGATCACGGTCAATGCGGTTTCGTTCAACAACAATGGCGTGGGCGGCATCATCGGACGAGGCTTCCCCACCAACCTCCGCAAAGACTCCTTCATCCCGTACCAGAGCCAGATTCTGCTCGATGAAGCCGATGTCTTGGATCGGGAAATCCATCAGAACGGGCCCGGAACACCAGGCTACATTGCCGGATACGATGTCCCCACGTTGTACGACACCGTGCTCAAGGAAATGGGACTCGCCTTGGGTTTCGGACGGCTGTTTCCGGAAATGGGCCTGATTCAAGACGTCAACACGGCCGACCCGCGTTTCATCGGTCCTCGAGCGGCTGTGGAATATAGCCGTATTTTCGAGACGGCCGAACTGACGGTTCCGCTGCAAGCGAACTTCGACAACCAGCGTTGGAACGAAGCCATTTTCGAGACCCGTCTGCCCAACGAATTGATGACAGCTTCGCTGAGTCAGACGCAGCCCAACCTGATCAGCGTCGTGACCGTGGCGGCTTTCGCCGACATGGGCTATGTGGTCGACATGAACGCGGCCGACCTCTTCGCCGAACCAGGCGATGCCGGTTTCCCCGGTGTTTTGGCCACGCCGTACGTGGCGCCGCCGGTAACCGTGCTTACCGACGACGCGGGGTCGAGTTTTGACCAAGCCGATGCCCAACAGATTCTCGGCGCCAACTTCGACGCCGACACCGTGATCGCGGTCAGCGGCGATGGCTCTGTCTTTGTAGACGGCGAATCGTTCAATCTGACCGATGTGAACGGAACGCCGTTGAATTTCGAGTTCTTCGACACCACCATCGGCGGCAACACCTTGAATGATCCGCTGGCGATTGCCATCAACTTCACGCCGGCCGACACGGCCGAGGCCATCGCCACCGAGATCACCAATAAAATCAATGCCGCCGGCGCCTTCTCCGTGCAGGCCACGCGCTACGGCACGCGCATCATCCTGGAGAACGACCAACTCGATCAATCGCAAACCTTGAGCGTGGTGTTCAGTTCGGGCGCTGTTGGCATCGAAGCCTCGCTGGCCACTTCCAGCGTGGTGGTGTCTTCCTCGATCGACCCGAAACCGTACCCGTTCGATTTCCCGGGTGATTTCCGCGAACCGGGCGCCCGCGATATCGACGTGGAAGAAAAAATTCTCGGCCGCGACAAGGATTTCCGCGATGAAATCACGACGGTCTACTTCAACTTCAAAACGCACTACGGGTTTGACCCGTTCGGTAATCCGCTGTCCAACGTGATCACGGCTCGTCAGAAAGAACGTGCGCGAGAAGTCTTGCAGTTCTACAACAAGTTTCTGGGCGTGCAGTTTGTCGAGACGGCCTCCGAAGGCATCACGATCGCGACCGGCGATTTGCGCGCGGTGCGTCCCACGGTCACGACCGGCCCCGGCGCGCCTTTTGGCATCGCGGGCGGGAGCGTCGCGATCATGGACGCCGCCGAAACATGGAACGACGAATTCGGCGGCGATTGGTTCATCGAAGCCATGCAGCAAATTGGCCGCGTGTTGGGTTTGGGCAATGCTTTTGAAATGCCGCCGATCACGGCGCAGGCGTTCGACGGCAACAATTCCGATCTGAACATCAACGACCCCAACTTGGCGCCGCCGGAGCCGGTCTTTCCCGGCGATCAAGATATTATTTCCGGCCAGCAACTGTACCGCCCCCAGCAGCGAGATATCGACCTCTACCGTTTTGAACTTCAAAACACCGGCGAATTCACGGCGGAAACATTCGCCGAGCGGTTGCCGAATTCCAGCCTGCTCGACACCACGCTCGCGATTTATCAAGTCATGCGAGATGAAGACGGCAACGTCGTGTTTCAAGACAACGGCGAACCGGTGCGCGAGCTGATCGCCCGGAACGACGACTACTTCAGTGAAGACTCCTTCATTCGTCTGCAACTGGGGCCGGGTGTTTACTACGTGGGCGTCAGCGCGAGTGGCAACGACGAGTACGACCCCACCGTTGCCGATTCCGGTTTGGGCGGCGTCACGGAAGGCGATTACGACCTGCGGCTGAACTTCAGGCCCGCCGCCGACGACAGCCTGGTCGACGCCGACAACAACGGCCCAGGCGTTTCGTCCACGGCGTTCGATGGCGATAAAGACGGCGTTCCCGGCGGCGTTTACAACTTCTGGTTCCGCACCGCGGCGCCGCTGGACACCAACTTGGCGCCGCAAGACGCCACCATTTATGTCGACAAGGCGAATCAGCCAGCGGTCGGCAACCCGGTTCCCAATGGAGAACTCGACAACCCGTTCAACACAATTTCCGACGCCCTGCAATTCGTGGCCGACCAGCGCGATCCTTCGATTACCGCCAGCGCCGCGCCCGAAGCGCAATTTATCATACGCGTGGTGGGCAACGGCGGTGAAGACGGCGATCTTTCCACGTTGGCCGACAACCTGCCTTACCAACTCGGCTTCGCGCCGCCGTTTGGCGTGCAGCTTGAAGATGGCGGCCTGCTCAACATTCCGCGCGATGTCACGATGATGATTGACGAAGGCGCGATCTTTAAGTCGCGGCTGTCGAGTGTTAACGTCGGTAGTGAATCGCCTGCGGTTGATCGCAGCGGCGGAGCGCTGCAGGTGCTCGGCACGCCCAACAACAGCGTGATTTTCACCTCATTCAACGATGAAGCCATCGGCGTCGACACCAACCCCTCGGTGCTGCAAACGCCCGCCAACGGCGATTGGGGCGGCTTGCTATTTCGCACCGATCAAGATGTCGCGGAGTCGCGCACCAATTTCGAGCGGCAGGGAATCTTCCTGAATTACGTGAACAACGCCGACATTCGCTACGGCGGCGGCAAGGTCGTGATTAACTCCGTGCAACAAACCGTCACCCCGATCCACATGATCGAGGCCCGGCCGACCATTTCGCACAACCTGATCACGTTCAGCCAAGACGCAGCCATTTCGGCCGACCCTGACAGCTTCAAGGAATCGAATTTCTACGACCCCGCCTCCCAGTTTGCCGCGCCGTTTACGGCCGACTACGACCGCGTCGGCCCGGATATCGACTCAAACACCTTGCGCGACAACTCCATCAACGGCTTGTTCATCAGGATCGTGACCGACGCCGGCAATCAGGTTCGTCCGCAAACCGTCTCCGGCCGTTGGGACGACACCGATATCGTACATGTGTTAGCGGAAGATCTTATCGTGCAGGGAACGCCGGGCGGCCCCTTCTTGGAGAAGGTGGCGCCCTCGATCAATTTGATCACCTTCGGCGCTCCCGCCGGCGGCGCCGTGGGCTCGCTCCTTCCGGGCGACGGCTATCGTTACCGCTTCACATTCGTCGACGGCGAAGGCAAGCAGAGTCCTCCTTCGGCGGTGGCGCCGTTCGATTCGAACGGCCCGACCGACGCCATCGTTGACGCCTCCGGCGTCATTCAATTAGACAACCTTCCGCAGGCCGACCCCGGATTTATCGGCCGCCGAATTTACCGCAGCCAAATAGGCGGAGTTGGGCCCTACATTTTGATCGCGCAGCTCGACGCGGTCGACACATCGTATATTGACGACGGAACCGAGATCGGCGCTCGCGGCGCCGGCGGCGCTCCGATTGGCGGCATTCTCGACGAATCGGTGAATGAAGTCACTGGCGTACGTCGGGCTCGCGAAGACGCCAGCCTCGTGATCGACGCCGGAACGATCGTCAAGCTGGAAGGCGCCCGCATTCAAACCGGCATTGGCGCCCAACTCATTGCCGAAGGTAATGACGGGCAAGAGATCATCTTCACCGCGCGGGCCGACGACCGTTACGGCGCCAGTGGTTCGTTCGACACCAACAACGATGGCTCCCGCTCCACGCCGGCGCCCGGCGATTGGGCGGGTATCGTGATTGGTCAGTTGGGCTCGGTGAGCATCGACAACGCCTTGATCACGTTCGGCGGCGGCGTCGGAAAAATCGGCGGAAACTCCGTGGGCATCAATGCGATTGAAATAAACCAGGCCGACGCCCGTATCACCAACACCACGATCGAAAATAATGCAAATGGCCAAGGCGGCGTTGGCGGCGACCGATTCGGCCTCGGTTTCAACGCCCCCGCCGCGGTGTTTATTCGCGGCTCCCAGCCGATTTTTGTCAACAACATCGTTCGCAATAACGACAGCGTCGCGTTGAGCATCAACGCCAACGCGATGAACCGTGATTTTAACGTCGACTTCGGCCGTTCGACCGGCCGTGCCGAGCGTTTCACCGCTCTGAATCGGAACCGGGGGCCATTGTTCCGGAATAACAGCTTGTTCCAAAACGGCCTCAACGGTTTGGAGGTTCGCGGCGGCATTCTCACCACGCAAAGCGTCTGGGACGACACCGATATCGTTCATGTTTTGCGAAACGCCATCTATGTTCCCGACACGCGGACATTCGGCGGCCTGAGTTTGGAGAGTAATCCGAGCGAGAGTTTGGTGGTCAAGCTCTCCGGGGCGGACGCCGGCTTCACGGCCACGGGCAAACCGCTGGATATCAACGACCGCATCGGCGGCATATTGCACATCATCGGCCAACCGGGTTTTCCTGTCGTGCTGACATCGTTGGCCGACGACACCGTCGGCGCGGGCTTCGAGCCGAACGGCCGGCCCAATACCGACACCAACAGCGATGGCGCCGCCACGGCGCCAAGCCCTGGCGATTGGCGCAGCGTGCAAATTCTTGAATACGCGAACGATCGGAACGTGGGCGTGGTCTTGGAATTGGAAGATCCTCAAGCGTCTTCTCCCGGCACCAACGCCGTTCCCGATACGGCTCAGTTGATTGGCGCGTTGGCGCCGGATGAAAAATCGGGCGACGAAACGCGTCGGCTCGGTTTCGAGATCAGCGGCGTATTGGCGGAGCCGAACGATCTCGACGTCTACAGCTTCACGGCCCAACCCGGCACCGAAGTGTGGATCGATATCGACCGCACCGATACCGCGCTCGACACCGTTATTGAATTGATTTCTTCGTCTGGTCAGGTGATCGCTCGTTCGGATAATTCGTACCAGGAAACGCTGGGCGCGGAAACAATCTACGAGAACAACCCGCCGAATGTCGATGTCATCAACGCCAACGTGTTGCAGAAATCGCTGTTCCAACAACGAGATTTTTACGGCTTGAATCCTCGCGACGCCGGCTTCCGCATTGTATTGCCCGGCCCGGCCGGCGCCGCCGAAGGCGTCTACCACGTGCGCGTGCGGAGCAGCAATCCGAACCTCGATACCGACCTGCTTGGCGGCCGCACCTCGGGTTCGTATCAAATGCAGATTCGTCTGCGCGAAGTTGATGAATTCCCCGGATCCACCGTTCAATTTGCCGACATTCGTTACGCCGCCACCGGTATTGAGTTGAGCGGTCAGGTAACACATTCGCCGCTGGTTGGCGAGGCGGTGGAAATTCTCAACGCTGGCGCCACCGACGACGTGAACAACTCGCTCGCCAACGCGCAGCCGCTGGGCAACCTGCTGAGTACGGATCAAGCCACGATATCCGTGGCCGGCGTGTTGGGTGTGCCGGCGCGGCCCAATTTTGGCGGGACCTCGGGTTTCGACGACCTCGATTTCTATCGTTTTGAAGTCAACTTCTAAAACACGCAGAGCATTTTCGCGGGGCAAAACCCGTTCGATCTGCCGTTCAATAACCCGAACCGGTTTGTGTCCGTCACGTTCGATATCGATTACGGCGATGGCTTCGCCCGCGCCAATACGAATCTGTTTATCTTCGACAATAGCGGCACGTTGGTGCGCACCAGCACCGATTCCAACATCAATGAAGACAATCCTCGCCCGCTGGCGGGCTCCAATGTCGACGACTTGGCGCGTGGCAGCAATGGCCCACTCGACCCGTTCGTCGGCACGGTGGAGCTTCAGGAAGGCACGTATTACGCAGTCGTGACCTCGAACGCCCGCACGGCGTCGGTGATGGACCAATTCTTCCAGGAGAACCCGACCGATCCCTTGGTTCGCCTGGAGCCGATCAACTCGGTGAACCGCATCGCGGAAGATAGGATCGAGAACTTCATCGAGGGTACGATCGTGGTCGATAACGACGACGACGTCGGCCCCGAACTCGACCGCATTCTGCCCACGCCGGGGAATAATACTTTCGGCCAAGCCGTGGAAGCGGCCAACCAGATATTCCTGCCGGGCGAATCGAATGTGGCCAATGAGCAGATACCGCTGCTGATCGACCAGAACTCGATCGTGCCGTTCACCTTGAGCGATGTCAACCTGTTCATATTGGAAGATTCCGGCGGACGGAACACGAACCGCTTGAATATTATCGACCCCTTCACCGGGCAGTTGGAGAATGTCGTCGGCGTCACCAACCAAGATTTCGGCGATTTCGCCCTCAACCCGAATTCAGGCCGGCTGTTCGGGTTTACAACGGAATTAGAGGAGTCGTCGGTGCCGCCGTTCAACGATCCCAACATTGGCCGGTTTTTTGATATCGACGCGGGCACGGCTGCGTTGAACTTCATCAACGACGACGGCATCGACACTTTCGATGGCACACCGGCCAATTGCGTCCGAACTTTCACAAATAATCCTGGTGAAGGTTTTAATTTCGAAGCCACGGCTTTTGGCGATGTCGGCGCCAGCTCTACGGAACTATTTGCGGTGGGCAGTCGCGCTCGGGATGTTTTCACTAATTTCAGCGCTGGCGCCGCTTCTCCCGTTCCGGCCAGCAAGAATATTCTGTATCAATTCAATCCGACCTCTGGCATTGTTCAAGGACCGACCCGCCCAACCAACGCTTGTACTTTCCCCGGCGCCAATACGCCCATCATGGAGCGCGGGCAACTGGTTACCTCGCTCGAATTGGGCGTGCCCTTCGTAGCGCCCGGTCAAACGTTCGACTTAACCGTTCCCACCACGCCGCCGCAAACCGTTAGCTACACGGCAAACGCCGCCGACACCCCGCTGAGCGTGGTGCAGAACCTGGCGCAACAATGGAACAGTTTCACACCACCTACTCCGGGCGCGGCGGGCGTCAACTCCTATATTGCCGAAGCAAGGTCGGTCAACAAGGATACGCCCAGCATTTACGGCAACGTTGACTTCTACGACGTTCTGGAATTGCGTTTTGTTGACCAGGGCGATGGCTCTGCGTTGCAGGTGCAAACATCCGGTTCCGGCCAAATGCTTTCCAACGGCGGCTTTGGCTCCGGCGGTGAGATTACCGGTTTGACTGTTGTTGATAATGGCAAAACCATGTATGCCGTGACCGACGAAGGCGGACTGTTCCGCGTCAATGCGCCTCGCGCCACTCTGGGCGCTTCAGCGACGTTTATCGCGAATATCTTTACCGACGACCCTGGAAACCCGCAACGCGTGCAGTTTGAAGGGCTGTCGGCTGGTCCTCGCAATGCGGAAGGCGGCCGTTTTCAAGACTTACTGTTCGGCATCGATGGCGGAACCGGCGGCAGTACGGCTCGGCTGTATGCGTTCGATCCCGACAGCCTGATTCCTGGCCAACTGGAGCCGGTGTTCTTTAACAACCAAACCAGCGTCGACACGCAAACCCGGAATGTCGTGGGGCTGGAATTCTCCAACCTCGACTTCAACCTCTGGCATCCCACCGACGCTCGCGGCAACGATCCCGGGCACGGCGTGGAGGAAGCGTTCGACGGCAGCCGCCGCGATACGAACGGAACGCAAAGCCTGTACTTCGGCTTTGAAAGTCGGGTGCGCAACAATATTGCCGCCCGCACGCCGCCCTCGATCACGCCGGCGAACAACTTCAACTACGATTTCGCCGGCGGCGCCGCCGGCACCATCGAAACCGCCACGTTCGACCTCTCCGGCTATTCTGCGGCGGATCTGCCCACGCTGTATTTTAATTACTACCTCGAATCTGAAGACGCTAGGTACCAAGGCCCGTTCGGCGATCCGAACCGGTTCTTCACCGACTCCTTCCGCGTATTCGCCACCGACGACGACGGCGATTGGACGCTCCTGGCCACCAACAACCAACTCGATTCAGCCCAATTGGACGAATTCGATCCTTCCATTTCGCCGGCGAATGTACAAGAACTGTTTGATAACAACACTGGCGGCGCGCTCTCGAATGCGGGCAACCTGCACAACGGCGCTCCCATCCGCAGCCCGCTGGCCAACAACTCGCGCACCGGCAGTTCGTGGCGGCAGGCGAGGATTGATTTGGGCGTGTTCGCTGGCCGCTCGAACGTGCGTTTGCGATTCGATTTCAACACCGCCGCCGACACCAACGTGGGCGATCCGCTCACCGCCGGCGACGAACTCCGCGCTATTGCCGGCGCCAAGCTTCGAGATGAGCAGTCGTTCACCACGCTCAATTACGATGAAGACGAAATCGTCACCGGCACAACGCGCTACGAACTCGATTTGGGCTACACGCTGGTGGCGCCCAGCGGTTCGCGAATCAACGACGGCGACACCTTCACCGTGGATGGCGTCGTGTACGAATTCGACAACGACCGCCTCAATGGCGTGCTGGATAACTTCGGCGACGGCGTCGCGATTGGCAACATTCGCGTGCCGTTTTTCTTTGAACAAACGGCGGAAGAAGTGGCCATCGCGATTCAAAACGCCGTGGAGCCCAACTTTGTCCCCCGTGTGTTCGGCGGCGGGTTGATTGATGAATCGGTTGCGGGCACGCCCACCAACGACAGCCTCGCGACCTCCGTCGAGACTGGCCTGCTGTATGGCGCCGGGCAATACACGGTCAACGCGCGTTTGGGCGATAATCTCACGCTCACCCCAGATATTGTCTTCCCGCGTTTCGATCCCGCCCAAGATGTCGACATTTACCGATTCCGCGTCACCGAAGGCAGCGAAATCAATATCTCGACCGACACCACCTTGTTCGCCGGCGCGGGCGCCGATACGAGCCTCACGCTGTTCGACTCCAACGGCAATGTTGTGGCCTTTGGAACTCCCAACGGCCTTGGCTCCGGCGATGAAACGCTCTCCTTCCGGGCCAGCGGCACCGCGGGCAATTCCGCCCGAACCCGCAACCCGATCGCCAACCAGGGTTTCACCACTCCGGCCGGCGTTTATTACGTGGCGGTTTCCGGCGCCGGCAATAATAGCTTCAATCCGTTTATTGAGCGCACCGGCTCCAACGGCGACACCGGAATTTACGACCTCACGATCGACGTCAGCAACCCCGACGCGCCCACGCTCACCGACACCGGCCCGTTGCCGTTCATTCATGGCGATGACCGCGTGGAAATTGATTTCCCTTATACGTACATCAATACGCAGCGCAACGGCAATCGAATTAATATCCCCTACGCGCAGGCTATTAGTTCGACCGACCTCAACCCCGATCCTTACCCGTTCAGCCGGTTCATAGAAGGTTCTCCGGGCGTAACGCCGGGAAGCGTTTCGATTCCGCTAGACGCGGGCATGTCGAACGCGCAAGTGGCCGACGCCATCGCCTTCACATTGGCCGACGATTACACCGGCCGGGATCGTCGTTTGGTCAAAACCACCGACGAAATCGTGCGTGTGATCGGCCGCTCTTTAATCCGCAACGATCTGGGCCAGTTCGGCCTGAATCGTCTGGGATTGTCCGGCGGTTTCGACAACTCGTTCATCCCCGGCGACGGCATCAACGGTAGGGGTTTCGGCAACTTCGAAGCCTCCACCACGGCGTCCGGCGGAACAAACCGCAGTTTCCCCGGCGCATTGCGAGCCATTTTCAACGACTTTGAAGGCGTTTACATTGATGACTTGGTGATTGGCTTCGCCGAACGCGGCGAATTGGTTACCGGCCTTAACTCTGGAAACGCCACTTTTGTCGACAACCTGAATTTCGACCAAGACGAGGCGCGTCCCGAAGACGTGCTCGACGGCCCCTACCAGTTGGAAATTCGCCGCAGCGTCGACTACGCGGCTGCGGTCTTCCCACAGCCGACGGTTGTTCCTCCGCCCGGCGGCGGCGGCGGCTTTGCCGGCAATATTCGCTTGGCCATTTACGACGGCTTCGACACCAACAGCCGCAATTCCGAGCAAGTGTCGTTGTTGGCGCCCGCCGGTTGGGAAATTCGAGATCGCCAAACGTTCACACTCAGTGATGGCGTTAACAGCCTGACCTTCGAATACGACGACCTCGATCTTGGTCCTCGCATTAACGGCGTCACCAACGGCGACGGCGTCGCCCAGGGCAACGTGTCGATCGGTTTCCGCAACTTCGAGCAAGCCGACGTCATTGCCCAGCGCATTCGCGACGCCATCAATAGCAGCCAAGTGCAGTCGGTCTTGGATATATCGGCCAGTTTGTCGGACGGCGTCGTGAGCGGCGTGCTGAGCACCAGCGCGCTCGTGAATCTGTTCGGCAATGTTGTGGGACGAGTAACAGACAATACCGCCGCAACGCCCTACAACCCGTTCGATTTCGGCGCCATCACGACCGTGATCAACGGCATCGATCAAACGCCGAAACGCATTCGCGGCAAGGATGAAATCAACACCGTCTTGCATAACGTGCAAGGCGACGACAACACCGAACGCGGCCAGGGGCAAATCATTGTTCACTCGAATTCGGTATCGAATTCCGCCGGGTATGGTATTTCCGCCACGCCGGGCGCCCGCGATGGAGACGCCAACGCCAACAACCCGCATGCCGGGCCGGTTCGCAACACGCAAGAATTGAACACGGCGCGTTTGACCGTCGGCGCCGTGATTACGAACAATCTGATTTTCGGAAATATTCTCGGCGGTATTAATTTTGCCGGCGACGCCAACAACGGTTCGGTGCAGTTGGCTTCGGTGCCGTTTGGCCGCATCGTGAACAACACGGTTTACGGCGTCGACGGGGCGGATATCGGTATCAACGTCGCCGACAACGCCGGCCCGACGATTCTCAACAATATCGTCGCCAACACGATGATCGGCATCAATGTCGACCCTTCTTCGGTTCCCAACACCGTCTTGATCGCCACGCTGTTCAAAGACAACGCCTCCCCGACCAACGTCGGCCTGAGTGAATTCGATATCGATCTTGACGACCCGGCGCAGGTCAACCGAGCGTTGTTTGTTGATCCCAGCAACGATAATTTCAATCTGGCCGCCGGTTCGCTGGCCATCGACAGCGCTATCGATTCGCAAGGCGACCGCAGCGACCTGATTCGCGTCCGCAATCCGCTCGGCTTGGCCGAATCGCCGATTCTCGCTCCCGACCGCGATATCACCGGGCAGTTGCGCGTCGACGACCCGTTTGTCGACACGCCCGATGGCCAAGGGCAAAATGCCTTCAAGGACCGCGGCGCCGTCGACCGCGCCGATATCGTGGGACCGAATCCGATTTTGATCTTCCCGCGAGATAACGATGAAGAAGGCAAGGATATCGATTCCACGCCCACCATCGTGCAACGGCTGGACGGGGTCTTCGATCAGTTCCTGATCCAGATCAACGATGGCCCGGGCGTGTTCGATCCATTGGACGGCGTCGGCGTGGATAATTTAACGGTCACTCCGGAATCGGTAACGATTGAGGAGAACGGCCGCCGCTTGGTGCTGGGCGTCGATTATTCGTTCGACTACGACACCACCAACGGCACGATTCGCCTGACGCCGCTGGCCGGTATTTGGCTGCCGGGCGGCGTGTATGTGATCACGTTGAATAACACTGATAAGTTCGTCGTGACGGCGGTTTCCGGCGACCAGGCCAACGACGGCGATACGCTCACCATCACCAGCAACGCGGGCGACGTGGTCACTCTGGAATTGGAGAGCGGCTACAGCCTCTTCGTTCCTCAAACGCTTGAAATTCAAGTTCCCGCCGCTGGCGGCGGCCTGGGCGGCGTGGCCGACCGCGATCGATTCTCCGTTACCGATGGCCTGAACACCCTGACCTTCGAATTCGATGAAAACAACATTCTCTCGAATCCTAACAACATCAGAATTTTGTTGAATCAAGGAGCAACGCCCGACACCGCCGATCAGATCGCGCAAGCGATTGTCGACGCCCTCACCCAAGCCTCCACCAACGGGTTGATCCAACCGTTAACGCCGAAAACGCTTCCCGGCGGCGCGGTGCATGTGGGCGCTTCGGCCAGCCATTCGGTCAACACGCTGCTCGGCGCCTTGACCGACCGCGGCGCGGCGGTGGCGGTCATCGATAGCGATATTTTCACCCTCGACGACGCCAACCAGTTGTACACCTTTGAGTTCGACAACGACGCCCTTCTGGCCGACCCGTTGAATATTCCGATTACGTTCGACACCACCGACGCCACCAACGATATCGCCGAGAAAATTCTCGACGCCCTGGAAGCCCAAGGGTTGGGCGTTCGTCCGCCGGCGCTGCCTGGCTTGTTGCTCACCTTGAATAACCTGGGCGATGGCCGTTTGAACCTTCGCGGCACGGTCAACCATGTGCTCGACACGTCTTCAGGCAGCCTGACGCAATCGGGCATGCCTGGCGTGACCCGCCAATGGGGGCTGCAAATTCCCCTGGCCGGCGCTTCGGCCAACAACGGCATCGTGGAAGGCGACCGGTTCACGATCAGCGACGGCACGACGCCGGTCACTTTTGAATTCGATAGCGACGGCCAACTTTCCGATCCTAATAATTTTGTCATTCCCTTCGCCGACGGCGACAGCGCCGACCTATTGGCCGAAGCGGTGCGGGCGGCGTTGGTGGGCGCCAATATTGCCGGAATCAATCCCCAACTTGCTGATCGGTCCGCCGTGCTTTTGGAAGGAACCGTCGATTTCACCCTCGACTTGGCAAATTCGCTTTTGACCGAATTTGGGCAGCCGGGCGTTCCCGGCAATTTCCCCGTGGAATTCATTCCCGACGCCACCTTCACCGCCGACGACCTCGCCGTGGGCCTGTTTAACGCCGTTGAATCCTTGATTGCCAGCGGTTTCCCCGGTGTGATGGTTGACGTTCGGAATGAGGAATTGACCTTGGAAGGCGTGGCGGACGTGCAAGGCGTGTTTGCCTCGCAATTCGTCCAATCGATCAAGGACCTCGCCGGAAACGACCTACACCCGAACCAGAGTCTGGGCGAAACCCGCTTCACAATCCTCTTGGGCGGCGTGGCTCTCGATTTGGGCGACGCCCCCGATGCTTCGATTCGACCTCAATTCAATTTCCCCACGCAGTTCGCCAACAACGGCGCCCGCCACGTGTTGCGAGCCGATTCGCCGCTCTACTTAGGTTCGCGCGTCGACGCCGACCTCAACGGCCAGCCCAGCTTGGGCGCCATTGGCGACGACTTCGATCATGTTCTCGACCTGGGCGCGTCCGACCTGTCGTTCGTAGGCGTGGCGCCCTTCGCCGTGCAGGCGCCCAACGGCGCGGGCATCACCGAAGGCGAGACGTTCTCGGTCCAATACGGCGCCAACACGCCGATCGTTTTTGAATTCAGCGCCGACGCCGCCATCGCTCCGGGCAGCGTGCGAATTCCGTACACCGCCGGAGATTCCGCAGCCACGGTTGCCGATAGCATCGTGACCGCCGTGGTTGCCGAGAATCTTACACTCAACCCGTCCGCCTTGGGCGGCGGACTGTTGAACATTGGCGGCCGCACCGGCCAACTGCTCGATCTCTCCAATACTTCGCTCACCCGATTCGGGGCCGCGCCGTTTGCGGTGCGTGTGCCCGCCGGCGGCGGCGCCGCTATTGGCGATGGCGAAACCTTCACCCTTTCCGACGGCGAAGATAATGTCGTCACGTTTGAGTTCGATAACGACTCCACCGTGACTCCGGGGAACGTGGGCATCAGTTTCACGCTGGCCAGCACGGCCGAGGAAGTCGCTGCGGAAATGGTGGTGCAACTCACCGCCAACGGATTGAACACTCCTCTTGATTTAGGCGGCGGCGAGGTCAATTTGGGTGGCCAACCGGGCCACGCCATCGATATTTCTTCGAGCAGTCTGACGAACGCAGGGAATCTGCCGGTGGCCATTCTTACTCCGGCGGCCGGTTATTCGATCAGTGTTCCGGCGAATCTTTCGCTGCAAATTCCCGCTGCCGGCGGCGCCGCCGGCGGTGTTACCGATGGCGAAAGTTTCACCATCACCAATGGCGCCACCTCCGTCACCTTCGAGTTTGATAGCAATCTGAGCACGCAACCCGCGACCACCAGTATTTTCTTTACGGCGGCGTTTACCGCGGACCAAATCGCGGAGTCGGCGCGTCTAGCGATTCGCGACGCCGGGCTGGGTCTGGTTCCGAAAAACCTTGGCAACGGCTTGCTGCATGTGGGCGGTATTGCCGCGCATTCCATCACTTCCAACGGTCCCACGAACCTGACGTTTGCGGGCGTTGCCGGCCCGATTGCCGACGGCGACTCGTTCAGCATCAGCCTTGATGGCGGCGCCACGGAAACCATCTTCGAGTTTGACAGCGGCGGCGGCATCGTGGGCGATGTGGCCATCAATTTCAGTTCTTCCAGCACGGCCGATGAAATTGCCGATGAAATCGCCACGCAAATTGCCACCATCGGCTTGAACGCCAAGAACCTGGGCAACGCATCGGTGCAACTCACCGGCGACGCGAACGTGGTGCTCAACACCTCCGCCGCTCCGAACGTCGGCCAAGCGGGCGTGGCCGGCGGCATCGACGACGGCGAAACGTTCACCGTTCGGCAGGTCGACCTTGATCAGACGTTTGTCTTGGAATTCGATCGCGACGGCATGGTGGCCGCCGGCGCCATTGCCGTACCGTTCTCCAACGGCGACACCGCCGACGATATCGCTGTTGCAATCATTACGGCCATCAACGACGCCGGTTTGGCCCTTTCGGCCCGCAACCGCGGAAATGGCCTGATCAATCTGCAAGGCGACGACGACGGCGTCGTTTTCAATGGTCCGCTCAATCCTTTCATTCAAACCCCCATTACGGTGGTTGCCTCCGGCGCCGGCTTGCTCGACGCCTGGATCGACTGGAACCGCGATGGCGATTGGAACGACCCCGGCGAAAAGATTTTCGACAGCGTTCCCCTGCAAGGCGGAGTGAACGCACCGCTGATGACGCAGGCGCCGTTGTCTGCCGTGTCGGGCTTCACGTATGCTCGTTTCCGCTTCAGTAGTTTGGGCGGCTTGCAACCGGAAGGTCTGGCCTCCGACGGAGAAGTGGAAGATTACCAGGTTGAAATTCTGGCCGGTACGCCGCCGCAAGCCGTTGACGACCCCGGCGTTTCTCCGCCGCCGGCCGGTTTCTTCACCAGTGAAGATACTCCCCTCACTTTCAATGCGATCGCCAACGTAAGAGCCAACGATTCCGACGCCGACGGCGATGCGTTCTTCGTCGATGGATTCGACGCCGTGAGCACGCTTGGCGCGGCCATCGTGGTCCAACCCGACGGAACCTTCAGCTACGATCCAACCAACTCCGCCGTATTGCAGGCCCTGGACGACGGCGATCTTGTCGTCGACACCTTCACCTACACGATAACCGACGTGCTTTTCTCGGGCGCCGCGATCAGCCTGGGCACGGTCAACATTACCGTAACGGGCGTCAACGATGCTCCTCTCGCCGCCGACGACCCCATGACGGTGGGCGATATTTCGATCGGCGAAGACGACACCTACGACAGCCAAACCATGAGCGTGTTCGACAACGACGTCGACGTCGACGCCGGCGATTTCATCATGCTCGACAGTTTCGACGCTCTCAGCGCGATGGGCGCCGTGGTGGTTGTCAATACAGACGGAACCTTCACCTATGATCCCCGAAACGCGGGCCCCGTCCAAGCCTTGACTACCGGCGATGTGGTCATCGACACCTTTACCTACACCATTACCGATGGCCAGGCCACCAGCACCGCGACCGTATCGATTGAACTCTCCGGCGTGAACGACCCGGTGATCGCGGTCGATGATCCCACCAGCGCGGGCGACTTCGGTTACGACACCACCGAAGACGTCGTTCTCGATTTCAATCCGTTGGTCGACCTGCGGACCAACGACATCGATCCTGATTCGCCGCTAACGCTCCAAGCCGAAACCATCACTTCGCTCTTTGGCGCCACCGTGGAAATACGAGCCGACGGAACCTTCCGTTACGATCCCACTTCGGCGCCGGCGCTGCAACAACTCGGTAACGGAGCGCTCGCCAGCGACACCTTCAGTTACACCGTTTTGGATGGAACCGGGTCCGACACGGCAGTCGTAACGATTACCGTCAGCGGTGTGAACGATGCTCCCGTCGCGGTGGATGACCCGGACAATCCGGGCGACCTCAACTTCGCCACCGATGAAGACACGCCCATTCCGGTCCGCACCAATGTTCGTCTCACCGCCAACGATTTCGATTCCGACAACAACCCCTTTGTACTCGATAGCTTCGACGCCATCAGCGCCATGGGCGCCGCGGTGGTGGTGAACACCAATAATGGCACGTTCAGCTATGACCCGACCAACTCGACGGCGTTGAACGCCTTGGGCGCCGGCGATATCGTGCAAGACACGTTCACCTACCGTATTAGCGACGGCTCCGCCATTGGCGAAGGCACCGTGACGATTACAGTGACCGGGCGAAACGATGTTCCCGTCGCAGTGAACGACCCAGACGCCCCAGGCGATGCCAACTTCGCCACCGACGAAGACACCATTCTTCCAGTAAACGCCTTGGCGAACTTGTTTGGTAACGATATCGAACTCGATGCGAACGATACCGTGATCTTGAATTCGGTCAACGGAATCAGCTTCGCCGGCCTTCCCATTTCGGTTACCACCACCCTGGGGGCGGATCTGGTCGTCAACCCCGACGGAACCTTCCGCTACGATCCTCGCAATTCCGCCACGCTCCAAGGCATGACCGGCGGCGGCCTGATGCAAGACACGTTCTCGTACACCATTGCCGACGGGGTTTCCTTTTCGAATATCGCGACCGCGACGATTACCGTCAGCGGCGTGAACGACGCTCCCCGCACCGTGGCCGATATCGCTTCCACTGCCGGCCCGGTGCCGGTAACGATCAATGTCTTGGCGAACGACCAAGATATCGACGGGACGATTCTCGCCGGCACGCTGCAAATCGTGCAACAACCCGGCAGCGGTTTCGTTACGATAAACAACGATCTGACAATCACCTACACGGCGTCTCCTGGACCGGCCAGAACCGACACCTTCGCTTATACCGTCAACGACAACGAAGGCGCGACTTCCGCCCCCACAACGGTGACGGTTACCATCGGCGCTCTGGACAACATGTGGCAGAACCCTGTCAACAACCTCGACGTCAACGCCAGCGGCGACGTCACCCTGACCGACGTGTTGCTGGTGATCAACTTCCTCCGCGACGACCCGAGCGGCGCCCTGGTTCCGCCGGCGCCGCTGGAAGCTCCGTGGGTCGATGTGAACGGCGACGATAACGTCAGCATCGACGATATTTTGCCGATCATCGATGAGCTGCGGAGCCAAGCCTCGGGGGAAGGTGAAGCGCAAGCCCCATTGAGCGGCATCGGTTTCGCCGCGATTGCTCCAGCCAGTTCAGGCGCCTCGCAAACCACGAGCGATGTATCGCCGAACGCGGGCGGCAGTGAACAAAAACCCGTATTGGAGAACAGCAACCTGGCGGGCGTCCCACGGAGTGAGATGCCTCGCTACGGTTCGAGTTCCGCGGATCGGCGGCCCGCCGTACTGGAAATGGATTTTGTCGTCGACGATATCGCTGAAGATGTCGCCTCAAGCTTCGACAACGAATCTATCCTCGACGACCTCTTCGGCTCCGACGAAGACTTGCTTTCGTAGTCGGCGCGTTTCATGGACGGCTGCCGGCGGCGATGGCGCTGACCACCGCGTCTAAAATACACCGCAAGGGTTTTGTTCCATAACGCCATTGCCTGGAAAAGATCTCGGACAGACGCCAAGGCGTGCGAAAAACCTTTTCTCCCGCTGGCACTGAAAAAACAAACCGGATGATCTCTGAAGGCTGAACTCCAACACGGTGGGCGGCGTTCCGTGTTTCACGGCGCAAGCAGCAAACGGCTGGGCGATTCCAAGAGCGCTATGACGTCGTTCAGAAATCGCGCCGCCGCGCCGCCGTCAACCAGCCGATGATCGTACGAGAGGCTCAGCGGCATCATCAGCCGAACGACGATTTGATCGTCGACCACGACCGGCATTTTTCGCGAACGGCCCACGAGCAAAATGGCCACTTCGGGCGTGTTGATGATCGGCGTGGAATACACGCCGCCGATCGCGCCCAGATTGCTGATCGTAAACCCGCCGCCTTGCAGGTCTTCCAGGCCAAACTGATTCGTACGCACGCGGTCGGCCAACGCGGCCAAGCCGCGAGCGGCTTCCGAGACGCTGAGTTGGTCGGCGTCGCGGAGTACGGGCACGATCAGCCCGCGATCGGTATCGACCGCCAAGCCAATATTCACATACTGTTTGTAGGTGATTTCTCCGCCTTCCAAGTCGACCGTGGCGTTCAGTTCGGGGTTGGTCAACAAGGCCTGGGCAACCGCCTTGATCACAAACGGCATCGATGTCAGCTTCACGCCGGCGGCGGCGTAATCGGCTTTGCTGCCCTGTCGGATGCGCTCCAGTTCGGTGATATCGGCGTTGTCGAAGTTGGTCACGCGGGGAACGGTCGTCCACGATTGATGCATCTTCCGCGCGATCGTCTTGCGGACACGCGACATTTTCTCGATCCGCATCGGCCCCCATTCGTCTTGCTCGATGACGTTTTCCTCGGCGGCGATGCGCAAATGCGTCTCCTCCGGCTGGGCATCGACCGGCGGCGTTTCAACGCCAGACGTTTCGGCATCGGCGGGCTGATTCTCTTCTGGTGGAGAACCTGCGGCTTGTTCGCTGGCGGGCGGCGTTGTTTTTTGGTTGGCATGGCGGACGACGTTCAGGACGTCGTCTCGGGTGATCCGACCGCTCTCGCCAGAACCGGAAACGCCGCTTAAATCGACACCCACTTCACGAGCAAACCGTCGCACTGCGGGGCCTGCGGGAATGAGGTCCGACAACGAAGCAGACGTTGGAGAAGTAGGCTGATGAAAAGCGGGCCGTTGGGAAGCGGCAACGTTTTCTGGAGGTATGGGCGTTGGCGTTTCAGGGAGTGCTGGCGTTTCATTGCTCGCCACCGCTGGCGTTGGCTTCTCGGTGATCGGCTGCTGAGATGCTGTCGCTTGAGAGGCTGATTCTCGCGGCGATGTTTCTCGCGGCGATGTTTCTCGCGGCGATGTTTCGACGGCGGGCGACGCGTCGGCGGCAACTTCTTCCAGCGTCAGCAACGTGGCGCCAATGGGCGTTGTCTGCCCGACCGCCACATGCACCTGGAGCACCTTGCCGGCATGACTACTGGGGACAAACAGCGTGGCTTTATCGGTTTCGAGTTCGATGATGTCTGCGTCTTTGGCGATCACATCGCCTTCGGAAACCAGAATATCGAGCACATCGCCCGATTCGATGCCGTCGCCTATTTCCGGCAGTTTGATTTCAATGGTCATCGTGGGAAGATTCTATATTTTCTGGAAATGAACAACGGGATTTTCTGGAAATGAACAACGGACAACAACGATCGCTAAATTTTTTTCTTTGCCAATGCAGGCCGGGCAATTGTCCATAATATTCGAGCGGTCTTA
>JAJRWU010000326.1 GCA_024276655.1 Planctomycetota bacterium
ACTATACTTCACGCGGCTGGCAATGGCTCGTTTAACGGCAAGCCGAAGGCGGCTGTGTTTTGAGCCCACGCGTTCGGACAGAACAGAAAACACAGCCGCCTTCGGCTTGCCGTTAAACGAAAAAAGCGACATTTTCAGCCGCGTGCGGTATAACGAGAGTGTTGCCTGTCTGAAACGCTCTCCGTGGAGGGGTGCGGCAATTCGGCCGGGAGAAAAAACTCTTGAAATCCGCCCCCAGGCCGGTTGGCTTGGTTGAGTTTGACGGTTGTGTTTTCTGGACTCAGAACGCCCAATGTGCATAATATTCAGAAGTGTGGGAGTTTGCCGGAAATTAGGATACGATCTTGTTCACGCTCGAATGGTCGCAGGTGTTGGATTTTCTGAGCACACCGACAGCGCAGAGCATTCTGCTGGTGGCTGTGCTGCTGGTTATGATGGCGTCGTCGTTCTACGCGCTGCGAAGGTTGCGCGATCAAATCAATGAAGCCCCCTCAGCGGCCAGCGAACGGCTAACGAATTACCGAGAAATGCATCAGCGGGGTGACATTTCCGACTCAGAATACCGAACAATAAAAAGCCTCCTTGCGGAAGAACTGCAAGAGGAGTTAAGCAACGCTGGTGGCGCCGATTCCGACGAAGAAGCTTAATCGAACGTTGAGGTAAAAGTTGCCATCACGAACGAACGTATCGATTAGGAAAAGTGTCGCCAGGGGCCTGGGAGGCCTAGAATATTACGACCTATACCTCGGGCGGCCTGAATTTGCTTGTTGGCATTGCTAAAGTGCAAACACTTCAACTTCAGGCTGCGTTAAGTATAAACAAGATCAACACGCGATAGCTAGACAGCAGTGGTCAGGGACGCCCTCACCGACCCGGCGGCATGTGCGCCGTCAATGGGGTCAATCGAGCATACAACCGGGATTCGTCTCACCTCCGCCTCATCAAACGATTGGGTGTTTGGGCGGTGGAGCACGGAAAGGAAATACTTATGCCTTCTGGCAAAGATGGGAGCGGCGAGAGCCGCGCGGCCACGAAAAAGAACGCCTTCTGTTCGTTTTGCCGAAAGAGTTACCGCGATGTCGGACCGCTGGTCGAAGGGCCAGGCGATGTTTATATCTGTGGCGAATGCATTGAACTTTGCCAGTCGATTCTCGACCAGGAGCAACGCCGTCGCGGCTCCTCCAAGCAACTGTTCAACAAAATCCCCACGCCGCGAGAAATCGTCGCCGACCTGGACGAATACGTAATCGGCCAGGGCAGCGCCAAGAAAGTGTTGGCCGTCGCGGTTCACAATCACTACAAACGCCTCTCCCTCAATTGGGACGGCTGCGAAGTGGAAATCGAAAAGTCCAACATCTTGCTGGTCGGCCCCACCGGCTCCGGCAAAACCTTGCTCGCGCGCACTTTGGCTCGCGTGCTGAATGTTCCCTTCGCCATCGGCGACGCCACCACCCTGACCGAAGCCGGTTACGTGGGCGAAGATGTCGAGAACCTGCTGCTCAAACTTTTGCACGCCGCCGACTTCGACCTCGAAGTCGCCCAGCGGGGTATTTTGTATATTGACGAAATCGACAAAATCGGCAAAACCTCGCAGAACGTGTCTATCACGCGAGATGTGTCTGGCGAAGGCGTCCAACAAGCGTTGCTGAAAATGCTCGAAGGCACGGTCGCCAATGTACCGCCCCAAGGCGGGCGGAAGCATCCTGAGCAGCAATACATCCAGATGGACACCAGCAATATTTTGTTCATCTGCGGCGGCACGTTCGTCGGCGTGGACGACATCATCCGCAAGCGGCTGGGTAAAAAGACCATCGGTTTCGGCGGCGAAGCCGGCTTCCGCGACGAACAAGACATGGCCGAACTGTTGCCGCAAGTCACGACCGACGACATCCTGGAATTCGGCCTGATTCCCGAACTGGTCGGCCGCTTGCCGGTGGCCTGCGCCCTGACGCCGCTCGACTCCGACGGCCTGGTTCGCGTGCTCACGGAGCCGAAGAATTCGCTCATCAAGCAGTACATGAGCCTGTTCGAAATGGAAGATAGCAAGCTCGACTTCACCCCAGAAGCCTTGCAATCGATCGCACGATTGGCGCTCAAAAAGAAAACGGGCGCCCGCGGTTTGCGGTCGATTCTGGAAAAATCCATGCTCGATATCATGTTTGAACTGCCCGACCAACCCACCGGCAGTCATTACGTGGTCAACGACGACGTCGTGGAAGGTCGGCAGTCGCTCTTCCCGATGCCGGAATCGAAAAGCGCCTAAAACGGCGTCCTCGCAACAAAAATCGCCCTCCAGCCCGGCTGTGTCTTGCACGCAGCCGGGCTTTTTCCTTTGGCGCTTCGCTGAAGTTTGATACGGCGGGCGCGGCCTTCAAGTCATGAGGCGCCAGCTTCTTCGCGGTGGTTTTGGCGGAGCACGTTCGTAATAACTTATTTGTTGGCGGTGACTCGCTGTACCGCGCACGCTTGCAAAATGATACAATTCCTGGAGCGATTGCGAGTTGGATTTTGTGGTCTTGGTGCCCCGTGGTTACAAGGTTCGCCCCGTCAAAAAAATGACCCACTCCCCGCCTCGCATCGTTGTTTTGGGATCGATCAATCTGGATCTTGTCATTCGTTGCGCGTCTATTCCACGGCCGGGCGAGACGCTGCTGGCGGCGGCGGCGGCTGAAGTCTGTGGCGGCAAGGGAGCGAATCAGGCGGTGGCCGCGGCACGCGCCGGGGGAAGCGTCACGATGATTGGCCGCGTGGGCGACGACGCCTTCGCCGGCCGCTTGGTGGCGAATTTGGAGCGGGAGAACATCGATTGCCAATGGGTGCGAACGACGTCGCAATGCGCCAGCGGTTTGGCGATTGTGTCGGTGGCGCAGACCGGCGAAAACGCGATCACCGTAGTTTCCGGCGCCAATGCTCGTTTGAGCGCGGCCGACGTCGCAGCAGCGCAAGACGTGATCGCCGCCGCCGATGTGTTGCTGGTGCAATGGGAAGTTCCTCTCGACACCGTGCTGGCGGCGATGAAAATCGCCCATGCGGCCGGCGTGCGGATCATTCTTGATCCGGCGCCAACGCCCAAGCAGCGCCCGGCGGCTCTGTTCGACGCGGCTCTGTTCGATGTCGATCTGATCTGTCCTAATGAATCGGAAGCAGCGGCGCTCACCGGCAGCGCGGTGGAAACGCCAGAACAAATCGAAGCCGCCGCCGCGGCGCTGCACCACAAAGGCGCCCGGCAGGTCGCGATCACGGTTGGCCGGCGGGGCGCGATGTTATGGACCGGCGAAAAATCAGCTTGGGTCGAACCGTTTTCAGTAACCGCCGTCGACACCACCGCTGCTGGCGACGCTTTCGCCGGCGCGTTGGCGGTTTTTTGGGCGGAGCAAGACGACCTCTTGGAGGCGGTCCGATTTGCGAACGCAGCCGGCGCGCTGGCGGCCTCTCGCCGGGGAGCGCAACCTAGCCTGGGCGCGCGCGGCGAGATCGAAACACTCTGGAAAACAAAAAAATGAAATACGCATCGCTACTATTCGCATTCGTTCTGCTCGGCTGTTCCGGCCCAGGCGAACCGCAAACAAGCACCGTTGGCGATGCCTCCGCCGACGGCGCGCCTCGCATCGCCTTGGTGATGAAATCGCTGGCGAACGAGTTTTTCTCGACCATGGCCGACGGCGCCAAGAAGCATCAAGCCGAACACGCCGACGACTACCGTTTGATTGTCAACGGCATCAAGGACGAACGCGATTTGAGCCGGCAAGTGGCCTTGGTCGAAGAGATGGTCGCGAGCGGCGTCGACGCCATCGTGATCGCGCCCGCCGATTCCAAAGCTCTGGCGCCCGCGCTCCGCAGGGCGATGCAAGCGGGCGTCGTGGTGGTCAATATCGACAACCGGCTGGATGTCGGCGTGCTCCAGCGGGAGAAGATCAGCATTCCGTTCGTGGGGCCCGACAACAAAGCCGGCGCCAAAAAGGTGGGCGATTACCTAGCCTCGAAATTGACGAAAGGAGACGCCGTCGCGATGCTCGAAGGGCTGCGAACTTCGTTCAATGGCGCTCAACGCCGCGAAGGTTTTGAACAAGCGATGCGGCAGGCGGGCATCGAAATCGTGGCCAACCAGTCGGCCGAATGGGAGATGAGCAAAGCCAACACCATCGCGGCGGCCATGCTCAGCGAACACCCTCAAATCAAGGCCATTCTCGCCGCCAACGACAGCATGGCCTTGGGCGCCATGGCGGCGGTTAAAAGTTCCGGCCGCGGCGGAGAAGTGCAGATCGTGGGGTTTGATAACATCTCGGCGATCAAAAGCGCCATTGGCGAGGGCAAGGTTCTGGCCACCGCCGACCAACACGGCGCCTTGCTGGCTGTATATGGAATCGAAGCCGCCTTGGCCATGCTGGAGAACCCTGAGGAAACGCCGGCCGATATCGAAACACCCGTCGAGCTGATCACAGCCGGAACGCCAACCCAGTGAATCGCGACGCCAACCCATTGTTAGACGTCGCCGGCGCCACGAAGCGGTACGCGGTTACCGTTTTAGACCACTGCAACTTGCAGGTTCGCGCGGGCGAAATCCACGCCTTGCTGGGCGCCAACGGCGCCGGCAAGAGCACGCTCTGCAAAATCATCGCCGGTTTGCTCGCGCCGAATGCGGGCCATATGACGTTGGCGGGCCAGCCGTACGCCCCCGCGAATAAACAGGCGGCCGAAGCGGCCGGCGTGCAAATCGTGCAACAGGAATTAAACCTCATTCCGACGCTCTCCGTCGCGGAGAATCTGCTGTTGAATCGCCTGCCGGCCCGCGCCGGCGTGATCCGGCGCAAAGAGTTGCACGTCCGCGCGCGGCGGGCGCTCGACCGATTTGGCTTGAGCGATGTTCACACCGAAGCGCTTGTCGGTTCGCTCGGAGTAGGGAGGCAACAGATGCTCGAAGTTGCCGCCGCGCTCGACCGCCCATGCAAGCTGCTGATTCTCGACGAACCCACCGCGGCGCTGAGCGCCGCGGAAACGAAAACTCTTTTCCAACTGCTGGAGCAACTCCGGCGACAAGGCGCGGGCGTCATTTATATCAGCCATCGGTTGTCGGAAGTGGCGGCCTTGGCTGGTCGCATCACCGTTCTGCGCGATGGCAAATACGTCTGCACGCAGAAGGCGAGTGAACTGAGCACCGAACAGATGGTCGACCTGATGAGTGGCGAATCTTCCCAGCAGGCGGCTCGGAAAATCGGGAATAACATCGCGGCGGCGGCATCTTCGGAGCAAGTGGCGTTGCGGGTGGAAGGCCTCTCGCGGGGCATCGTGCAAGACGTTTCTTTCACGCTCTATCGCGGCGAATGCGTGGGAGTTGCCGGTCTGGTGGGCGCCGGCCGAACGGAACTCTTGCGCGCTATTTACGGCGCCGACATCGCCGAAGCGGGCCGCGTGTATCTCGGAAAGGCCCCACGGCCGCATCGGTTCCGGCATCCTGGCCAAGCGGTGGCGGCGGGTGTCGCGATGGTCACCGAAGACCGCAAGCAAAACGGCCTGTTGCTTTCGCAGTCGATCAAAATCAATACCACGCTCAGCGCGATGTGGAAACGATTTTCTATTGGCGGTTTGATTCGCCATCGGGCGGAAGAGCAGGCGGTTCGTTCGATGTGCGAATCGTTGGAGATTCGCAGCACGAGCATATTTCAGACAGTGGGCGCGCTGAGCGGCGGCAACCAGCAGAAAGTGGCCGTCGGAAAATGGCTGGTCCGCGATGCCGACGTATTTCTGTTCGATGAACCGACGCGGGGAATCGATGTCGCGGCCCGCCGCCGCATCTACCGTCTGTTGGAATCGCTGGCTCGCGCTGGCAAGGCGATGCTGGTCGTGAGCAGCGACCTGGAAGAACTGCTGGAAATTTGCGACCGAATTATTGTTCTCTCGGCCGGCCGCGTGGCGGGAATATTCGAGCGAGACGATTGGTCGGCCGAAAAGATCATGCAGGCCGCTTTCTCGGGATACGTGGCCGACACGCCCGTTCAGGCAACCTCGCGGAAACCCGCCCAAAAAACCGCCCGGAAAACTACTCGGCGGCGGCCATAAGCGAATAAAGATGAATCGTCACAAACTCACACAAATGTTGGTGCAATACGCCGGGCTGCTGATCGTGCTGGCGGTGTTGGTGGGCGTGTTCAGTTATGGCAGCGAAAACTTCTTTCAGAAAAACACGTTTGTTTCCATCGCCAATCAAATTCCCGACCTCACGCTCGTAGCCGTCGGCATGACGCTGGTGCTGATCGTGGGCGGCATTGATTTATCGGTGGGTTCGGTGCTGGCGTTGTCGTCGGCGGTGTTGGGCGTCTTGATGGTCCAATATGGCTGGCCGCTCTGGGCTGCAATTCCTCTTTGCCTGCTGGCCGCCGCCGCTTGTGGACTGTTCAACGGAATGGTGTCGATCGGGTTCGGCATACCGTCGTTCATTGTCACGCTGGGCATGCTGGAAATTGCCCGGGGGGCGACGAAAGTCGTCACCGATTCGCAGTTGATCTACATCGGGTCGGCGGTGGAGCCGATCGGCGAACCGTTGCCCGGCGTGCTACTTTCACCGGCTTTTTTACTGGCGGTGGCGGCGGTTATCGTCGGCCAATTCCTGCTGACCTGCACCGTATTTGGCAGGTACTGCGTGGCGATCGGGACCAACGCCGAAGCGGTGCGGATGTCGGGAATTCGCTCGGCTCCGTATTCGATCAGTGTGTTCGTGATCAGCGGCGTTCTTTGTGGGCTGGCCGGGCTGGCTCACGCTTCGCGGCTTTCCAGCGCCGACCCCAACGCCGCCATCGGCATTGAACTCTCCGCGATTGCGGCCTGTGTGATTGGCGGCACAAGTTTAATGGGCGGACGCGGCAGCGTGATCAGCTCCTTCATTGGCGTGCTGATCATCGCCGTGTTGCAAACGGGCTTGGCGCAGTTGGGCGTATCGGACGCACAAAAACAGATCATCACCGGCAGCGTAATCGTGATCGCGGTGATCGTCGACGCCCTCCGCAGCCGCTGGGTGAACGAACATTGACGAAAGGGAACATTCACACCACGCTGCAGCGCACACTCCAACCGTGCGGACCAAAGGCAGACACGCTACCGCGCCACGACTTCGCCCAGCGAACGCAGCGATTCAAACGTATAAATGCCGGTGTCGTGCCCGTCGCTGAATTCGATGCTGTAGGCGTACGCCCCCACCGGCTTCATGCTTTTTATGGTCAGCGGCGCGGCTTCTCGCACGTCGATCACTTGCAACAGCGGCGGCGCTTCCGGCTCCGCTTTGCGTTGCTCCCGGCAGGTGGCGCAGGGGCATTGTTTGCGAAGCTCCGAGATGGCATAGCAGCGCACTTGGCCATCGGTCCAGACGATGCGAAGTTCGCTTTCGGCGCTGCGTTCTAGTTTGGTTGGAATCGCGTTCATTAGAAAATCGGCTCCTTTGCCAATACGGCCAACAGCCGGTCGACCTCTTCTTCGGTGTTGTAGTGGGCTAGGCCGATACGCAACATGCCCTCCGGCTCCAACTCCAACGCCTCGGAAAATTGCAAGGCGTAAAAATTTCCCGGCCAGGTGAAGATGCCGTGTTCGTCGAGCAACGTGGCGAGTTTCCGGGGTGAATAATGAGCATGCGTGATCGAAACGGTGGGGCAACGCTGGTCGAATTTTCCAGGGTCGGTTATGCCCAGCACGCGAACGTCGGGCAGCTTGGCCAACCCGGCCAACAGACGACCGACGAGTTTCTTCTCGTACGGCGCAATAGCTTCAAAGGCCGCTTCGAGCGCCGCCCGACGTGTTAACGTTGGCCTGCCGGTTGCCGTTCTGCCGACATCGGCCAGATACTCCACGGCTTGCCGCGCCGCGGCAATCGCTTCGTGGCTCTGTGTTCCGGTCATCCATTTTCCGGGCGGATGCGCCGGCGCCGGCCGCAATTTGTAGGCTGTGAGTTTTTCCAATAAGTCGAGCCGGCCCCAGAGAACGCCCAGATGCGGTCCAAAAAATTTGTAGGGAGAGCAGGCCAGAAAATCGCACTCCAGCGTGGCCACGTCGAGCAAGGCATGCGGCGCGTAATGCACGGCATCGAGAAACACGAGCGCGCCGGCGTCGTGCGCCCAGTCCACGATTTCCGCCACGCGGTTGATGGAGCCGCTGGCGTTGGAGGCGCAGCCGACCGCAACGAGCCGCGTTTTGTTGTTGATCAGCGAATGCAGATGTTCGTGATCGAGCGTGCAGTCTTGGGTGTGCATGCGCGCTTGGCGGATGGTGGCGCCGGCGTCGCGAGCGGCCAACACCCAGGGTGAAATATTGGCGTCGTGGTCGAGCTGCGTGACAACAACTTCATCGCCGGCGCTCCAGGTTCGCGCCAGCGCGCGAGAGAGCGCCAAGGTGAGCGTGGTCATGTTGGGGCCGAACGCGATTTCCTTGGGGTTTTCGGCGCCCAGGAAATCGGCGAAGGCGGCATGCGCTTCAGCCAGCAGCGCATCGCTTTCGCGGCTGGTGGTGAAGCCTCCGCCGCAATTGGCGTTGCACGTCGAGAGATACGCCACCATGGCGTCAATCACGCGGGTGGGCGTTTGCGTTCCGGCGGGGCCATCGAAATAAACGGCGGGACGTCCCTTGATCTGACGCGAAAGAGCCGGAAACTGACGCCGACACGCATCAACCTGCTGAGTGCTGAGCATTAGCGATTGTCCACGAAACGTTTGCCCTTGCCTTCAAAACGGGGCAGCGAGCCGAGCGGAACACAATTCACGTCGATGCGGAGGCCCAGCCGCAGTTCCAGTTCCTGCGCGATGCGCGGCGGAGATTCAAGCCGATCTTCCACCTCGATATGCAGTTCGTCCATTTCGCCGTCCTTGCTGGCCGTCATGCGAAATTCCACGATTTCGGGAAAGCCTCGCAGTATATGTTCGATCGAACCCGGGAAAATATTCACGCCGCGCACGATCAGCATGTCGTCGACCCGGCCCAGCACGCCGCCCTCCAGAAACACATACCGATTCGGCCCCGGTTTGCTCCACACCGGCCGCACCAAATCTCCGGTTCGGTAGCGAATCACGGGGCTGCCGGTTCGCCCCAGCGAGGTCAAGACAAGTTCGGCGGCTTCGCCTTCAGTCGCCGGTTTTCCCGTTTCCACGGAAAGAAACTCGGCCAAGAATTCGCTCTCGACAATATGCAGACCGGTTCCTTCGGCGTCGGGATACCCCCAAGGGCCCACTTCCGAGGCTCCGGCATGGTCGATCACGCGGGCGTCCCAGGCTTCTTCAATACGCTTGCGAATAGACGACGTCGAGCCGCCCGGCTCCCCCGCCACGATAATACGGCTGACCGACATGGCCGCCAGATTGATTTGGTTTTCCTCCGCCGCTTCAACCATGTGCAAGGCGTACGTGGGCGTGCAGAACAAGACCGTCGTGTGCGAAGCCGCGATTAAATCGAGCCGCGCCACCGTTGTCAGCCCGCCGCCCGGTATCACCAACGCGCCGCGGGAAACAGCGGCCGCATGGGCCGACCAAAAACCGATAAAAGGCCCATAGGAAAAAGCCATCATGGCCCGATCCGAGGGAGCGAATTCGGCCACGTCGAGCACATGCTGCCAGACGTCGACCCACCATTGCCAATCGTCGGCGGAATCGAGCACGACCAACGGCCGGCCGCGCGTGCCGGAGGTGCGATGAAAATGGGTGTAGTGGTCTGGCGGGAAGGTAAGGTTCGCGGCAAACTCGCCTTTCCGCCGACTACTCAATTCATCTTTATAGGTGAAGGGCCACTGGGAAAACTCCTCCAGCGAAGCCAGCGGCCATTTGCAGCCCGCCAGTTTCTCGGCGTAAAAATGGTTTTCCGGCAAGATGCCGCCCAGCAACGTATTCAGCTTCCGTAGCTGGTGCTCAGCCATGGCTTCCGCGTCGAGGCTTTCGAGGCGGCGGCGTTGTTCAAAACTGATATGCGTCATACCCATCATGATACGGGCAGGCGCCGCCCCGGCATAGCCACCGCCCCTGCGTTACTGCGTCTTTTTCAACCGCTTGCGGTATCGCCTCACTCCTCGGGAACGTACACCACTTCGCCCGTTTTGAGGCGGTACGCCGTGCCGAGTTTTTCGCCTTCGCCGCCCAGAGTCTGCTTGGTCATTCGGTAGTGTTCCAGCTTCTGGCCCTTGCGGCGGATGATTTCCATGTTCGGCCTGCCAGGATTCTTGACGATCGTGATATCCTCGCCGGAGAGGAGTTCCGGCAAGTGGAAATGCGCCACCAACGCCAGCAAAAGCGCCACGGCGAACACCATCGCGACATCAAACAGATTGGCCACGCTGGTGAGCGGATCTTCGTCTTGGCTGGCGAGCAGCCGTTTATGCGCGGAGAGCTTCGTGTTGCGGTTGCGAGTTGCCCGAGGCATTAGTCTGTTCTCCTTCCGTTGCATGTAAACATTGGTAGACATATTCGATATCGGCCAGATCGCGCGCGTACCATTGCCGCCGCGCCAACCAGAGGCCGTAACATAGTCCGCCCACGAACAACCCCAACACCGTGGTGCTGAAGGCCACCACGAGGTGGCGGGCCATGTCTTGAATGTTGCCAGTCGAGAGGCCGATCAGCGCCGGTCCCAGAGGAATGAGCGTGCCCATTAAACCGAGCATTGGGCCGACTCGTACGCCGAGGCTCATGCGCGTCAGCCGACTGGCGGCTTCTATTTCCAAATCGGAAACCAGCTTGCCCAAGTGCAATTCGCTTTCTTGAATTTCGCGGCCGGCGGCGGAGAAAGAACCGAGCAGCCCGGAATAGCCGCCGTTCCGGAAAAACGTGGCGATGGCTGCCTCTGCGGGCGGTCCGGCTTGTTGGTGAAGACCCGCCAGAAAAGATTTCCAAGCGGCGTTCTGTTTGCGGCGTTCTCGCATTTCTCGCACGAACCCGCCGACTTCCAGCAACACCCAGGCCACGAACCCGAGCAATGCAACGATCACCGGGACCAACAGCGCGGTCGAAATAAAGAAGAGAATTTCTACGAGTGCATTCATTCAGTGTGTTTCCTGCTTTGACCGCTACAATCGCGGCGAACCGCGGCGGAATCGATAACCGAGCAAGATCAAGCCCAGGCAAGCAACCGCCAACACGATGCCCAGCAGCCGCCACGTTTGCGGAGCTTCCGGCTGCGGCGGCGAAGACGATTCCGGCGCTAATTCGCGGCCCGTAACAACTTCTGTAATCGGTGCTTCGGCGGTTGGTGTTTCCACGGGTTTCGATTCACTGACTTCCGTTTCAGGCACGGGCGGTGAAGCGGATGTCGCTGTGGACGCCTCTTTTGCCTTGGCTTGAAATTCGGCCAGCAGGGTGTCTAACTCTCGGCTGCCGGGGGCGCTGAGAACTTGTTCGACGAACGCCTCCAACTTTTTGTTGCCGCCGCCGCGAAGCCCGCCGCCTTCGCCGTGCCGCGCGACCGAGCGGGCGTATTCCGTGGCGATTTCGCGGAGCGTGGCTTCGCTCGGCTCCCAGTAGCCCTTGCGAACGGTTTCCAACAAGATTTCCGTGATCTCTTGAAAAGCGAACGGGTTCTCAGCCTCGAACCATTCGCGAATGTTGAGGTTCCGTTTATCGCGAATGTAAATGTCGACGATCTCCTCCCAGATGTCGTCCGACACGCTGTTCTCTCGCATGATCTTCCAGCCCATCGTGTTCGACACATGCACGGCAACTTGATCGGCCCCGGCGTAACCTTCCTTCATCATGCCTTCGATCCATTTGCGGTTGAACAGCCGCACGCGGTAGTCTTTCCGCAGGGCGTCTTCCGCCCGGACCATGGAGGCTTGGTCGGGGTCGCGAACGTCGGAGAGGAACCACTCCGGCTCCTTGCCGGTAAGATGTTTGATTGCCAACGAAAGGCTGCCGCCCTTGTACCAGGTGTACTTATTGGAGAGCGGGCTGCGGGTGCGGTCCGCCCAACTCCGCAGCAGTACATCGGTTCCTTGAATGTGGCGGTTGTAGGTTTCCGGGGCGTCTTCGCCCCAGATGCCTTCGGTGTAAACATAACGCGAGAAGCCGAGATACGTGCTCATCAACTCTTCGCGGCTGTCCCATTCGCCGGATTTTTCCACCAGATAATAATACCCAGCGCTGCCGAACTGCCCAGGCGGACCGCCAAAGATGCGGGCTTGCGAAAGCGCTGCCGCCTTCTCCGGTTCGACGCCCTGTTTTTCCAGTTCCGCTCGAACGCGCAAACTGTTCTCATAGACAAGGTTCTCGTCTTCTTTGTGAGACGCCACCAAACGCACGGCTTTGTCGAGCAGCCGCATTCGCGTGGGCAGCATGTCGCGATAATAACCGAGCGACGAAATGAAAACGTCGATTCGGGGCCGCGCGAGTTCAGCGGCGGGAATCAGCTCCAAATCAGCCACCAAGTTTCGCGCATCCCACACCGGGCGGACGCCCATCAGGTACAGAATCTGCGATTCCATCACACCGTAATCTTGAAACGTGGCGAACGAATTCAAGGTGAAGGCGACTTTTCGAGGATAATGGCCCTTGGCTTCCATCTGCCCGGCCAGCAGTTGGTCGACCAGTTGCTTGCCGATTTCCCACGATGGCCGCGTGGGAACTTCCTCAGGATTCATCACATACATATTGCGGCCGGTGGGCACGACGGCGGGGTTGCGGTCGGGACTGTTGCCCGGCCCCGGCGGAATGAACTTTCCGTCGAGCGCCGCCAGGAGGTTGTCGACTTCGTTGTGCGTGCGAGCGAAGTCGTCTTTCAATCGCTCGGCCAGTTCGATTCCTTTTTTCACCGTGTCGGGAAGTTCCTTCTCTGAAAACTCTCCACCGACAGACCGTATCGCCTCTTCGCCCCCGAACCCTTGCCGCACCACCAGCGAGATAATCTCCTCCGCCTTTCGCCGCAGATATTTTTGCCGATCACCGGGGTTGAGCGCCTCTTCCGCCGGCACTTTAATCACTTCACCCAACCCATCGCGAAACTGTTTGCGGAGGCAGGTCACGATCCAGGGGATCAGTAAATCGTCGCGCGGAGGTTCGCCGAACACATGCAAACTAACCGGCGTGGTTTCATTATGGATATTATGCAGATACTCCAACACATGTTCGACTTCCGCCGGTGTTAGCAGCCGACCATCAGACAAATCCCCGTCAGACAGGTTGATGTGCAGATCTTGCTCTAGTTTCGCCTCTCGAAACTGCTTCGTGATCGCCTCCCGAAACTTTTTCTTCAGCGCCCCGGTTTCCAGCACCACCCATTTGTCGATGTCGTTATGCAGGTTCAGCAGTTCGTCGGAGAGTTCCGCATTGACCGACGGCGGCACAAGATGATCGATCAGCACGGCATACGCCCGGCGGCGGTCGGGCGACGATTCCCCCAGATTGTTGATGATCCAGGGATTGATATTGGGCGTGGTCCCCATGACGACATCCGGCCAATCGGCTTGCGACAGGCCAACCCCCTTGCCCGGTAGCATGAACTCCGTGCCATGCGTGCCGAAGTGGATCATGGCGTTGGCCTGAAACGATTCTTGCAGCCAAAAGTACGTGGCTAAATAATTGTGCGGCGGCGGCACGAGTTTGTCATGCACCAACGACGTATCGTGTGCTTCGCCACGCAGCGGCTGCGGCAAGAGAATCACATTCCCCAGTTCGATGCGGGGAACGACGATGAACTGTTGGCCCTTGTTTTCCCAAACCAAAAATTTCCCCGGCGGCGGCCCCCAACGCTTGATCAGAGCCTGCTGTTGTTTTTCAGGGACTTTCGTTTCAAACCACGTTTTGTATTGCTCGGCGGGAATCAAAACGGCATCACCGCTACGGGCGAGTTGATCTAATACGCCCGGCGCCCAGATGCCGATTTGCCGGCCGCGCTGCATCATCCAGCCGACGAGTTCGTCTTCGTCGGAGGGCACGCGGGGCATTGTGTAGCCGGCCTTTTGCATCTGGCTCAACACATTGACCAAACTGCGCGGTCCGTTCATGAACATGCCGGTGGCGCTGCCCCGCATCAGTTCCGCCTTGCCCATTTCGCGGTCGTAATAGACGAAGGCGATTTTTTTATCTCGGTTCTGCGTGCGGGCCAGTTGCATCCAGGCGATTGCGCGGCCGACCAAATGTTCGATGCGTTCCGCAATCGGCGTGAACGCTTCGGAACTCCCTCCGCCAACGCGTGTGCCGGCGCCGATTTGCGGCTCAATCGCGCCGCGCAGTTCTTGGCCAATCACGTGAAAGGCCATTTCGCTGGAGGAAATTCCTTGCAGGTTCGTTTGCCAGTCGGCGATCGATTGCTTGCGGAAGAAAATCGAATGCAAATGCGGCACGCCGAGCTTCTCCCGAAACGACGTCCTTTCGCGACTGTGGCAAGTGTGAATGACGGCCAGCGGCTTGAACTCCAGCAGGCTTTGTTCGTAGGCCGGTCCCAGATCGATCATCGCGACGGCCAGCACGCCCTGTTTTTCGAACGCACGAATGAGCGCCTCCACGACTTTCGGCTGTTGGAAAATGAGGTGTGTCGAATGCACGGCGATCACAACGCGCGGCGCGTCTTCCAGCTTGTGGCCTTTGGTCAACTTTCGCTCGCGCGCCCAACGCAAAAACTGCCCGGCGTTCTCGAACAGGCCTTCGTGGTCGGGATGAAACAACCCGCCGAGGCGTTCACTTTCCACGGGAGGCAAAATGTTGCCGGGACGCTTCAAGTGTGTCACATTGATATAGATCAGCATCCGCTGGAGGTTCTCGGGCGAGGAGCCGTAATAGGCCTTTAATTTCGGATCGCTTTGGATAACGCCTTGCTTGGTCAGATCCGGCAGATGGCGTTCGGCCAACCCTGAAATCGAGAAGATTTGTAATTCGGGATTACGTTTTTTGGCGGCGGCGATCAAGCGGCGGTAATGCTCGCGGTCTTCCCCGCGAAGGTGCTGCAAGAAAACAGCCCGATACACCGAAAGATCGACTTCTTCCTTGGAAAGCGCCGCGTCTTGCACGTAATCCAGTTGCAGCCCTAGTTCGGGTTCGAACCGCTGAAGAACTTCAAAGATACCGCCGTGCAGGCCCACGAAAGCGATGCGGTTGGCGGCTGGAGCGTTGGCGTCGCTAGTCTTTTCTTGTCCCAGCACGGGTTGGCAAAAAGCGGGTTGACAAAACAGGCAGCACAGCAACGAGCCAACCGCCAGCCGGCTACCAATCCGCCCGGAAATTATTCGCCGAATTAAAAGCCCGACATTTTGAAAATGCCGGGCTTTGTTGTGCAACAACCCGTTCCCGCCTTCATCTTTCAGGTGCTGTCTTGGCGCGGAACACCGATCACGATCAGAATTGCCCGACAACTTCGCCTCCCCTCTTAGTGCCCAACGCCCTGATGATGACGAGATCGATCGTGTCTGGAATATACTGAATCGAACCATCGCACAGAGTGAAAACGGCGCCGCCGACGTGTGCGCTGCGGGCGGCGAAATTGGTGCAGCCATTATTCGGGGCCTTGCAATCGAACCGGCCATCGTTTGGCGCCCGATCGGTGCTGAACATGTTGTGCTGGGGATGTCCGCCAAACCAAACGGTGGCGCGGTCGGAGGCGTTGGGCGTCAGACCCTGGCAGGTGTTGATGTTTTGGGCGTCGGCGCCGACGCCGCCTCCCCGACGGCCGAAGATGTAATTGTCTTGCAGGGTGCCGGGGTCGAGATCACCCTTGAGTGTTTCTCCAAGTGCGATCGTGTTCGACGTGCCATCGGTAATTTCCGCGAAACGCGTCCAGGTGTCGTGGCCGAACACTCCGATGCAAGATTTCCCCCGGCAGCGGCAGCTTGTGCCTTGGTTCGCCAGGTAGTTGGTGGGCCCCCAGGTCGCGGTGGCCACTCGGCTGACAGGATCGCTAGGACAAATAAACGCGCTGATATCGGCGCCCCCCGCAGCAAAAAAAGCGGGGTTGCCGGTGGCCGATCCGTTGGGATTGGGGCTGCTCGTGCTGGGGCCGATTTTGGTGAAATCGATCAATTCGTAGACCGGCGTCTGTTCGATGTAGGGCAGCAGGTAAGTCGACCAGGCGATCTGGTGCCGGTAAGCACGGCCGGTGGTCCCGGTGTCGAGATGCCCGGCGGGAAACATATTATGGGCGCCATGATAGTTATGCAGGGCCAAGCCGAGCTGTTTCATGTTGTTCTGGCACTGCATCCGCCGCGCTGCGCCACGAGCCGCCTGCACGGCTGGCAGCAACATGGCAACCAAAATCCCGATGATCGCAATCACGACCAGCAATTCGACCAGCGTAAAACCACGTTGTTTTCGCATGAAACATTCATTCCCTTCAACGGATGTGTGTTTAATTTCAATCAACGAGCGATCATAAGGAACAACGAAAGGATCAGTTACTGGTCGCTCAGTAAATAAGCCCGGCATTTTCAAAATGCCGGGCTTTTAATCCGGCAACTAAATTCCACGCGGCGCCTTCGCTACTGCTCGGCGATCCATTTCTTGAGATCGGCCGCGCATTTTTCGTCGCAAACGATGTACTCAACTCCCTCAACGGTGACGAGGTTCTCTTTACTGACGTCGTCAATCTTTTTGTCGCATTGTACACAAACGCCCGGCCGCCCTACCGGGCTGCTGACCTTCGCTTCCAGCTCGGGTGCGTGTTCGCCGCAGCCGCTCAAAAAAAACGCCAACATCGCACAACCCAACAGCACTGTCGCCCGCCGAAAGACCGCACGATGTTGAAACGTATTTTCCATAAATGTATTTTGCATATTTGAAGCTCTCGATTGTTTCTTAGGCGAGCGGCAGGTGAAAATTTACCTAATACAAGCACGAAGCGCAAGCGAGTGAATCAGTAAACGGTCATTCCCGCGTAGGTGGGAACCAAAAAAAAGTCTTGGATTCCCGCCGCGTGCGGGTAAGTTATTTTCCGCCGCTCGCCTTAGGAGCATTCGCGAAACAATTGTTCTGTAGTCGCCCGCGGCTTGCCGTTCAACGAACCATTGCTACCGACGCGCCGTATATAATAATTGAGCCTTGCCTTGCCAAGGAAGGGTCCTCCATGTTTGCCCTCAAACCAAGGGGGGGAGCTAAAGGGCGTCGTCTCGAACAAGCGCCCCCGCTTATCCCCCTTGGCTAGAGGAAAAATGTATTCGCCGCTCCCTTGGCGCCGCTCGATAAATAACTGTCGCATTTGTGTAGCCATCGTCTTTGTGTAGCCATCGTCGCTAGACGGTGGGTGAGCGGTGAACCATCCCACGCTCTGGCGAGCATGGCTACGACACTAATTTTTCGATCCTTAGTGCAAACGCCAGGCCAAATCGGGCGCCTCTTCGCTGACGCTGGTTTTACCTGCTGGAGCAACACGCTCGCCGAAGTAACTACCGGCGATCTGGCGGTTTTTTCGCCTCGCCGGCGAAAACTTGGCCGTCCGGCGCCAACGCGAAAATATTTTGGTGCAGAGCCCCTTCAGGAAACACAGCCGCCTCAAATGAAACAGACGCTGGCTATGCCAACTGAAACGATCGCGCCCGCAGCCGACGGCTAAACCAGATCAGCTCGCCTTGGTCACTCTGGCCGCTCCGCCGGACGATAAAAGATGAAACTGGCGCCGCCATTTTTGCTGGGAATCGCCGCCTCTCTCCTCGCAAACACGCGTAAAACGGCCTGTGCGAGCCGCTTATGTGCGATATGATGGTAACAATGATTGATCGTATTCAAGTATTCTGTTTTGTGGCCAGCTATGGCGTAGCCCTCCTTTTGGAGGGGGGGCGGGTTTTTACGCGGTTCAAGCCGCCGCCGGCGGCAACCCTCGTTTTCTCCATCGCCGGGTTTCTCGCTCAAACATTATTCCTGGTTGCCGAAGCAAGACGCTCGGCCTTGCACGGATTGCCGATCTCGGACTGGCGCGATTGGTGTTTGCTCACAGCGTGGATTTTGGCGGCGGTTTATATCGCGGCTTCTTGGAGTCGACCGAAGGCCGCCTTGGGGCTTTTTCTTTTGCCGCTGGTGCTGGCAATCATCGCGGTGGGCAACGCCTTCAAGGGGGTTGCCGGTCCGTTTCCTCGGGAGGAAGCCCCCTTTCGTTGGGAAATCGTGCATGGACTTTCGCTCTCGCTGGGAACAGTCGTCGTGACGCTCGGCTTCGCGGCGGGTGTCATGTATTTGATCCAGTCGTACCGCCTCAAACACCATTTGTCGACTGCGGCGGGCGTGCCATTGCCGAGTTTGGAGTGGTTGCAGAGGATCAACGAAGGCTCGTTCATTTACTCCTCTTTGCTTTTGTTGGGCGGTTTGGTTTCGGGCGTGGTGCTTAATGGGATTCGTCACGCCAATCAAACCGACGCCGTTCCCTGGACCGACCCCGTGGTGTGGACATCGGGCGTCCTTTTTTTATGGCTGCTGGCGGCGGTCGTGTTCAATTTTGTTTACCAACCAGCCAGAATCGGCAGGAAAGTTGCTTACCTCACGGTGGCGAGTTTTCTGTTTTTGAGTTTGGAATTATCGATTGTGCTTCTCGCGCCTTCGCAACACGCCACGCGACGAAGCAAAACGCAGAATGACTGGCCGGACATGCGGGGTTCGTCCGCCGTTGCCGAAGTTTGCTTAACGGCTCCGCCGCAGCGCTTCAAACGGGCGCCGCGCGAGGTTTATTTAGACGCGTCTCCCAGCCAGGAGGCGACACGGCCATGAAATTGCAAATTGTCGGCTGTAGCCACCATCAATCTTCGCTGGAGGTTAGGGAGCAACTTGCTTTCAGCCCCGATCAGGCCCGCCTAGCGTTAGGGCGGTTGCGGGAGTTGTATCCCCGTTCGGAGGTGGTGTTGCTCTCCACCTGTAACCGCATGGAGCTATATACGGCGTCGGACGATCCTCAGTTGTGCCCCAGTCATCGAGAAGTCGTGAACTTTTTGGCCGAATTTCATGGCCTGGATCCTGTCGGTATTTTTGAAGATCTTTTCGAGCATTCGGGTGAAGACGCAGTTCGACATTTGTTCACCGTGGCGGCCAGTCTGGATAGCATGGTGGTGGGCGAGGGGCAAATTCTTTCGCAGGTCAAGCAGGCCTACGATTTGGCGAAGTCGGGCAATACGGCGGGTCCTTTAACGCACGCCGTGTTTCAAGCCGCGATTCGCGTGGCCAAGAGCGTCGCCCGCGATACCGCGATCCAGCAGAAGCGCGTGAGTATTCCCAGCGTGGCGGTGGCGGATTTTGCCAGCGGCGTGTTCGACTCTTACCACGACAAAAACGTGTTGGTGGTGGGCGCCGGCGAAATGGCCGAAGAAACGCTTACGTATCTGGTGGCCGAAGGCGCGCGGCATATTCACGTGGTGAATCGAAGTTTCGATCGGGCCGAGAAACTGGCCGAACAGTTTTCGGCGCGCGCCGCGCCTTGGACGGAGTTATCGTCGTTGTTGGAGCGGGCTGATATTATCGTCAGCACCACCGGCGCGACAGCGCCCGTGATTACGCTCGAATCGTTCCAGGCGATTGAGCGCCAGCGGGCGCAGCGGAACTTGGTGCTGTTCGACCTTGCCGTCCCGCGAGATGTCGAATCGGCAGTCGGCGACTGCTTGGGCGTCTACCTCTACACGATCGACGACTTGCAACAAACCTGCGAGGCGAATCGTAGGGCGCGAGAGAAGGAATGGCCCAAGGCGGAAAAAATCATCGAAGATGAAACCACTCGTTTCATGGTCGATTTGAATCACCGCGCCACCGGCCCCACCATCAGACGGCTCCGCTCGCAGGCCGATGATATCAAGAACGAAGAGTTGACTCGCCTGCTCAACAAACTGGCCGATCTTGACGATCGCTCGCAAAACGAAATCCGGCGTTCGTTTGATCGCCTGGTCAATAAAATGCTACACCCGCCCTTGGAAACATTGCGAGACGCCGCCAAGGAAGGCCCGCCGCACGGCCTCTTGGAAGCCCTCCGCGATCTCTTCAAAATCCACTAAGCACCGTTCGCGAAATTAGTGTCGTAGCCATGCTCGCCAGAGTGGGATGGTTCACCGCTCACCCACCGTCTGGCGACGATGGCTACACAAATGCGACCGTTATTTATCGAGCGGTCCTTAGCCGCACGCAGCGGGAGTCCGGGAGTTTTTTTGGGGGTTCCCGCTTGCGCGGGAATGACCGTTTGCTGATTCACTCGCTTGCGCTTCGTGCTTGTATTATACCTTCTAACACAACTTGGTAGGTCAGCATCAAACTCCGTGTGTGAAATGCCAAACAGGGGTTATGTTAGGAGCTCTAGGTAAATTTCCATCTGCCGCTCGCCTAACACGATAGACACGGAATATTTCTCGGAATTCTAAAATTGCTCTTCTTGCCCGGGCGTTGGTATGTGAAATTAGGAGAAGCGGTCGGATGGTCGATCCAATTCATCGACTGCAAAGTGATCGAATCCTAGAAAACATGGAATAGTTAAATCCCGAATTGGCGCCGGAGAAGCCCGGCTTTTTGAAAAAGCCGGGCTTCTGAATCGGGAAGTCGTTTTTCCACACTTCCCCGCCGAAGCGAAAGCGTGTTCATGCGTAAACCTAACGGCCAAACTATTTTTCTCACCGCCGCCATCGTGTTCGCGCTCGCGATGCTTGGCGGTTGGCTGGTTTGGCATCGCGATGGCAACGCGTCTGCGCAAGCCGCGCCGCGCAAGATTCCGTTCAATGGAGAGCGAGCGTATCGGCATTTAGTGGAAATTTGCCGGCTTGGCGCGCGTGTCAGCGGCACGCAGGGGATGGCGCGGCAGCAGAAACTGTTGGCCGCGCATTTCAGGGCTTTGGGGGCGCGCGTGTCGTGGCAACGTTTCAGTGCGCGGCATCCTGAAACGGGGCAACCGGTGGCGATGGCCAATATGATCGTGCAGTGGCATCCGACGGCGCGCGAACGCATTTTGTTCTGTGCACATTACGACACCCGCCCTTTTCCCGACAGCGACCCCGACCGCCGCCGCCGCCGCGATCTCTTTCTGGGCGCCAACGACGGCGCCAGCGGCGTGGCGGTGTTATGTGAACTTGGCCGGCACATGGCGAACCTGGAAAGTCGGTATGGGGTCGATTTTGTATTGTTCGACGGCGAAGAGTTGGTCTACGACGCCCAGCGAGATCCTTACTTCCGTGGCTCGGAACACTTCGCCCGGATGTACAAATCGGCGCCGCCGGCGTATCGCTACCGTTGGGGCGTGCTGCTCGACATGGTGGGTGATCGGGAGTTGCAGTTGTATTACGAGAAGAACAGTTACGGCTGGCGCGATACGCGGCCGCTGGTGCTCGATATTTGGAAGACGGCCAAACGTTTGGGCGTGAAGGAGTTTATTCCCCGCACGCGGCACCGCGTCAACGACGACCATCTGGCCTTGCGCAATGTTGCCGGAATTCCCACCTGCGATATCATCGATTTTGATTATCCTCGCCCCGGCCGCCTCAATTATTGGCACACCACGGCCGACAATCCCGCGAATTGCTCGGCCGATTCCCTGGCCAAGGTCGGCTGGGTGTTGTTGGAGTGGCTGAAGCAGGCGGAGTAAAACAACGTTGGCGGGCGGGTGGCGTCCGCCAACATCCGGTGCATTCCCTGCGATCGTTCGCGACGGCCTTTTGCTGGGGCCTCGCATATTTCCGCGTCGATGGTATTTTACCTAGGCGGAAGAATCGCCATATTTTTACTCGGCGGGCGCGAATTACTGGAATAGCTCCATTTTCACCCCCAGGGAAAGAACTCCTCCATTATGGTAAGTCGCGACTCCTTCCCTCAATCCAACGACGACCTACAAGCCATTTTCCGGCAATACGGCGGCCTTTTTTTGGGAATTGCCGTTCTGTTGCTGGTGGGTGTGTTGTTGTCGACCATGTTTTACCGCGTCGAAGCGACCGACGAAGCCGTCGTGTTGCGGTTTGGGCGCCAACACGCCACGGCGAATCCTGGCTTGAATTTCAAGGCGCCTTGGCCGATCGATAAAGTCTATCATGTGCCGGTGCGAAGCATTCAGTCGCTGGAGTTCGGCTTTAGCACCGAGCGCGCCGGGCGTCGCACAAAATACAGCGCCCAAAGCAAACAGCAGCTCGATGTCACGGAAATGCTCACCGGCGATTTGAACCTCGCGCATCTCGAGTGGGTGGTTCAATATCGCATTAAAGACGCCGCGAATGCACTCTTCAAAATGGGCGGCGTCGGCGGCGACTCCTGGATGACCGCCTCCGCCGAAGGTTCGTTGGCGGTGAACCCCGCCGTGCCCGACACCATTCGCGATGTTTCGGAATCGGTGATGCGGAAACTCGTGGGCGATATCAGCATCGATTCCGTGCTCACGCTGGGCCGCGAACAAATCGCCTTCGATGCAAAGGAGGCAATCCAGGAAATGCTCGACCAGTACGAGGCGGGCGTCGAGATTGTCGCCGTGAAGCTGCAAACCACGGAGCCGCCGGCGGCCGTTCGAGACGCCTTCCAGGAAGTGAACCGTGCTCGCCAACTCAAGGAAAAAACGGTCAATGAAGCGGAAGGCCAACGCAACCGTCAAATACCCGCCGCACGCGGCGCACGCGATAAAGCAATTTCGGAATCGGAAGGATACAAGGAGCGTATTATCTTGGAGACCAAGGGCCGTATCAACGCGTTTTTGTCGCAACTGAAGGAGTACGAAAAATCGCCCGACGTGACCAGAACGCGTCTGTACCTGGAAACGCTGGAAGAAGTCCTGCAAAGCGTGGGCGAGAAAACCATCATTGATGAATCGGTCGAAGGTGTGCTGCCGTTGTTGAACCTGGATACGACCTCTGGAGGTAAGCGATGAAAGCCAAACTCATCGGCGTCGGCGTAGTTCTCGCCGTGTTGTTATTCGTATTGTTTTCCAGCGCGTACGTGGTCGAAGAAGGCCGGCAGGCGGTGATCACGCAGTTCGGCAAGCCGGTCAACTTCACGACCGAAGCCGGTTTGCATTTCCGCATACCGTTTATTCAGCAGACGCACATTCTGGAAAAACGCATGTTGCCCTGGGATGGCGCCGCCAAAAACATGCAAACTCGCGACAAAAAACGGATTTTCATCGATGTTTGGGCCCGCTGGCAGATTGTTGATGTACAAACCTTTTTTCAAGCGGTCGGCACGCAAAACCGCGGCCAGAAAATTCTCGACGATATTGTCGACTCCGCCGTGCAAGATGTTGTCGCTCGCAACAATCTGATTGACGTCGTCCGCAGCACCGACGACAAACTCATCTACGAAGATGAAGAAGCCACGCAAAGTTCCTCGACGCGGCGCGAAGCAGTGACCTCCGGCCGGGTGGAAATGGAAACCCAGATTCTCAAAGTCGCTAGCGCCGGTTTGAAAGAACGCTATGGCATTGAACTACGCGATGTGCATCTGAAACGGGTCAACTATTTTGAGGCGGTCAAGGAAACCGTTTACGAGCGCATGCGTTCGGAACGCATGCGTATCGCACAACTTTACGAATCGGAGGCGGAAGAGGAAAAAAACAAAATCGAGGGCGTGACGCGCAAGGAGCTTGATCTGCTGCAAGGCGAAATGGAGCAGAAATCGGCCGAAATTCGCGGCCAAGCCGAAGCCGAAGTGATTCGCCTAACTGCCGAAGGGTATGGCCAATCGCTCGAATTCTATCGATTCATTCGCGGCTTGGAGGCCTTGAAAAAGTCGCTCGGGAAAGATACGCGACTCATCCTCAGTACTGACAGCGAACTGCTCAGGCTGATAAAACAACCGGATGCCCAGCCTGCAACCAGCCAAAAATAAGTCGACCGGACGACTCGCCGCCGCACTCGCGTTGGCCATTCCGTTCGGCGTTATTTTTGGGCCGGCGCTCGCCAGCCGCGCCACGTTTGTGTTTCGCGACGCGGCCCATTTCTATTACCCGACTTTCCATTGGGTAAACGCCCAATGGCGCGCCGGCCATATTCCGCTTTGGAATGTTCAAGAGAACACGGGTGTTCCGGCCCTGGCCGATGCAACATCCAGCGTGTTCTACCCCGGCAAGCTGCTGTTCCTCTTGCCGGGCTCGTTCGCCTGGCGCTATAAGTTATACATACTGGCTCATGTGCTGCTGGCCGCCTGGGCCGCCTATTACGTTGCTCGGCGGTGGCGCCGCTCGCGCGAAGCCGCTGCCTTGGCGGCTGCCTGTTACGCCTTTGGCGGACCGGTTGTTTTCCAGTATTGCAACGTGGTTTTTCTCGTGGGCGCGGCTTGGCTGCCGTTGGGTTTGTTTTTCTATGAGCGGAGTCTGAGGCGACGCCACATTCGCGACGCGGCGGCGGCCGGCGTCGTGATGGCCATGATGGTTCTCGGCGGAGATCCTCAATCGGCTTACCACACCGTGCTCGCTGGCGGACTGCTCGGTTTGTTCGCTTGGTTTCGACGTTGGCGCCGCCTGAAAGCTGTTCCTTCGCCGGACGGCCACGCGCTCCGGCGGCGAGAATGGCCAAGCTTCTCGGTTGGGAGTCGGCATCCTCTGGCTTTGTTGTGCGGCGGCGCGGCGCTGGCATTGGCGCTGTCGGCGGTGCAAGTGTGGCCTTCATGGGAATGGTCGCGACAGAGCACGCGGGCGGCGCACGACGCGCCGCGAAATATCTATGAAGCGGCAGCCCTCGCTGTTGGCGGAAACGTCAACGCTGGCGGCGGCGAAAATGATGCGCCGTCGCAACGCTGGGGCACGATCAAACAAGGGCTCCTCCGCGCGCCGGCAATAGGTTCGCATCATCGGCAACTCTACGAATTTAGCGTGGGGCCTTGGCGTTGGCCGGAGATGATTTGGCCGAACATCTCGGGCAGGTTGTTTCCCGTCCACCGACGTTGGATTCGCGCCCTCCCCGCCGAAGGCCGCACCTGGACGCCCACCCTATATCTCGGACTGCCCTGCCTGCTGCTGGCCCTGCTGGCCGGTAAAAGATGGGGCATGCGCGGGCGATGGTGCGCCGCGTTGATTTTTGTGGGCGTCGTCGGCGCGCTGGGTTGGTTCGGCCTCGCTTGGTTGGCGCATGAAATTCAGTACGCCATGGGCGGCGCGAATAAGCCGACGCTAGCCGCACCGGTGGGCGGGCTGTATTGGTTTTTCGTCGTGTGTTTGCCGGGCTACGCGATGTTTCGTTATCCGGCCAAGCTGTTTGTGCTGGCCGCGTTCGGAATCAGCCAGTTGGCCGCCGGCGGACTCGACGCCAAACACCCGCAACTCCAGCAGAACATGCAACGGTTGGCCATTGCCTTGGGCGGTGTGAGTGCGGCCCTGCTGGCGGCTTCCTTTACGATGGCCAATGTTTGGGCCGGCCAACTGCGAAACATACCCGGCGATGATCTGTTCGGGCCTTTCGACGCTCCCGGCGCGTTGGTCGATGTGCGCTGCGCCGTGGCGCATACGCTGCTGGTATGTGTCGTGCTGGTGCTGCTGGTGCGCTGGAGCGGCGGTCGGTTTGGAAGGCCTTGGCGGCTGGCGTTGTTGCTGCTCAGCGTGCTCGATTTGGCGGTGGCGCAGCGGGCATTGGTTCCGCTCGACGACCGCTTGCCGCGGAACCCCGCCTCCGCCTCCGCCCGGCAAATAGAACAGCACCAGCGGTCGCTGCATTCCGACGCATCGCATCGGCAACCGCTGCGCGTGTTTCGTGAAAGGTCGGCCGCTTGGCAACCAGCGCGGTGGGCTCAAACGCGGAGTTGGCGGCGGCAGTCGGCCGGCTTGCAGTGGGATCTGGATACGCTCGCCCCGCGCTATCAACTCCTCTCACGGTTGGCGTTGCTGGAATCAGCCAGTTCGTTGCAATCGCACGACTACGCCGCCGTACTGACCGAAGGTTTTCGACATGTCGATTCCGAACACGCCGGGCGGCGTCCACATGCGTCGGTCTTGAACGTATTAGGAGCACGTTATTGCATTGGCGCCACAGACACCCCCACCAATGAGGAGAAGTTACCGCCTTCGCTAGTCTCGACAGCGCCCGACTCAAAAGCGCTACCCGAGAATACGCGAATCACGTTTCGGTCGGCGGCCTTTCCTCGTGTTTGGTTGGTCGGGCGCGTGGCGCAATTACCCCTGCTCGACCGACCAACGTCGAGCGAAATCGAGCAGCGAACGCGAGAGGTTTTTTTCCCCGCGAATTTCCCTCGTGATTTTCATCACAGCGCAGTCGTGGAAGGAAAACTCCCCGCCTCTTGGCTAGGCTCGCTGAAAACAGAAGGGGGGCCCGGCCGCGCCCAAGTCCACGTGGTTACCCGAGTGGTGAGCAAAAACTCTGGTACTCTGGAAATCGAAGTGCGCGCCGAACAAGCCTCGTTGTTGGTCGTGAGCGACTTTTTCCACCCTGGTTGGACGGCCGAAATAACGAATTTGGAATCGGGCCAACGTCGCGTCGCGCCTATTCTACGCACCAACCGCATCATGCGCGGAGTCGCCTTGCCGGCGGGACGTAGCCGTATCGTGATGCATTATCGGCCATGGAGTTTCTACGGCGGCTCGGCATTGAGCCTCATCGCTTGGGCTGGGCTGGCCATCGCTTACTTCCGACTCCGATCAAACCGCCGAAACGGAACCACGAAAACACGAAAGGTGGGCAACACCGGGAAAGTCGGCGGTGGGTCGCTGTAACAGATCGTCGACCGTTTAGGATGGAAATGCGGTTCGGCGCTGTAAAACAAGGGGAAGTCGGCTGTGTTGGGCTGGAAATGCAGCCGTTCATACATTCGGCGCCGCTCGCTTGTGAAAAAGCCGCCTATCAGAGTTGCGGGGGGTTCTGCTACGATACAGTGGTCGGTCGGACCCCGCTTGCGGTCCTCCCACCTCTCCACGACCGCCCCACTTTAACACTTTCCCCCTATCGATACGCTTTCCGGGCGCCCTTTGAGCGCCCAATGAATGAACGAACATGCGACGCGAAGACATACGAAATATCGTTATTATTGCTCATGTAGACCATGGAAAAACGACGCTGGTCGACTGCATGCTTCGCCAAAGCGGCCAGTTCCGCTCCGGCCAATTGCGCCAAGAGTGTGTGCTCGACAGCAACGATTTGGAGCGCGAGCGGGGCATCACGATTCTCGCCAAAAATATTTCGCTGCCCTACAAGGGCGTGAAAATCAATATCATCGATACGCCGGGCCACGCCGATTTCGGCGGCGAAGTTGAACGCGTGTTACGCATGGCTGACGCCGCCCTGGTGTTGGTCGATGCGGCGGAAGGCCCCATGCCGCAAACGCGTTTCGTGCTCACCAAGGCGCTCGAATGCGGAGTGCGGCCGATCGTGGTGGTGAACAAAATCGATCGCCCCGACGCCCGCATCGACGAAGTGCTCGACGAAACCTTCGAACTCCTGATGGATCTTGGCTGTGACGACTACCTCAACGACCTGCCGATCATCTTCGCCAGTGCGAAAGAGGGCTACGCCACCCACGACCCCAAAAAAAGAACCGATTCCATCCAACCTTTGATGGACATGATTCTCGAACACGCGCCCGGTCCGGAAGTGGAGCGGGAAGCGCCGCTCAAGATGCTCGTCACGACGCTCGACTGGTCGGAGTACGTGGGCCGCATCGCGATTGGGCGGATTCATTCCGGCACGATTAGCAACGGCCAACGCGTGGCCTTGATGCAGTCGGACGGCCGCATGCAAACGCAAAGGATATCGCAACTGATGGTCTTTGAAGATCTGGGCCGGGCGGAAGTGGAGCAAGCCGAAGCGGGGGATATTGTCGCGGTGGTGGGTTTGGAGTCGGTCGAAATAGGCGACACGATCAGCGATATTGAAAACCAGCAGGCGTTTCCCCGGTTGACGGTCGGCGAACCGACGCTCGAGATGATCTTCTCGGTGAACTCCTCTCCCTTTGCCGGACGCGAAGGTAAATATGTTACCAGCCGACAACTGCGCGAGCGACTGTACCGCGAACTGGAACGCAACGTGGCGTTGCGCGTGCGCGACGTTTCCGGCGCCGAAGCGTTCGCGGTGGCGGGGCGAGGCGTGTTGCATTTATCAGTGCTGATCGAAACGATGCGCCGCGAGGGCTACGAACTTTCCGTCGGCAAACCGAAAGTGATTGTGCGCGATATTGACGGCGTCAAACAGGAGCCGTTTGAAACACTCTCGGTCGAAGTGCCCACCGAGCGATTGGGCCCCGTAATGGAGTTGGTTGGCGCCCGCCGCGGTGAAATGGAAGAATTGCAGCCCCGGGGCGACTACTCCCTGGTCCGCTTTCGCATTCCCTCGCGAGGTCTGATTGGCCTACGAACGCGAATGCTCAACGCCACGCAAGGCGGCGCGATCATGCATCATCGATTCGCTGGTTATGGACCGCTCGAAGTCGACCCGCCGGGCCGAGCCACGGGCGTGTTGATCTCGAACAATACCGCCAAGGCGGTCGCTTTCGGGTTGGACGGCCTCCAACAGCGGGCCGATCTTTTTGTCGCCCCCGGCGATGAAATTTATGAAGGTATGCTCGTTGGCGAAAACAGCCGTAGCGACGACATGACCGTCAATCCGACCCGTGAGAAAAAATTGACCAACATGCGAGCCTCCGGAAACGACGACAACATCGTTTTGCAACCGCCGCGGCGGATGTCGCTCGAAGAAGCGTTGGAATACATCGCTGAGGATGAGTTGGTGGAAGTCACGCCGCAGACCATTCGGCTCCGCAAGATACTGCTCAAGGAATCGGACCGCCGCCGCGCCGGCCGCATGCGAGCCTAATTCGAGCGAAATACGAACGGCAACTGGCCCCGCTCGTCGACAAATCGGTTGAATTCGTGCGGGTTTGGCCTAGAATCGGTGCGTGCCGCTGAAGCGGTGCGGCAATTCCTCCTCGAATGATCTTTGCTGATGTCGAAAAAATTCTCTCTCGGCGATGTCGAGACGGCTCTGTCTCCTCGCGAACGCTTCGAGGAATATCTGCACAGCAAAAAAATGCGTTTCACCCAGGAACGCAAGCTGTTGGTGGAGCATGTGTTCGCGCGCCACGAACATTTCGACGCCAACTCGCTGCTCGACGACTTGACGGCGAATGTCGAACGCAAGCACCGTCCTAGCCGACCGACGGTTTACCGCACCTTGGGCGAATTGGTGGAAGCCGGACTACTGCGAAAGTTCGAGTTGGACGGCCGCGCCGTGTTCGAACACGACTACGGCTACCCGCCGCACGATCATCTGTACTGCACGAAATGCGAAAGCCTGATCGAATTCCATAGCGACGACCTACTTGAATTGAGAAACCGGGTGGCACAGGAACACGGCTTTCGCGTGGCCGGCCATCTGTTGATTATTCAGGGCGTGTGCGCCGAATGCAGTCAGGCCAAACGGCGCGCCAAACGCAAGCAAGATCTGCTCTAACTTTTGGAATTGTGGAAAAGCGACTGCCCGGCTCAGAAGCCCGGCTTTTTCAAAAAGCCGGGCTTCTAATTCGACATAAAAATTCGAGAAGCACATGCAATCCTCGGCCGAAAAAGTTGGCGTTCTGTACAGCGGCGGCGTCGATAGTTCGGTGCTGCTGGCGGAACTGCTCGCACTTGGCCATCTGGTGCAGCCCATTTACGTGCGTTGTGGACTGGTGTGGGAGTCGGCGGAACTGGCCGCCGCCAAGGCTTTTCTACAAGCAATTCAAGTTCCCACATTATGGCCATTGGTCGTCTTGAAAGCGGCGCCGGGGCCGGAGTACGTCGAACATTGGAGCCTGACCGGACGAAACGCGCCCGATGCCCAAACCGACGACGCCGCCGTCTTTCTGCCCCACCGCAACGCATTACTGGCCGGCGCCGCGCTGCGTTGGCGGCAAACCGACGTATTGGCTTTCGCACATTTACGGGCGAATCCGTTCGCCGACGCGACACCAGCCTTCTTTCGCTCGCTGGAAACGCGGTTCAACCGGCCGTTGGCGGGCGATTCCGCCAAGGCGGGCGTGAAAATCATCCAACCTTATCTGGGGCTTTCCAAGGCCGACGTGCTCGAACGAGGACGCTCACTGCCGCTGCATCTTACCTTCTCCTGCCTTTCCCCCCGCCGCCAGCAGGCTTGCGGCGCCTGCAACAAGTGTGCGGAACGCTCGCGAGTGATTACAGCCGACGCCCTTTGCGAACCGTTGGAGTGCAGCCATTAGGCGGTTTCGGCCCTGACCGGCAACTCTATAAAACACGCAAAGTCGACACCCCAACGGCTTGAAAACACGGCGCGAACCAAAGTGGCGTGGGGGCGTCGGTTAAGGTGAAACCTGGGTTTGAGCGGGTTTCGGCGGCCCCTTGTCGCTTTGTGGGCGGGAAACTAAGATATCTGCTTCCATTTCCGCCTTTGGCGGCATACGAGAACGAGTGGTCTGTCAGCATTGAATTATAGGATTAGCCGCTGGGCGCTAGCCCACGGTTGTACAGGAAAAACCGGACGCTAGCGCGTTCCGGCTGATTTGAGTAATCCGAATTTTCATCCGTGACAAACCACTAGGTGCGTGAGAACGGTTTTTGAACTTCGAGCGGCGCCGAAATGCATCGTTTGAACTGTTTGCAGAGGGAGTTGTGTTTCACGATGCGTCACGTTTTGTCCGCCGTTGTGCAGAATGTTCCCGGAGTGCTTTCACATATTTCGGGCATGTTGGCGTCGCGCGGCTATAACATCGATTCGCTCGCCGTCGGCGAAATGGAAGACCCTCACCTTTCCAGGATGACATTTGTCGTGGTGGGCGACGACCGCGTTTTGGAGCAGGTCAGCAAGCAGCTTGAGAAAATCGTGACGGTTGTTCGCGTGATGGATATCAGCTCGCAAGATTACGTCGACCGAGATCTGATGTTAATCAAGGTGCAAGCGCCGGCGAACGGCAAACGTAGTGAAATCAAAGAGCTGGCTGACATCTTTCGGGGGCGAATCGTCGACATCGCCGCGGATGATTTAATGATCGAAATTTCCGGGCAGGAGCGGAAGATCGAGGCGTTTATCGATTTGATGCGGCCGTACGGAATTTTAGAATTAGTGCGCAGTGGACGAATCGCGATGGTTCGAGGCAACTTCGACGAGAAAGTTTCGCCCGAAGCCGTAGCTGCGGAACAGCCGGCGCCAAGTTCGCAGAAGTAAGTCGGGTTTCCTGACCACCCGTGCGGGCGGCGCACTTGAGAATATCAGCGGTTTCACCGCAAACCGAAGTTGATTTTTGTATCAAACACACAATATAAAAAGCACCATGCCAGCGAAAATTTATTACGATAGCGATGCTGATCTCGCCCTCCTGAAAAACAAAACCATCGCCATTTTGGGTTACGGCTCACAAGGCCACGCCCAGGCGCAGAACCTGAAAGACAGCGGCTGCAATGTCGTGGTGGGGCAACGCTCCGGCAGCGCCAATTACGACTTGGCCGTGAGCCATGGCTTCGAGCCATTGCCGATCGAGGAAGCCACGAAAAAGGCCGATATCGTCAACATCCTCCTGCCCGACGAAGTGCAGGCCGATCTTTATCGCGACAAAATCCGGGGAAACCTTGAGCCCGGCAATATCCTGATGTGCTCCCACGGATTCAACGTCCATTTCGACCAAGTGGTTGCGCCTCAGGGTGTCGATACCTTGCTGGTGGCGCCCAAGGGGCCGGGGCATTTGGTGCGCAGCGAATTCGTGGCTGGCGGCGGCGTGCCGTGTCTGGTGGCGGTGGGCGACGGCGCCAACGAGCAAACGCTCAACATCGGTTTGGCGTACGCCAAGGGCGTTGGCGGCACGCGCGGCGGCGTCATCGAAACAACCTTCGCCGAGGAAACCGAAACCGATCTGTTTGGCGAGCAAGTGGTGCTTTGCGGCGGCGTCAGCGAACTGGTCAAGGCCGGTTTCGATACGCTGGTCGAAGCCGGCTACCAACCGGAAATGGCCTACTTCGAGTGCATGCACGAATTGAAGTTGATCGTCGACCTATTCTATCAGGGCGGCTTGAATTACATGCGGTACAGCGTATCGAACACGGCGGAATTCGGCGATTACACGCGAGGTCCTCGTATCGTGACCGACGAAACCCGCGCCGAAATGAAACGTATTTTAACCGAGATTCAAACCGGGCAGTTCGCCAAGGAATGGATTCTCGAAAACAAAGCGGGCGCGCCGGCGTTCAAGGCGGTCCGACGATTAAACCGAGAACTGCAAATCGAAAAAGTCGGCCGTCGCCTGCGAGGGCTGATGTCGTGGATCGATAGCAAGGAAGTTTGAACGATCTCTCGGCAAGATCGCCGATTCTGATTTGCCCCAGGCGTACGCCAACGGGAGACGCCAAAGAAAATGAACCACCAAAAAACACTCGAAGTTTACAATCTGTTGCGGCCGGGCGATGAAGTCGAGTTGAAGCACGAAGTAAAAATCGGCTTCAAACGCTGGCTGACCACCACCACCGGAACCGTGGTCCGCAAGGAGCGCCGCCGCCACGGCTTGCACCACCGGCGGAACCACGACGACAAAGTCTTTAGCGACCTGATCGTGCTGCGGCGGGAAAGCGGCGAATTAACAACGGTTTCGCTCGATGAATTCTCCGAATTGCGTTGTTTGACTGCTGAAAAGCAGGCCAGCTAAACCGCTCACGGTTGAAAATGTCGCATTTTTCGTTTAGCGGCAAGCCGAAGGCGACTGTGTTTTTCTGTCTTGCCAGACGCGTTGGCGCCAAACGCAGTCGCCTTCGGCTTGCCGTTAAACGAGCCATTGCCATCCGTGTGAAGTGTAAGAGCGAGTAAGGGCGGTGCGGAAGTATGGCGTCTGACCAACTTTACCGGCAACACGCGAGGTTGTTCGAGAACAACCGGTTTGTATATCCGGTGTTGAGTCGGCGGGCTGGCGGAATCTCCCTGGGAGTGAACCTGAATCCCGATAAAGTCTGTAACTTCGATTGCATCTATTGCCAAGTCGACCGCAGCACACAAAGTGAAACGCGGTTCGTCGCGATGCAGCAGTTGGCCCAAGAGCTGGACGAAGCGCTGGCCTTGATCGTCGACGGCCGGCTCTTTGAGAACGAACAATTTTCCAGCACGCCGGCGCCGCTGCGGCGGTTGAACGACATCGCCTTCTCCGGCGATGGCGAACCGACCACCTACCAGAATTTTGACGACATCATCCGCACGTGCGCGGAAATTAAGCGCCGCCGCCAGTTGCACGCTGTCAAAATGGTGCTGATCAGCAACGCCAGCATGTTTCACCGGGCGCCTGTTCAGCGCGGCCTGCGTCTGTTGGATCAAAATCAAGGCGAAATCTGGGCCAAGCTCGACGCCGGAACTCCCGAGTATTTCACCCGCGTCGACCGCACAAAAATCCCTTTCCAACAGGTATTGGATAACATCACCGCGGCGGCCAAACAGCGGCCGCTCGTGATTCAATCGCTGTTCATGCAGATCGAGAATATTTCGCCCGGCGCCGACGAACTCCGAGCGTATTGCGGCCGTCTGCTCGATGTTCTTGAAGCGGGCGGTCGGATCAAACTGGTGCAAATCTACACCGTGGCGCGCCGCCCAGCGGAGAGTTTTGTCGCGCCGCTGCCAGACCAGGAAGTCGACCGTTGGGTCGAGCAGGTGCAGAGGAAAACCGGGCTGCCCACGCAAGGATATTACGGAATTTCGTCATGAAAAAAACCACGCCCACGGAGTCGCCAGCACCCGCAAAGCCGAACGAGTCGTCTCTACGAACACAGCGGCGGCGGCCAACGGTTCTTTGGGCGATGCTTGCCGTGGTGGTTTGGTGTTCGGCAATCGCGGCGGGCCCCATCGTTTATGGACAACGGCTGGCGGTTGTAAAATCGCTGATTATTCTGGCGAGCATGTCTATCTTTTTGGGGGTGTGGGCGTTTGCTCTTTGGGTGCGGCGGCGGCGGGACCTGGAAAAAGGCAAATGACGCCAAACACCGTTGGAGTGTACGCTTCAGTGCGGCCAAGACGAAACACGCTGAAGCGTACACTCCAACGGTGGGCGGCAAAGCGCCTGTCGTCGGCCCACACGCGGGGGGGACTTTCCACTGGACAAAGGATACGATTCAGTAGAAGTTTCATAACCATTGACTAAAGGTGGCGCCATGCAGGACCCACATTCCGCGCACGCGAAATCTCCATCTCGGAATCCCGCTGGCGGTTCGTCGGGCCCCGGCTTTCCAGACGATGCAACCGGCAAGTCGATTGGCCAGTATTTGATCGACCGCTTGCAAGACTACGGCGTGTACGATCTGTTCGGCATTCCCGGCGACTACGTGCTGACCTTCTACAGCCAGTTGGAGCAGAGCCCGATTCGCACCATCGGCTGCACGCGGGAAGATTGCGCCGGTTTCGCGGCCGATGCCTACGCCCGCCTCAACGGCATGGGCGCCGTGTGTGTGACTTATGGCGTGGGCGGTTTGAGCACCTGCAATTCGATCGCCGGCGCCTATGCGGAAAAGTCGCCGGTGGTCTTGATTTCCGGTTCGCCCGGAATGAATGAGCGGGCGGGCAATCCGCTCTTACATCATAAAATCCGAGACTTTCGCACGCAGTACGAAGTCTTTGAAAAGTTGTGCGTCGCGGGTTCGGAATTGCACGACCCGGTCACGGCGTTTAACGAAATTGATCGCGTGCTCGATGCCGCGGCGCGTTTCAAACGGCCGGTGTATCTTGAACTTCCGCGAGACATGGTCGACGTCATACCTCACATAAGTCATGGCTTTCGGCCCATTCCGCCGCAAAGCGACGCCACTGCCTTGGCGGAAGCGGCCGGCGAAGCAGCAACATTGTTGGCCTCCGCCGAAAAACCGGTGGTGCTGGCGGGCGTCGAAATCCAACGTTTCGGTCTGCAAGACCAACTGCTGACGCTGCTGGAGCAATCGAAAATACCGGTGGCCTCCACGCTGCTGGGCAAGAGCGTTGTTCGTGAAACGCATCCTTTGTATGTCGGCTTGTATGAAGGTGCGTTGGGCGACGACGCCGTGACGGAGTTCGTCGAAGACAGCGATTGCGTGCTGCTGCTGGGCGCCTTCATGACCGACATCAATCTTGGTATTTACACCGCGAATCTTGACGCCGATCGTTGCATTTACGCCACCAGCGAGGAACTGCGAATCCACCACCATCACTACCATGGCGTTGTGTTGGAGGATTTTCTGCGAGAGCTGATACAACGCATATCGAAATTGAAGTGCAACTCTTCCTCGCGGCGCGTTTTGCCGGCGGTTCGGGCTGCATTGTCGGGCGAAAACACGGAGCCGTGGCGGGCTAGGCCCAAAACGCCCATTTCCATCACCCGCATGTACGCTCGCCTGAACGAGCAGTTGGACGACGACACCATCGTGATCGCGGATATCGGCGACGCGCTCTTCGGCGCCACGGAGCTAACGGTTCCCGGCCGGGGCGATTTTCTCAGTCCGGCGTATTATACGTCGATGGGGTTTTCGATTCCCGCCGCGCTCGGGGCGCAAATCGCCCGCCCGGAGCAGCGCGTGGTGGCGATCGTTGGCGATGGCGCCTTTCAAATGACCGGCATGGAAATGTCGTCGTTGCTTCGCTACGGTTGCACGCCGATCATCATAGTGCTCGATAACCATGGCTACGGCACCGAGCGGATTTTGCACCCCGGCCAATGGGAGTACAATGAAATCCATCCTTGGCGTTACAGCAAGTTGCCCGAAGTGCTGGGAGGCGGCGTCGGGTATGAGGTTCGCACCGAAGAGGAATTCGAGCAGGCGCTCGTCGCGGCGTGGGCCGACGACAAACAACTGAGCCTGCTTCAGGTCCATCTTCCAGACGACGATTCGAGCGTGGCGCTGCGGCGTTTGGCTTCGCGGCTGGGACAGCGCGTGCGAGCGGAATAGATAGAACATGAAAGCCATACTCGGCATATCGGCTTTCTACCACGACTCCGCCGCTGCGCTGGTGGTGGACGGTGAAATCGTCGCCGCGGCGCAGGAAGAGCGTTTCACGCGAAAAAAACACGACCACGCTTTCCCCCAAAACGCGGTCGATTTTTGTCTCGCACAAGCCGGCATCGCCCCCGAACAATTGGAGTACGTCGGCTTTTACGACAAGCCCCTCACTAAATTCGAGCGGCTGTTGGAAACGTACCTGGCATTCGCGCCGGCCGGCTACCGTTCCTTCCGGCAAGCCCTGCCGCTGTGGCTGAAGCAAAAACTCCATCTGCCGCGAGAAATGAGCCAAGGGCTGCACGGCCGCTACTCCGGGCGATACGTTTTCACCGAGCACCACCAATCGCACGCGGCGAGCGCCTTTTTTCCTTCGCCGTTTGAAGAAGCCGCCATCCTCACGCTCGATGGCGTGGGCGAATGGTCGACCGCCTGCTTCGGCGTCGGGCGGGGCGACAAAATTGAACTGACCGACGAAATTCGCTTCCCGCATTCTCTCGGCCTGCTGTATTCGGCGTTCACCTATTACACCGGGTTTCGTGTGAACAGTGGCGAGTACAAGCTGATGGGGCTGGCGCCGTATGGACGCCCTGCCTATCAAGAAAAAATCCTCCAGCACCTCCTAGACCTCAAGCAAGATGGCTCCTTTCGCCTCGACATGAGCTACTTCAACTATTGCCAAGGTCTGACCATGACGTCGCCAAAATTCCACCATCTTTTCGGTGGCCCGCCGCGCCAGCCGGAATCGGAAATCACGCAACGCGAGATGGACTTGGCGGCGTCGGTGCAGGCGGTCACGGAAGAAATCATGCTCCGCATGGCGAGGCATGTGCATGACAAAACGGGCCTGAAAAATCTTGTCTTGGCGGGCGGCGTGGCTTTGAACTGCGTCGGAAACGGACGCCTGCTCCGCGAAGGCCCGTTTGAAAACCTCTGGATCCAACCCGCCGCCGGAGATGCCGGCGGAGCATTGGGCGCGGCGCTGTTCATTTGGCATCAACTGCTGGAACAACCGAGGAAACCGCAACAGCCAGATGGTCAACACGGCTCGTTTCTGGGGCCGGAGTTTTCCGAGGATCAAATCCTACAAATGCTCGCGCGGCACGATGCCGTCTTCACTTCCTGCGATTCCGACGAACATCTTTGCGAGCAAGTCGCGGAACTAATCGCGCGGGAGAAAGTGGTCGGCTGGTTTCAAGGACGCATGGAATTCGGCCCTCGCGCACTGGGCGCTCGCAGTATTCTGGGAGATGCTCGCAGCCCAACGATGCAGTCGGTGATGAACTTGAAAATCAAGTTCCGAGAATCGTTTCGCCCGTTCGCGCCGATCGTGCTGCGAGAATACGTGGACCAGTTTTTCGAGATGCGTCCCCACGAAGATAGTCCTTACATGCTGCTCGTTGCGCCGGTGCGTCAAGCCATTCGCCAAGAGCTTGCCCCAGAAGACGAACAGACTTTTGGCATCGACAAGTTACACCATTGCCGGTCTTCGATTCCAGCCGTCACCCACGTCGACTACTCAGCGCGTGTGCAAACGATCGACCAGCAGCGAAACCCGTTATTGCACCAATTGCTGATGAGTTTCCATGAAAAGACGGGCTGCCCCGTGATGATTAACACGAGTTTCAACGTGCGCGGCGAACCGATTGTTTGCACGCCGGACGACGCCTACCGCTGCTTCATGATGACCGACCTCGACGTGCTCGTGCTGGGGCGAAACATCTTGTTGAAAGAGCAACAAGGCGAACAGACGACCGCCGCCCATCGCGAAGAACACTTGGGCCAATTTCATCTCGATTGAGTCGCCCGCGTCGTTGGAGTTCACGCTTCGGCGCGTTTTCCTTCCTTCCGCTGCAATCAATATGGTTTCGATTGCCCGCGCATCACCGGAGAGCCGTGAGTGTGGTTGTGCGAATCGCGCGGCCGCGTGCGCGCTACTTCCGCAACCGGCGATGACGAAGAATCGCCGGCCTCGCGCATCAGTTGCTCAAGCAAACGTGAGGAAGGATTTCGAACCACTAACACCTGGTCGCGCTGGGCGGGTCCGCCTGGGCGCACAAAATAGACAACCTCGGAGGCGGCGTCTGCCGGCGGGGTGAACGCCGACGGATTGAATGCCGACGGGGCCGCGACGGCGGCGGTCTGGAGGCGATTCGGTCGGCCGGCGTTGGCGGGATTGTCTTGCGTGTAGTCGAACGTGGCGGGCATCGCTGGAATGCCGGACACGCCGTCGTTGGTCTCCGCTGGGGCGGTCGGCGCCAGACGCGTGTTCGCCGCGAAGCGAGTCGGTTCGACGGGTTGAAGGCTGCCGGGCTGTCGACGATAAAGTTCCGACAAACCGAGTTTGTCGAGTTCCTGATGGATGCTCGCATAGGCGGCGTAGAGCCCTTCTTGGTCGGCGGCGTCGGCGGCATTGCAGACGCCAATCAATCGGCCGTCGGCCGCGAACAGCCCGCCGCCGCTACGGCCATCGGCCGGCACGCCCGCCACTTCGATATTCGCCGGCCCCACATATTTATTGATCGCCGCAATCCGGCTGTGCAACACATTGGGGTTTTCTCCGTGGTCGCAACCAATGGTAAAAACAGGTGCGCCCTTTTGTGGTCGATACTGCTCGCCGGCAATTTGAACCGGCCGCACGCCGGGGCCCGGCCGAATGCTAATCAGCGCCAGGTCGGGATCGAAATTGTACGACAGCAACGCGCCTTCCACTGTTTTCTTTCGGCCGCCCTCAAAAAGGTCGATCGTGATCGAACCTTTTCCCTGGGAGTCTCGAAAGAGATGGCCGCAGGTCAGCACGAGCGCTTCGTCGCCATGCACGTCGACAATCGTTCCCGCGCCCACCGACCGGCCTTGAGGATCTTCGACGTAAATACGCACCGACGCATCGAGCCCTTGTTGGACAACATCAACCGGCCGTTCGGAGTACGCCGCCGCGGCGGAAGGCCTTCGGACGCCGGGCGGCGCGGAAGGCGATTGCCCGCGAATCGTGGCCGGGTTGGGCGCCGCGCCAGACGCGCTGCGAAAAATACCGGCCAAGCGGGCGTAGTCGGTTCGGCCCTCGATGCGGTCGATTTCTCGTCCACCGGCCATGAGCACAAAACTGGGTACGGCTTGAACGCGGAACTTCCGGGCGAGCGCTCGTTGTTGCATCACGTTGATGTCTTGCACTCGATAGCCGGCCGATTTCAACCGCGCCACCAGCGGCGCCATGGCCGTACAGTGCTGGCACGAAGGCGACGAAAAACTCAAGAGCACGGGGTCGGTGTTCCCAGCCGTGAGTACGGCTGCGAGCATGCACAATTTGAGAGAAAACATGGCTCCATCCTTGGTTGACCGCCGTTTGCGATGCGGCGGCGCCTTGTGGGTCTGGCGAACCGGGAAGGGGCCTTGCGGCGTGCTACGATGGGTCGTGGTCTTTCTGAGCACGACCGCCGCACGCCGTTGGGCGACTTCCCTGTCGCCGAAATAATTGTCGCCGAAATAACTGTCGCCGAAATGTAGGACCACGCCATAAGTCGAGGAACAAGACGGCATCCTGCCGTTGCATGGCCTCGCCTGCGGGAGACGCACTCCAGGTCTCTTTTTCAGAAGGAGCAATGTGCCCTGAAAGCGGCTTTGTGGCAAGACCAATTTGAAGCGTTTTTGCCTGCTTAATCGTCTGCTAGCATTGCTCGCCTGGGGAGTGGTCCCGAAATAAGTTCCCGGTTTAGCTCGGAGTCGCGCCCGTAAAGTTCTCCTAATCTGCCAAGTTTTCTTAATCCGTACAGGCCGGATAACCGAATACGTCTATCGGCGGCGGACTGCGCCAATGGTGCGGTGTTTGGATTTCGAATCATTTTTCTGGGGCTGATTGCATGTGCATTCTCAAAGCCAAGCGGACGTTTGCGTGGGTGGTTCTGCTGACGGGCGTCTGTTCCGTGCTGGCTTTGCCATCGGTGGGCCAAGGCGATGAGTTGCAAGAATACTTGTACGGCGCCCCAACGTCGTTCGCACCGCCCTTGGAAGCGGCGCCGCTGGAGGCGCCGTCTGAAATACCATCGCACGAAACACACGATTCGCCTTCCGACCTCCCAGCGGCGACCCTCCAAGGGGCCACGGCGGGAGTGGGCGGACCATCAGGATTTGGCTACGACCCAACGGCGCCCATTCGTTCCGACGATTACCTCGGCTGTTCGTTTCTGCACGACGGAATTTGGCCGGCCTGCGGCCTGCCGGCGCAGTGGGGCGGCGTGGAATACCTGGCTTGGTGGCGGAAGGGTCGGCGCCTGCCGGCGCTGGTGACCGACGGAGTCATGGCGCCGGGAGTGAATGTGCTCTTCGGCAATGGCTATTTTGAATCGGACGTTGAATCCGGCGCTCGTGTAACACTCGGTTATTGGATCGACAACGACACGCGTATTGGCGTCGGCGGCCGTTTGTGGGGACTCGGCAATTCCGAAATCAACTATAGCCAGTCGTCCAACGGAAACACGACGTTGGCCCGTCCGTTTACCAATACGAGCAATGATCCGGCCACGGCCGATGCGTTTCTTGTCGCGACGAACGGGCAAGCCGGGCAAATCGATATTGGCGTCGACTCGGTGATCTACGGCGGCGACATTTTCTTGCGAAAACTCATCACCGCCACCCTCAGCGCGCGGCTCGACCTGCTCTTCGGTTACCAGTTTTCACGGATCGACGAGGGAATAAATATTTCCACGCAAAACGCCATCACCGGCGGCGGCACGTTCACCGCATTCGACGACTTCCAAACCGAAAACGAATTCCATGGCGGGCTGCTGGGTCTTTGGGCGCAACACGAACGCGGTTTTCTCACGGTCGACTTCATCGGCAAAGTCGCCCTGGGCAACATGCGGCAAGTCGCCAGAATATCGGGCGGCAGCAACGGCAATAGTCCTAACGCGGGCCTACTCGCCCAAGCCACCAACATTGGCGTATTCACCAACGACGACTTCATTGCGGTTCCGGAAATCAACCTCAACATTTCGTGTCATATCACGCAACACCTTGACGTCACGCTCGGGTACTCAATGTTGTATTGGAGCCGCGTCGTCCAGCCCGGCGACATTATCGACTTGAATGTCGACCCAACCGCTGGCGCCGGCGCCACAACTCCGGCGTTCGCCTTCGACTACACCGACTTCTGGGTGCAAGGCCTCAGTGTGGGCGTAAATTGGGTTTTCTGAGAACGGGAACCGGCCTGCAACCTTCAATCACCCCCTCTTCCTATGGGTTTTGGTTGCTGAATTTGGCCTCGCGACGTAAGATGGTCAGTTAGAGGAGTTTGTGGTTATTTCACGACTCGAATGACACTTCTTCGTCAGCGGAGATGCGGCGCATGAATCCGGCGGGGCTTTACAAGACGTGGCTGGGGGTCGAATTCCAGGGGGAGCGCCCGAACCATTACGAGTTGTTTGGTTTGAGCGAGGGCGAGCAAGACCGGGAGAAAATCGACGCCGCGGCGGAATCCGCCATCGGTCGATTGAGAAGCGTCCAGCCCAGGCCAGGACAAACCGATCTCTGGGCGCAACTGTTGGACGAACTCTACCAAGCCAAAGCCTGCCTGACCGACTCCCAAGCCAAGAAACATTATGATGCCGGTTTGCGGGCGGCGGCGAGGCAACCGGTGACGCCAAGCCCGATGACGCCCGCAGCGCCCATGGCCGCCGACCCCATGGCCGCCGTAGCGCCGGTGAATCCCGCCATGCAGCCGTTGGCGGCGCAGCCCGTTGCCGCACAGCCTGTTGCCGCCCAGCCCGTTGCCGCCCAGCCTGTTGTTGCTCGTCCGGTGGCGATTGCTCAGGCCACGCCGGTTGCTCAGACCACGCCGGTGGCTGCACAGTCAAAGCCCGCAGGTCCGCAGGTCCGCACGTCGCGTTCGGCTTCAAAGATCGCGCGTCAGCGAGCCCGAAAAAAATCACCCGTGTTACCGATCGTAATTGTCACGTTGCTGTTCGTCGGCGGCGGGGTTGCCGCGGTGCAGTACTTCGTCGGCGACAACAGCAAGCAAGATTTGGCAGTGCAAAATTTGCCGCCATCGGCGCCAACCTCCGTCGCGCGAACTACCGTCGTTAGAAGACCGCGAAAGCCGGCAACGCGGCCGCCGCGAAATCGCGATACCGTGGGTGAGGCCCTCTCGGGCGGTTTCGACGAATCGGCTGCGAACAGTTTTTCCAATGGAGGGAATCCCGGCGGGCCTGCGTCTGATCCGGCTATGTCTGAGCCGGCCATGCCCGATAAAGGCGCCGCGCCTGCTCCGAGCGAGCCATCGTCTTCTTCCCCGTCCAACCCGCCGTCCGCTCCCGCACCGACGGACAACGACCGCAAGCAACTGGCGGAGGCCATCGCCCAAGCGCGAGCTGCGGTGGAGGCGTCGAAATGGAACGACGCCCAACGTTTTCTGGCGGCGGTGGAAAAAACGCCCAAAACCAGCGACGACGACTCGCAATACCGCCGCCTGGCCACGTTTGTTCGCTACCGTGTGGCATTGGGCGACGCCGTTCTCAGCGGCTATGCCAACCTCAAGGCGGGCGAGCGTTTGCCTCTGCGCAACACCACGATCGAGATTCTGGAAGTCCGTCCTAAATATTTGAAGGTCAAAATCGGCGACGTGATCAAGCGATACCCGGCCGACGAACTTCGTCCCGGCTTGCAATTGGCGGTCGCGTTGACCACCACCAAGGAAAACGCCGAGCGCGCCTCGTTACTCAAGAGCGTCTTTTACGCCACGCATGTCGATCCTAACTACCTCCAAGCCCGTGCGGAGTTGTCGGCCATCAGCGGTTCCAGCGACGACGCCCGCAACGTGCTGGACTACTTGAACACCGAACACTCCGGTAGCGAAGGGGCCGGTGCGGCCCCGGCAATGGCGGCAACCCCGGCGACAAAAAAACCTTCCAAACCGGCGCCTGAACCCGAAGCGTCTTCTCTGGGGGCCACGTTCCAAGCCGCTCGCGACGCCCTCGCCGTTCGCGATATCGCGTTGGCGAACGAGTTGCTGGAGAAGGCGGAAAAAATGGAGCAGACCGACGACCAAAAAGCGATGCACAAGCGTCTTAAACAACTCACGCATTTTACCGGCGAGTATTGGATCGCCGTCGCCAAGGGGCGTGACGGCCTGAAGGCCAACGACGAAATTTCGATTCGCGGCGAGTTGGTTTTGGTGGTCTCGTCGACCGAAGACGAACTCATCATTCGGGCGCGGGGCCGCAACATTCCCGTCAATCTGGCTGAGCCGCTTCCCGAAAATCTGGCTTACGCGCTGGCCACGCGGTGGCTCAAACAAGACGACCCCGTCTCGGCGGTGACGCTAGGCGCTTATTTCGCCACTCTCAAAAAGCCCGACTTCGGCGAAGCCCGCCGCCTCTGGGGACTGGCCGCGAAATCGGGCGCCGACATCGGCGATTTAGCCCTCGTCCTGCGAGACCGATATAAGTTCTAACCTTAGTCTTAGAACTCCTAACATAACCCCTGTTTGGCGTTTCAAACGCGGAGTTTGATGCTGACCTACCAAGTTGTGTTAGAAGGTATTAGCACCTGTCCAAGATCTATTCCGTGTAATGGTGTTAGGCGAGCGGCAGATAAAAGTTTACCCGCATGCAACGGGAGTCCGTGAGTTTTTTTGGGTTCCCACCCACGCGGGCACGACCGTTTGCTGATTCACTCGCTTGCGCTTCGTGCTTGTATATAGGTGAATTTTCATCTGTCGCTCACTTTAGGCCTTGGTTCAGTTGGCTATTGATCTGGCTGACTTGCTCGTTCAAGGTGCAAAAGTCGTAAAGATAACCCAAGCCAAACAGCCCGCCGGTGAGCAGGAAAATAATTCCCGTGCCGATCTTCCCCATGTAGAACCGGTGTAATCCCAGCAGCCCCAGGAAAGTGAGCAGCAACCAGGCGAGGGTGTAGTCGAGCGGGCCGGGGCAATACCGCCAGTCGGCTTGACGGTCCATGCTGGGAATCAGAAAAAGGTCGAGCAGCCAACCGATGCCGCAGAGCCCGAAGGTGAAGAACCAAATGATCCCCGAGAGCGTATTGCCGAAATAGAAGCGGTGGGCGCCGAAAAAACCGAAGATCCAGAGGACGTAACCAATAGCGACGGAATGTGTGTTTTGAGGAGAATTCATCGGTCGAATGTGGGCGCCTTTCATGTCGCCACGGCCCGAAGTGGCGTTGTCGAATTCGAGAACGGGCCCATAATAGTGTATTCGGTGAATCGTGGCGAAAATTGGCCACCGGCCGCTGGAATGTTCTCCTTGTATTGTTTAATGTCCTGAAATGCAACGCTATCTGACGCTCACACCCTAGAGGAATACTCGAAATGCCCAGTATGAAGATTGATGTCGCGCATACGCTCGGCAAGGATGCGGCAGTGGAATCGCTCAAGGGTTTTCTCGGCAGGATTCGCGAGAAGTACCAAGACCAAGTCAGCGATTTCGAGGAAGCGTGGGCGGAAAACGTGCTGACTTATTCCTTCAAAACCTATGGGTTCAAAATCAGCGGCGTGATCACCGTGACCGACGACGAAGTATCGCTCGACGGCAAACTCCCAATTGCCGCCATGGCGTTTCGCGGCAAAATCGAGCAATCGATACGCCACGAGATCGAACGCATGGTGAAGGCCTAAGCACCCTGCCCAAGATATATTCCGCGCTATGGTGTTAGGCGAGCGCCGGAAAATAACTACCCGCACGCAACGGGAATCCGTGAGTTTTTTTGGGTTCCCACCCACGCGGGAATGACCGTTTTCTGATTCACTCGCTTGCGCTTCGTGCTTGTATTAGGTGAATTCTTTTCCGCCGCTTGCCTTACTCCATCCAGACGCGAATCTTTTTCGCGCCTTCGCTCATTTGGAAGACCGGGCCCGGCGTGTAGCCTCGCTGGCGAACGGCCAGGACTTTTGCATCCAGGTCGATGTTTTGCGATGCGATGCGCGCTTTGAGGTCGTGGTCGAGAAGCGTGTCCAGATCGTCGATGGCGTGCGGCACGCAGGTCAGTTGCACTTTCAAATTGCCGTTTTCGGTCACTCTGATTTTCAAGTGGCTTGCCGGTGGTGAGGGACTGCCGGCGTCTGAGCCGGAGTTTGGAAGTTGTAAATTATTGATCGCGGTTTTGGAGGTGTTCAGACACGCCTCGAAGGATCGGCGCCACTGTGTTTTCGTGTCCAGGCCGCGCAGGTAGTAGAGCAAACCGTGAAACGATCGCAAGAGGAAAACCAATGCGGGCGGCCCCGCGAGGCGCAAATTCCAACGGTCGTCGCCGAGCAAAACATGCATTCGCTCACTGAGCCGCCAACGGTTGCTGTCGAATGCATCATGCTGGAGAAACGGTTCAAAAAGCAATTTGGCAAGTTCGGGGAGTTTTCCTGAAATGGGCTCCAAGTGTTCTTCGTCGAAGCCGAGTTGGAGAAACAGCGGCCAAACCGACTCGTTACCGTAGATCGTGGCTCGAATAAGCCGCATCAACCCGAAGCGTTCCGTTTCACTGGGGCGATAGACGCAGCCAAAATCGTAGAGCAAAATTCGCACCCGCCCCTCTGCTCGCAAAAACCGCACGTTTCCAGGGTGCAGGTCGGCATGCATGAGGCCTCGCTCGAACAGCGTGGACACGAACCAGTGCGTCAGTTTTTGTGCAAGCTGTTCTTTTTCCGTGGCGGTCCAATCCGCGACGACTGTTTGCCAGTCGTCGCCGGTGCGCCATTCGGAAACGAGAACGTGGTCGTTCGACAACTCCTCAACGACGCCAGGTGTGACCACAAACGGATCGGCCCAGGAGCGAAACGTGGCCTGATTTCGGGCTTCGGCTCGGTAGTCAAGCTCGCGCTCCAGGTCTTGGAGCATGGTTTCACGATAGCCTTGGAGGTCGAATCCTCGCCGCAAATTACCGACCGGCGCGCTCAACCAGCCGAGCATTTTGAGGTCGGTCGCGATGGCTTCGCGAATGCCGGGGTATTGCACTTTTATGGCGACTTGGCGTCCATCTTGCAGGCGGGCAAAGTGGACTTGGCCCAGTGAGGCGGCCAGCGCGTTTTCGTCGAGGTGCTGGAGAATTTCGCCGCTCGGCCGCCGCCAAGCCGACTCCAAAATAGGCAGCACCTGCTCTATGGGAAGCGGCTCGGCTTGCTGTTGCAGGGCGGCAAAATCGTCGGCGGCGGCGTGATTGGAGAAGCTCAGCATCTGGCCGAGTTTTTGCGGCAGGCCGCGCATGGCGCCCATGCGGTCGACCAAACGTTGCCGCGCCATTCTGGCGGCTTCCTCAGAATTCGCGGTGCGCAAACGGAAAGCGTCGCCAGCCATGCCAGCGTACGCACCGAACCTGCGAAGCGTGGCGATACCCATATCGTTTGGTTTCCGAATGGTTTCTCAAGCTAGGTGGCGAGGCACTCGAGTGTTTTGACGAGAACTTTTTGATCGAACGGCTTGACGAGAAAGTCGGACACTCCCAATTCAAAGGCGTCGGTGAGAACCGATTTTTGATCCACCGCGCTGACCATCACGATGCGCGCGTCGGGATGCTTCTCCATGATATGCCGCACGGCGTAGATGCCGTCGAATTCGGGCATCACGACGTCGAGCGTGACGGCGTCGGGATGCAACTCCTCGAATTTCTCCACCGCTTCCTTGCCGTTTTCAGCTTCTCCGACGATCTCCCAGCCGGCCTGGATCGCGATGTCCTTGATCATTTCCCGGATGATTAGAGCGTCGTCGGCAACAAGTAATGTTTTTGTCACTTTCAAATCCTCAACTCGAAATTGGCAATTCAGAATGGCCTAAGATATCTTGGCGCGAATTACAGTTCGACCGGTTTCTGGCCGGCGATTTCCACTCGTAGTATTCCGGTCGAACAGTCGAACTCAACGCGGCGCCCCTTGGCGCCTTGAAGGTGCTCTCCCAAAATTGGAATTTTGGCTTCGGCCAGTTTCTCACGCACCGCCGCCTCGTTGGCCTCGCCAATTTGGATCGGCCCCTTACTGTTAAACATACTTGCGCCGCCGGCGATTTTGGCGACTATTTCCCTTATCGGAATACCCTGCTGCTGGAACAAGCGAATCAGGCAGGGAATGGCGGTGTCGGCGAATTTCCCTTCGGGACCGGAGCGTCCTAACGATTCGGGGAGCACAATATGCACAAACGCCCCCGTATGCGTGCGGGGATGGTAAAACGCCACCCCGATGCAGGAGCCCAAAACCGAGGTGAACCGATCTGGTGCTTGGCCAAATACATGCTGCCCCATATTGACCGGAGCGTGTTTTTTCTCTTGTGCTACAGCACTAGGCGACATGGCGATCACATCCTCAAGAATCAATGCATCAAATAATGTCCGAACGACTTAGCTTGCATCAGACTTCGCGAGCCACGGCCTGATCTAAACGTTCACGCATTCCGGGGCTGGGAACAAAAAACACATCCCAACTGAGTTCTCGTCCATCGCGTTGGAACCGCGTCTGGCAAATCAACGCTGTTTCGGAGCACATCGCCTGCTCCATCAAGGCTTGTTCCAGCACGCTGGCGCCGAAGTCTTGAATAAAGTAGGGCGGCGATGGAACCAACTCCACGCCGATGAATCGGGTGAGTGCGTTCAGATACGCGCAACCCAAAATATTGCCGGTTTCGTTGAGCGCCGATTTTTCAATCGCACTCCATTCCGGGTCGGACGACCTTTCGCGGTTCAAGAGCGCGGCCGCCAAATCGCGGCCATTTTCTTCATCGAAGGCGAGAATCAGAGTGCCGCCCGATTCGCCGTCGAGCGTCAAAACGACCATCGTCAGGAGTTCGTCGCCGAGGTCGGCTTCCTCGCTCACGCATTCCAGAGGCGTTTCCTTGACAGCATCCAAGGTGAGCGAAACCTGGCCGTTGGTCCAACGTTTCATGGCCTCGGAGGCTTCGTGCGTGGCGGACGCCAACAAGTGGTGCATGCGATCCATGTTCGCCGTGCTGCAACTGGTGGATGTATTCATAGACTCACTCCTAGGTGGCCACCGCTTCGGCGGTGTCTTTCTGTTGAACGGTTCCGGCCGACATTTCGATCAACGCGGCGGTGTCGAGAATCAGCGAAACGCTGCCATTTCCGAGAATACTCGCGCCAGCTATTCCAGGAATGTTCTGGAAGTTCTCCGCCATCGATTTAATCACGACATCTTGCTCGCCCAGCAAATGATCGACCACGAGCCCGATTTCCTTGCCTTCGTGCGTTAACACCACGAGCGTGCATTCGGCGTTTGATGAGGTTTCCGCGGAGGGCGCGGCTTGCGGCCAGGTGAAAATGTCGGTCAAGGCGACCACGGAAACAATGCGGTCGCGAATCGTGGCCGTCGTTTGACCATGAACACGGTCGAGACGTTCCATCGGCAGGCTGACAATCTCTTGAATCGACTCGATCGGCAAGGCAAAAACATCGCCCTGGATCGTGGCCATCAAACTGGGAAGAATCGCCATGGTGAGCGGCAGTTTGATGGTGAAAGTGGAGCCCTTGCCCACTTCGCTGTCGACTTCCACCAAGCCGTTGAGTTGTTCTATCTTCGAGCGGACGATATCCATTCCCATGCCGCGTCCTGATATTTCAGTAACGTGTTCCGCCGTGGTGAAGCCAGGATCCCAGATGAACTGTTGGATTTGGAAGCGGGTGAGTCGTTCGGCGTCGGCTGCGGTAACGATTCCCTTTTCAATCGCTCGATTGAGAATTTTGGTTTCGTCCAGCCCTTGGCCGTCGTCGGTCACCTGGATCATAATGCTGTTGCCTTGGTGGAAGGCGTCCAACACCACGACGCCTTCTTCCGGTTTTCCGCTCGCGATTCGATCCTCGGGCGATTCAACACCGTGATCGGCGGAATTGCGCACCATGTGAATCAGGGGATCACCCAACTAGTCGATCATGCGTTTGTCGAGTTCTGTTTTCTCACCGCGAATTTCCAGCCGTATTTTCTTGCCATTAGCTCGGGTGATGTCGCGGATGACGCGTTTGAACCGACCGAAGAGCGGGCCAACCGGCACCATGCGGGTTTCCATCACACTCTTCTGGATGCCATCGGTGACGCGGTCTAGTTGATGCACGGCTTCGAGCAGGCCATTAATGCCGGTTCGCAGCGCCGTCAGACGATTGACTTCCTTGGAAACCGCCGCCAAGTCGGCGCGCATGCGGCGGGCGTGTGCTCGCATCACGTCAAGGTCGAGGTTGGCCGCCGAAGCGCCCGGTTGTTGGTCGATGACGTCGACCATTTTGCCAGCCAACGATTCCACGTTCTGCACAAGTTGCGGCGCCTGTTTGGCCGGCAGCGACGCCTTGAGACCTTCGCTGATTTGACTGAAACGCGCCTTATTGATAACCAACTGCCCGGCCAGATTCATCAGGTGATCGAGTCGATCGATATCGACGCGAACCGTTTCCACGGGCGTATTGCTAGGATCGCGCGGCGGAGACGCGGCTTTCTTCTTATTGTTGGCAGTTCCCTCATTCGCCGGCGCCGGTGTGTCGACGCTCTGCGAAACACTCCCGACGGGGCTTGATTTCGCACCCTCGGATTTTGCGGCGGTATTTGCCGCGGGAGCCGACGAAAGCGGCGTTTCCCCGGTTTGCCGGGCCGCCGAATCGGTGGCCAAGGTCTGCAACTGGATTTCGTTGACTCCGGAAACAGTGATCGCTTGACGGATGGCTTGTTCGTCCGACTCGCTCACGATTACGAATTCGATGGCGCCTAGGTCGTCGAGTTCTTCAATTGCCTCAGAGGGCGGGTCAAAGTAGCAAACCTTTCCCAGACGCTGAAGTTTATCAAACACCAGCCGGGCCTTGAGTCCCGCCAAGGGCAGGCTTTCATCGAACCAGACTCTCCCAGCCACCGTTGGACTGCCTTCGGTGGCGTGGAGCCTGGCTTCGGCGAGCAATGTTTCGTCGATTTCACGAATTGCGGACGACTCTCGAAGCGCCGCCGCCGGCTCTGGTTGCGAGACCTGTTCGTCGGCGGAGTTGTCGCCGGGCGCCTCCTTCGTGGCGGAATAGCGTTCCAGTAATTTGTTGGCGCAGGTGTTAAAACCCGACGACTCCGGCGCGCCTGTTCGCAAGCCTGAAACATACAGCCGGAGCGCGTCGATGCAGTCGAGAAAAGGGTCGGTCAAATCGGTTGCAAGGCCGCCTCCCGATTCTCGAAGTTCTTGGAGTACGTCTTCCATGAGGTGGGCGAGTTTCGCCGGGCGATTCAACCCCACCGACGCCGCCGAACCCTTGATGCGGTGCGACAAGATCAGTAACGATTCGACATCTTCGGAAGAACCGCCCGATTCCGCCTCCAGGCAGACCAACGTTTCGGCCAGTGAATCGAGCGCCATATCGGTTTCGTCGATGAAGATCGAAAGATATTTCGCCGGTACTTGTTGTTCGTCTACGATTTCGGCAAACGAGTCGGGGGCGGAAGTGTTCATGGCAATGTCCGTTGATGGCGCCTTCACGATGGCTGTTATTGTTTCTTCCGGGGCTTTATTCAAGGGGTTCGGTAGAGCCACGGATAAACGCGTTCCAGGCCGTCGAGCAGGTCGGAAATTCCCTCCGCGGCGCCGCAGATGAGCATCCCCTGGGGCTTCATTTTTTGGCGAATGTTGGCCAGAACTTTTTTCTTGGAGGCTGTGTCGAAGTAGATCAAGACGTTCTTCACGAACACCAGATCAAACGGCGATTCGCTCAGCACGTCGAGTAAATTGTGTGGGTTGAATTTGGTCATGTCGGTCAAAACCGGCTTTGCGCGCCACTGTTCGCCAGAGGCGTCTTTCTGGAAGAACCGGCGTTTGAAGCCGTCTGGCACGAGTCGCATGGCCCGCAAACCGAATTCCGCCGCTCTCGCTTTTTCCACGGCGCCGATACCGATATCGGTGCCCACAATCGATATTTTCCATTGCGTGAATTGAGGCAAACAACCTGCAATACAAGCGGCAATCGTGGCGGCTTCGTCGCCCGTGCTACAAGCAGCCGACCAAATCCGCAAACTCTTCGGGCGTTTCCCTTGTTTGGCCTGCTGCGAAATTTCCGGCAGGTAGGTGTTTTGGAACCAGTTCCAATTCGGCTCATCCCGAAACAGGAAGGTTTCGTGCGTGGTGATTTCCTGCAGGAAGGCGTCCCACTCCGGGTCGTCGGCCTTGAGAGTTTGCAGATGCTTGAAGTAGGCGTCGAAATCGGCGATGCCGGTCGCTTTCAGGCGTCGGCGAAGCCGGTTCGAGAGCAACGTTTTTTTCTGCGGGGAAATAACGATGCCGGTGCTCTTGTAGATCATCTTCGCGTAGCGTTCGAGCTGAACATCGGTTATTTTCAAATCTAGAATACTGGCGGCCATGCTTCTGCGTTCTCCAGCCAAGGCGTGTACGGCGATAAAACAGGTTTTTTATGGTAAATACAAACGCGAGAGCGGCGCGCCGGTTGCCCGGCGCGCCGCTGGTTTGCGTTTGAACTACTCGGTCTTGAAGCGTTGCACCAAGTCACGCAGCGCGGACGCCTGGGCGCCCAACTCTTCGCTGCTGGAGGCCATCTCTTCGCTGGAGGCCGCCGATTGCTCAGTGACCTGCGAAACCTGTTGGATGGCGTTGGCCACTTCGTTGGCGTTTTGAGCCTGTTCGACCGTGGCGGTCGCGATCTCGGAGATTTTCTTGGCCGTCTCTTCGACGCCCGAGATGATCTTCTGGAGAGAATCGCCGGTTTCCTCGCTTTGCTTGGCTCCATCTTCGACGCGTTGGGTCGACTCCTTGATCAAGGCCGAAATTTCCTTCGCCGCTTCGCTCGAACGCTCGGCCAATTTGCGAACTTCGTCGGCCACGACCGCGAAACCAAGTCCGTGTTCGCCGGCTCGGGCGGCTTCGATTGCCGCATTGAGGGCCAGCAGGTTGGTTTGGCTCGCGATCTCCGAAATCACTTGAATGATTTCGCTGATCTGCTCGGACGAAGCCTTGATGAGGTCCATCGATTCGACCGATTTCTGCACCGCCTGACCACCTTGTTCGGCCATCTTGCTGGTTTCGTCGGCCACGTCGTTGGCGTTGGCGGCGTTTTCCTTCACCGCTTCAATGCTGCGAGTGAGCTGTTCAATCGAAGCACTCATTTCCTCGACCGAAGCGCTCTGCGATTGGGCGCCTTGAGCCAGGTTCTGAGCGTTTTCGGCAATCACGGTGGAGCCTTCGGCAAACTGCCCCGAACCTTCCACCACTTGTGAAATCACTTGGCGAAGGTCGGTGATCATGCGATCCATTCCCGAGCCAAGTTGCCCGATGGCATCTTCGCCCTGAACGGTGATGTCGCGGGTGAGGTCGCCTTCGGCGGCGGCGTTGGCCACCGACAGAAGCTGGTCGACTTTCCCCTGCAACTCCTCTTGGGCGATGCGTTCCCGCTCGATCATGTCTTTCAAGTCGGAAAGCATCTTGCTTAAACCGGCCGCTAATTCGACCACGGCGCCCTCGCCCGTGACCTTGACCTCCTTGGTCAGATCTCCGTCGGCGGCGGCGGTCACGACTTCCAGCAACGAATCGACGTTATTCCGCAGCTCCACTTTGGCTCGCACCTGCTCGGTGATATCCGTGGCGAACTTCACGACCTTGAACGGCACCCCATTCCCATCAAGAATCGGGTTGTAAGAGGCTTGAATCCAGATTTCCTTGCCGCCCTTGCCGATGCGTTTGTATTCCTTGGCTTCGTATTCGCCGCGGTTCAGTTTCGCCCAGAAGTCCTTGTATTCAGGACTATTAGCGAACGAATTCTCCACGAATATGCGGTGGTGCTGGCCCTTGACTTCGTCCAGCGTATAACCGAGCGTGCTGAGGAAGTTCTCATTCGCGTCGATGATGGTGCCGTCCATCTCGAAGTGGATCACGGCCTGGGCCTTGTTGATGGCTTCGATCTGGCCGCCGAAGTCTCGCTTCAGTCGGACCTTCTCGGTAACAACTTCCCAGGTGACCATCGGGCCGGTGAAATTGCCGTCGCCATCGAACACGGCGGCTGCGGACAAGGCCAAATACTCGCCGTTGAGTTGGATTTCCGCCTCCAGCGGAAGATTCGCCGGGTCGCTCAAGAGCTTTCGCTGGTGCGCCGGGTTTTTATGGAATACGTCGTAACTGCCGCCCACGATCTGATCAGCCGGAACCGGCAAAATGTGTTCGATCGAACGCAAGGTCTTGAGCGAAGCCGGATTCATGTAAGTGATGATTCCGTTGGTGTCGGCCAGCATGATATTGATCGGCACATTTTCGATCATGGCCGTTTTTCTAGCTGTCTCGAACTCCATCTTGAGTTTTTCGGTGACGATATCCCAGGTGACCATCGGCCCCAGGTACTTGTTGTTTTCGTCGTAGGTGGGGCTGACCAACAAGTCGAGCTTTTCATCGGCAAGTTCGATGATGGCCCGGTGCGGCAAGTTTTTTTCGTTGCCGAGAATGCGGCGCTGGTAGGCGGGATCTTTGTGGAAGATGTCAATGTTTTTGCCCACGAGTTCGGCAATCGGGGCCGGCAGCAAATGCTGCAACGGTGTGAGCGTGCGTACGCTGGCCGGGTTGATGTACGTGATGTTCAGATCGGTATCGGCCAGAATGATGTTGATCGGCGAGTTTTCGGCCATGGCCCGATTGATCGCCAACTCTTGTTGCAGTTCTTCCAATTTCACGCTGTCTTTGCCTTTTGCTTTCGCTTGTGTCATGACGGTATCCCCTTTTGTTCGCTCAAAAAAGTTCGTGTGTGTTAAAAATCGAAATGAAAAAGTGTGTGCTCCGGGTTGGCCGTCGGTTGTTGACCGCTCACCCAACGGTAGACGCCTTGTTAGCCGATAGCGGCGATCGAACCGGCTTCCTCCTCGCCAAGAATCTTGTCGATGTCGAGCAAGATCAGCAGGCGGCTTTCGAGCTTCACCAGCCCGGTTAAGTACTCGCGCCCCAGGCCCGCCACGGTCGGCGGCGGCGGCGCGATTTGATTATGCGAGATGCGCAACACCTCGCTGACGGCGTCGACAATAATGCCGATCGTTTTCCCCAATACATTCACCACCATGATTCTGGTTTCGTCGGTGGCGTCTTGTTCGCGCAAGCCGAATCGGCGCCGCAAATCCACGATCGGGATAACGGTGCTTCTCAGGTTGATCAGCCCCTTGATGTAGTCGGGTGTTTGCGGCACTCGCGTGATTTCGCCGACTAGAATGATTTCCTGAACCTTGGTGATCGCGATTCCGTACTCTTCCTGGTCAAGGCGAAAGCCCACCAGTTGTTCGGACGCGACATTCTCCGCTGCATCTCCGGCAACAGATTCAGTGACCGTCGTTGACACGTAAGAGCTCCTTTCTAAAAAACTCTTCCCCCCCCACAGCAAACAGACCAAACTCGAACAGATCGCCGGCATGCGACGCATCGAGATTGTTTTGTCAAACGTAGAACGCAAATGGCGCGTGTGTCGGCGAATCGATTTTTGAGCGGGCCGGTTTACAACAATTCTCTCAGCGATCGCTGCAGGAAACGGCGCCTTTGGGTGAGAACGCCCCCTTGGGAGGACGCCACTGATGTTTTCGTAACTCTCATAACCACAGTCGGTTAACGAATTACGTAGTCCGTCTTCTCGGCCGTCTCCTTGAAGTGACGCCCCCCAAACGGGGATGCGCAAAGCCACATTAAAAAAAGGCAAACCTTTTTTTATCTGTTGGACTGTCGAACCTGAATTCCGCCGATTCATTGCCGAGACCGGGCAAGCAGGCGTTTACGCGCCGTGGGAGTTCACGCTTCAGCGTGTATTAGAAGTGTGCGGAAGAAGAAAACACGCTGAAGCATGAACTCCAACGGCGCGTGCTTGACTTCACATGGGAGCAACCTAAAGTTTGCCAAGCGTTTATTGAGCAGAACCAACAATGCGTTTTGCATCGATGCGCACGGAACACCATCCAACACGCCGCCTCTCAAGGAATTGAAAATGTCTACAAAGGTTTTGGTTGCCGACGATTCGAGCACAATGCGCAAGATTATTCTTCGTTCACTGCAAGCCGTTGGAGTGCCCGGCGCCGTGGAAGCCGCCGATGGCATCGAAGCGGTGCAAAAGTTCGGCGAAGGCGAGTTTGATCTTGTCTTGACCGACTGGAACATGCCGGGAAAAAGCGGCCTGGAAGTGATTCAGGAAATTCGCAAAACGAATACCTCGGTGCCGATCATCATGGTCACGACGGAAGCCGAAAAGTCGCGCGTTCTGGAAGCGATTCAAGCCGGTTGCTCCGACTATCTGGTCAAGCCGTTTACGGCCGACACGCTGCGTGAAAAACTGGAAAAATTCGGCTGCTGAGAAGAGCCAGAGCGCTGCCTTGGCGTTCCCCCCCAAAATTTGTCTGCAAATGAAAAGCCGGGCATTTTGAAAATGCCGGGCTTTTTTTCGCCACAACCGCCGGGCTTTTGCGCTGGGTAACCGTTGTTCTGCTTTTCCGTGACGCCTTATTTAGCATCGAGCGGAAAATTAGTGTCGTAGCCATGCTCGCCAGAGAGCGTGGGATGGTTCACCGCTCACCCACCGTCTGGCGGACGATGGCTACACAAATGCGACAGTTATTTATCGAGCGGTATTTACCGGCAAAAATTCCAATGGTCGCTTGAGTATTTCTCCACAACCAATTGTTGCGTCGCCGCCGCGGGCCATGCTGAGCGCGATTCCTCGGCGCCGAACGCCAGCATGATTGCCGACTTCAGCCCGTCAGAATCGGTGTGGAGGTTCGCCACGAAGTCATCGTGCGAGCGCCCACGGCGGTAGTCGGGTTGGCGCGGAGCCGTGCGCAGGCATTTTCCGATCAGAGCGAGAGGGAAGTCATGCAGCAAGGCGCCATGATACAGCAACGTGTTTCGCAGCACTCGGAGACTGTTGCCGGAAACCTTTCGGTCGGCAACCGTGAGGTCGCTCACGCCCGATATTTCCACCTCCAGCGATAACCCGCGCAACGCCGTTTGGATTCGACCCAGCACGAATCGATGCGCCGCCGACACGACCCGCAACTCGGCGTGCTGGTCAAGATCCAAGATCAGGCTGTACATCAGGCAACCGGGGCCCATCAGAACACTCGCTCCACCGCTCGTTCGCCGCAAAATAGGAATATTTTGTTGGCGGCAAAACGCTTGGTCCACTTCGTCGGCCACTTGCGAACTTCGCCCCACCACGACCGCCGTGGAGGCGGGCGCCCAAAGCCTCAAAATGCCGTCCGCCCGATTCGCGGCGCCTGGCTCGCGGGACCTTTGTTCAAAGGAATTCAGCAACGCTTCGTCGAGCGCGAGGTTGGCGGCGGCGGTTTCCAGGGTTAGGTCCAGCAGTTGCATGATTTCGGATCTGACAGCCGATTTGAGTGGGCGACCACGTCCTCGTTTAAAAGCCCGGCATTTTGAAAATGCCGGGCTTTTCCGAACGGCAACCGGCAACTCATTTACGCACGAATAATTTATGGGCGAACTCATTGCCCATCGAACTACGACTGAACATTTTAGCCCGGCTTTGACGGCAAACACTCCGGTGGCCCGCCGCGCTCGCCTTTCGGATTGTGCCGTTGGTGGTAAACTGTACACGGTACGTTTCACGAGGGGGAGGCCACAGATGCCGGTATCGGAAGACGCAGCGGAACAACAGCAACCGGTTCGACCCGTTCCGGCCACGGAAGACGTCTTGCCGAATGTCACGCCTCCCGGCGCTGGCTTTATTCTCCAGCTTTTCCTGATTCCGCTGATCATCGTCACAATTATTGTGTCGTTGTATCTGATGTTCAGTTGGTTCGCCCACATGGGCGGCAGCCCGGCCAAGCTCGCCGCCGAAATCGATCGGGGCGGAAACGCCACTTGGCAAAAGGCCGCCACATTGGCCGACCTTTTGAGGAATCCGCAATACGAATACCTAAAAAAAGATAAGAAACTCGCGCAAAGTTTGGCCCACTCGTTGGAGGCTCGGCTCGACAAAACCGACGAAGAGCAGATCAGCCTGTGTGTGTTTCTGAGCCGCGCGCTGGGCGAGTTTTACATCGACGATGGTTTGCCGGCGCTGTGTCTGGCGGCCGGACCAGACACAGCCCCCGACGTACGGCGCACCGCCGTGGAAGCCATTGCCGTATTGGCGCCAAGCCTGGGCCGCGAAAAAATGCAAAACAATCGGCAAGTCATGGCGGTTCTCAAGAAAGCCGCCACCGCGAACACCGCTGGGGAAGATCCCCAAGACGAACTTGGCGTCCTCCGTCAGACGGCCGCTTTTGCGCTCGGCGTGGTGGGCGGAGATGAAGCCATCGCGGCGCTCAACGTTCTGCTGGCCGACGCCTACCCGAACGCGCGTTACAACGCCGCCACCGGCCTGGCTCGCAACGGAGACATCCGGGCCAAGGAAGGCCTTCTGGAAATGCTTGACCCCAACAATGAGCAAGTGGTGGCCGATGAGAGTAACGAATATGGGGTCAAATTCAAACGAGGCTTGGTGCTGATCAATGCGATTCGGTCGGTGGAGTTGCTGGCCCGGGCCAACCCCGGCGCGGATGTCAGCGAACTGAAAGCGGCGATAAAGCGGCTCTTGGAAGCAGACATCAACACCAACATAAAACTCAACGCGCGCGAAGTCCTTGATCGGCTGAAGAGCATTGAGGCGGCCAGCGCCGCTCACTAGTCTTCACTATCTTATGTATGACCGCCAGTCTTGCTTTTCTACCCATGCTTCATGCACGACGCATTTCCCCGCAATGAACCTCGTTGCAACCTCTACTCCGCCTAGCATTCGGTGTAAACGGAAACGTGGTCCCAAATATCGCAAACTTACATTGTCTGGCGGCCGATCTTTCTGATATAGTCCCACGCCCTGCATGGTGGGAAATTAGGAATGGCCTGCAAGAATGGATAGCGATATGCGGAAATGGATCCTCCTGGCATCTACCGGGTTGTTCTTTTTGAACGTCGGTTGTTCGCAGTTGTCGACCATGCCGGCGCCGAGTTTCTGGCCCTTTCACACCGATCGGTCGGACGACCTCAAACGATACGGACCCACTCTCGACCAACGCGAAGAAGCCACGCTTTCGTTGGGGCGCCAAGCGGCGAGCATGGCGCCGGAAGAGTACGCGCGTCTGGCGCATGAGTTGTCGGTGGGCGTCGAGAACGAACCGAATTCGCGTTTACGGGCGGCGGCGGTCAGGGCCTTGGGTCATTTCGACACGCCCGACACAATCGCCGCATTAAAAATTGCCATGCACGACGGCGACTCCCGTGTGCGGATCGCGGCTTGCGAATCGTGGCAAAATCTCAAAACAGCCGATTCGACAGCCGCCTTGGCCGAAATGATTGGCGGCGACACCAATGTCGATGTGCGTCTTGCCGCCACGCGCGCCTTGGGCGATTTCGCCGCAAGCCGAACCGTGATCGAATCGTTGGAACTGGGGCTCGACGATCCCGACCCAGCCATACAACATGAGACCGTTCTCTCACTGAAGAAAGTTACTGGTAAAGACTACGGCGGCGACTTGGCCGCCTGGCGAACCTTTATCGCTGGCGGCGAGCCTGTTGCGGCGCCGACGCCTTCGCTCGCCGATCGTCTGATGGGCTGGGTCCGATGACGTCGATCGAGAAAGCCGGAAATTTTTCCAGGCTGCTCCTTTGGGCGAAGTAACGGTCGCGGTGGTTATGCATTCTGTTCGTTGCCGTTTACCGATGGTGCGCCGGAAAGTTGTGATCGTCGTCACATGCCGACAACCCTTCGTCGATAAAAAAGTCGCCCGGAGTTCATCTGTATGCATCGAGCGTCGTTGGAGACTGCCTCATTTGATTTTCCCCGATAATCGGGATTTTCCCCGTCTAGCTCTCTCACTGTTTCAGGATAAGCACGCAACATGTCTGGTACGTTCGGTTTTAGGAAATGTGAAGCGACGCCGTCTCGGTTCAAGCGCCCCGAATGGTTGCAAGTCCATGCTTTGAGGCCATTGATTCGGGCCCGCATTATTACGCCCTTTTTTATTCTCGCTTTGATCTTGCCGTTGGCGGCGAAGTCGTTCTCGTTCTTCTTAAAAGAAGCCGCCGGAGAAGACGTCGTTTTCAATTCGCCCGATGAGCCGACGCTGGGCTTGGGGCTGATCAAAACTTCCGCCGCTCCCGCCCGGTCGCGGAGCGAACGAGAAGACTCCGGGCCGGTCGTTTTGGAATCGACCAAAAAACGAACCGTGTCGTCTAGACGCCGCAATACAACAGACGTCAAGCGAAAAAAATCAGCCAGCGCCGCCGCCCTCAACCCGAGAAAACCGAAAAAAATCGCCTCGCGCGTCGAGTTGGCGCCGCCCACGCCGCCCACGCCGCCCACGCCAATCACGCCAATCACGCCAATCACGCCGCCCACGCCGCCCACGCCGCCCACGCCAATCACGCCAATCACGCCAATCACGCCAATCACGCCGCCCACGCCAATCACGCCAATCACGCCAATCACGCCAATCACGCCAATCACGCCAATCACGCCAATCACGCCAATCACGCCCGAACCAAGCCGCCCTGCATTAAGCCGTCGCCAGCGACAGTTGCGAGATTCGATCGACGCCACACTTTCGCTCTACGCACGACGCGTGGAAAACGTGGGGAATCGGAACTGCTGGGAAATCATGCATTGGCTGATCGGCTACGGCGTTGAGGCGAAGGTATCGGTGCGAGGACGCTCGGCCAACGCGATCGGCTGGCTGTGTCAGAACGGGCGTTGCAAAGGCACGCAGCTATTTCATTTATCGGGTGAGCGATTGCAAGCCCGCGTTGGCGTCGGCGTGCAGGGGCACCACGGGCAGTTTTTGGCCATGTTAGCGCAATCGAAAGTGAAACAAGAATATCCGATTGTTGTTGGCGGCCGCAAATTTACGCTTGCCGACCTGATCGCGTTTGAACAAGGGAATTGCCGTCTTGGCGAAGAGCTGACCTTCAAGCTCATCGCTTTCTCCCATTACCTCCCGCTCGACGCCAAATGGCAAAACAGGCAGGGCCAGAAATGGGATATCCCGCGACTGATCCAGGAAGAACTCAAGCAGCCGGTCGTGGGCGCCGCCTGTGGTGGAACGCACCGACTGATGGGAATCTCTTACGCGGCTCGGAAAAGACAAGCCAGCGGGCAGCCGCTGGAGGGGCAATGGAAACGCGCCGAAAAATACATCGACGACTTCCAAATCTATACGCTGCGTTTGCAAAACCGAGACGGCAGCTTCAGCACCGATTGGTTCAAGGGACGGGCCGATTCCGGCGACGCCGCTCGAAAACTCCAAACCACCGGCCACATTGCCGAATGGCTGACCTACTCACTGCCCGAAGAAGAATTGCATGGCCCTCAAATGACCAAGGCGATCGGCTTCTTGGCGTCGTTAATGCGAAAACACGCTCGCAAAAAATGGGAAAGCGGTCCTCAAGGACACGCCATTCGCGCGTTGCGGCTTTACCGAGAACGCGCCTTCCCCGAGCCGGATTCGCTCCATCCCCATGAAGAATTGGCCGGGCCATCGTCGACCAAACAACCCCGCTGATCCTCAGATCCGTTCTGTCGTTCCCACGCAGGCGGGACCCCAGTGATGTGCGCGACCGGCTGGATTCCCGCCCGGTTGTTTATACATGAGTTTTTCGACAACCCGCCCGGTTTTTTCACCAGGGACGCAAGATTCGCGCCGCCGATTGAAGCAAGAAGGCGTTCGTTGCAGGCAAGAGTTCGTTACAAGCCGGAGGCTTGGCAGCCATTAGCCGGCGGTCAGCGCAGCGCCACCGCCGGTATCGGCCGCGCGATAACTCCCGCATCCCGGCGGGATGCGAGGATGCAGCGGTCGAAACGGCGGCCAACGGCGGCGTCCATTGCCGACACCGCTGGCATCCTTTCAGGATGCGGTGTTTCAGCGATTCGAACCTCCGGTGGTGTTCGCTGCGCTCTACCGCCGGCTAATGGCTATGATCCTTCCAGGATATGAAATCAACCATGCCCGGCGCATTTGTCCTTTTCCGCCCCTCGCCAAGAAATCGAAATTCTGCTAAATTGCCGGTAGTGATTGATTCACTTCCGGCCAGATTCAGATTCCCACCTTGTTGGGCTTGCTTCGCGTTTTGCGAATTCTCCTTTTTAGACCGCATAACGTAAACTCATTGCCCATCGATTCCTGAACAGCACCTGACGCGTTCGATCATTTCTTGCAAGTAGCTATGGCATTCCATGGTGTGCGTCGATAAGCGGCGCCTTCTGGTTGCTGGGCTAACGCCTGTCGTTTTTGACGATAGCAAGGGCTTGCACCGTTGTTCGTCCGCGATTGCACTCCAGGTGAAACTTCCTTTGAACGATTCCAAAGCAGGGGCTTTCCCCGTTTTGGCAGGGCTCGTGTCGCCCCTCGACGACTCTCCGTGGCGGTCGTTGGTTCAAACGGTTTACCAAGAATATTCAGGTACTTTATGTCTGTGTCCGAAATTGAGTTTGAGAGAGAAGTTGCGTCGATTGATTCCGATACCACTGGCGACCATGCGGCAGTTCCAACGCCCGAGAGTGAAAGCGAAACGCCGGCAGCCGATGCCGGGTTCCCTTCGCTCGGCCTGAGCGATGCTCTCCTGGCAACGCTCCGCAAGCTCGACTACGCCACGCCCACCCCGATTCAAGCCCAAACCATCCCGCTGTTGTTGGCCGGTCGCGATGTTCTCGGTCAGGCCCAAACTGGCACCGGAAAAACCGCCGCCTTCGCCCTGCCGTTGCTCGACAGGATTGATCTCTCCAGCAGGCAGCCGCAGGTTTTGGTCCTCACGCCGACGCGCGAACTAGCGATTCAAGTCGCCGAAGCGTTTGAGAAATACGCCGCCAACACGCCCGGCTTGCGAGTCGCGCCGATTTATGGCGGGCAAGACTATCAAATCCAATTTCGGCAGCTCGACCGGGGCGTGCATGTTGTTGTCGGCACGCCGGGACGCGTCATGGACCACATGCGCCGCGGCTCTCTCAAACTCGGCAAACTGCAATGCTTGGTGCTGGACGAAGCCGACGAAATGCTCCGCATGGGCTTTGCCGAAGATGTCGAATGGGTGCTGACGCAGGTTCCGGGGGATCGCCAAATGGCGTTGTTCTCGGCCACCATTCCGAAACCGATTCGCGAAATCGCGAAGCAGCATCTCAAAGACCCGGCCGAAATTACGATCACGCAAAAAACGGCCACCGCCGACACCATTAACCAGCGGTATATCGTGGCGGCGCCGCACCAGAAGCAGGCGGTGCTGGCGAGGCTCTTGGAAGCGGAGCCCACCGAGGGCGTTCTTGTTTTCGTCAAGACCAGAAACATGACCGAAACGCTGGCCGAATACCTCTCCCAAGGCGGTTTCAAAGCCGCCGCCCTGAGCGGCGATATCGCCCAAAAGCAGCGCGAGCGGATTGTCGAACGTCTGCGGAAGGGCAGGGTCGATATTATTGTCGCGACCGACGTCGCGGCCCGCGGTTTAGATGTGCAACGCATCAGCCATGTGATCAATTTCGACCTGCCCTTCGATAGCGAAGCTTACGTGCATCGCATTGGCCGCACCGGGCGCGCGGGCCGCAGCGGCGAGGCGATTCTGTTCGTGCATCCTCGCGAACGCCGCTTACTGGAGCGACTCGAATACGCCACGCGGCAAACGATTGAACCGATGGACCTGCCGTCCAATCGCGATATCAACAAGCAACGCGTGGCGCGGTTTCATGAGCGAATCACGCAGGGGTTGGCTTGTAAAGATCTGGAAACATTCCAGTCAATCGTCGAGCAATACCGGCAAGAAAACGACATACCGATCGAGTTGGTCGCCGCTTCATTGGCGGTTCTGTCCAATGAGGAAAGTCCGCTGCTGGTTAAAAACGAGTTGAAGCAAGTTCATTTCACCGGCGATACGCGAAAAGGAGGAAGCGACAGTCGCTCCCAAAGGCCGAAACGCGAGTTTCGAAACGACCGCGATTCCGGTCCTCGCCGCACGGAAGCCGGCATGCAAACGTATCGCATTGAAGTGGGGCGGAACCATCGTGTTCGACCGGCGAATATTGTCGGCGCGATTGCCAACGAAGCCGGTATCGGCAATGAATCGATCGGCAGGATCACGATCTTCGATAGCTTTAGTTCGATCGACCTGCCCCAAGGCATGCCCAGCGAATTGCTCGAATCGCTCCAGAACGTTTCCGTGGTCGGACGCAAGTTGAGAATCTCGAAGATGGACGAAGCCGCGCCGCGCCCCTCCCGTTTTCAAAATAGCAAACGGCCGTTCAATAAAGGCAAGTCGAAGTCGAAATTCAAATCGAAATCGAAGACGCGATAACATCTCGCGTAAGCACCTGTCCGTGAATATACCGCGCACGGTTGAAATGTCGCTTTTTTCGTTTAACGGCAAGCCGAAGGCGACTGCGTTTCTCTGTCTCGCCAGTACGCGCTTGCGCAAAACGCAGTCGCCTTCGGCTTGCCGTTAAACGAGCCATTGCTGGCCGTGTGATGAATAAGTTACCGGTGGTGGTTCAGAAAAACCCGGCATTTTCAAAATGCCGGGCTTTTAACTTGGGCGATTCTCAACCGCTGCGTAAGCCGCCTCTCGCGACTACCAATCGCCCACGGCGCCGTCGGGATGGTTCACACGCTGCAAAACCTCTTGTTCAAACGGATGCTTGCGGACTTCTTCTTCATTGACAATCACGCCCAAGCCGGGCTGAGTGTTCGGACGCACCGTGCGCGTTGTTTTGTCAAGCGTGTAGCCTTCTTGCACGACGTCGCTCCGCCAGGGCACATCGTTGTGAACCGTCTCGCAAATGATATAGCTGGGCTGCGAAAAACCGAACTCCAACGAAGCGGCGGTGCTCACCGGTCCTTGAGGATTGTGCGGCGCCAAGGCAATGCGGTGCGCTTCGGCCAAGGCGGCAATGCGGCGGGCTTCGGTGAAGCCGCCGCAATGGGTGAGGTCCATCTGGCAGACGTCGCAACCGCGCTGGGCGAACAGATCGCGAAAGGCGGCCAAGTGCGTTAATCGTTCGCCGGTGGCAATCGGCGTGGCCACCGCGGCGTTGATGCGGGCCAGCCCTTCAATCGATTCCGGCCAACAAGGCTCCTCGAAAAAGTAAAGGCCGTACGGATCGAGTGCGTGCGCCAGTTTGAGGCCCATTGCCGGTGAAGGGCGGGCGTGGCAATCGACCATGATATCAATATCGTCGCCCACGGCTTCTCGCATTCCGGCCACGCAAGCCTCGGCCGCCTTGATCGGTTTCAAACCCTCCAACGGCATGGTGGGCGGCGCGGCCATGGCCTTGAAGGCGGTGAAGCCTTGCGCCACCGCCTGCCGCGCGAGGTCGGCGAAGCGGGCTGATTCCTCCACCCGCGTTTCGTAGAAACTCTCCATGTTGCCGCCGCCCAAGTGGCAATACAGGCGAATGTAGTCTCGCACGGGACCGCCCCAAAGTTTGTGGCAAGGTAGGTTGGCCGCCTTGCCGACGATATCCCAGAGCGCGAGGTCGATTCCAGAGATGGCTGTCGAACGAACAATGCCGCCGCCGTGCCAAAAGTGTTGCCGCCACATCGTTTGCCACAGATGCTCCACGCGCGTGGGGTCTTGACCGATGAGCAACGGCGCCAAATCGTCGATCGAGCCGGTCACGCCGCGCGTGTGCCACTCCAGTGTCGCCTCGCCCCAACCGATCAGCCCCGGCTGGTCGGTCACGACTTTGACAAACACCCAATTCCGCATGCGGGCATGACAAACCAGCGTTTCGATACGTTCTATTTTCATAATGCTAAGGTGTATTTGCTTTTGTCGCCAATATCAAGTGCGGTAAGGACGCGTCCGTAAATAAGTTCCCGGTTGTAGCTCAAAAAAGCCCGGCATTTTCAAAATGCCGGGCTTTTGAATCGGAAGGTAAATTCGGGACGAGTCCCAAGAATATGTTACTCGGCGCCGATATCAAGGAAGACGTGGAAACGCACCTGCGCGCCGGAAACGCCTTGGTTGGGAAGCCGCAGCGCAAAGCGAGGTAAGAAAAACGCGAAGTCAGAACGTTTGGCTAAGCACCGCTCGATAAAGAACTGTCGCATTTGGGTAGCCATCGTCGCCAGACGGTGGGTGAGCGGTGAACCATCCCACGCTCTGGCGCGCATGGCTACGACACTAATTTTCCGCTCGATGCTAAACCAATTCGCGAATAGGTTGGCGGCGATCAAGCAGATATTGCGGCCGACCGTTGGGGTCGGCGAGCATGGTTTTCGCGACATCGATTCCCAGGCAGTGGTAAAGCGTGGCGAAAACTTCCTGCAAGTGGACAGGCCGATCTTTCACGTTTTCCGCATTCTTGGTCGACCGGCCAACCGCCTGACCGGTGCGCATGCCGCCGCCCGCCAAGAAGCACGTGGCCAGCGCCAGCCAATGGTCGCGACCCGCGCCTGGATTGATGCGCGGCGTGCGGCCGAATTCGCCCCACATGACAACGCTCACGTCGTCGGCCATGCCGTGGTCGTGCAAGTCTTGCAGCAAGGCGCTCATGGCTAGGTCGAGCTTCGGCAGTTGTTTTTTCAGATGCCCGAAGTTGTTGCCGTGGGTGTCCCAACTGCCCCAATTGAAAGTGACCGCACGGACGCCGGTTTGCACCAAACGGAAGGCGCGTAGGAAGGAATCGCCATCGCGGGCGCCGTAACGCTGGCGCGTTTTGGCGTCGGCTTTGTTCAAGTCGAGCGCGTCGGCCACTTTGGCGGAAGTCACGACATCGACCGCGGTTTGGGTGTAGGCGTCGAGGGCTTCCATCTGACCGGAGTTGTCGACATCGCGTCGGATTTGATCCAAGTCGGCGAGCAGTTGCGTACGCGAGTTGAGTCGTTCGGCGGTCAGGGCGCCGCTCAGGCGGAGGTCGCCGCCGCGAGGGCTGTACGGCTTATAAATCGGCCCCAAGTATCCGGGGTAACTTCCGTTGTAGCCGATGAACGGCGGGGCGCCGGTTCCGGCGGGGCCCAGCAGTTTGGCCACCACGCTGCCAATCGAAGGGCGGCCGCCCACGTTGCTCAAATCTTTTCGCCCGTAGCCGGTTTGGGTGTGGAAATCGGAGTGGTCGCTGATCATGCCGGTTAACGATCGGATCACCGCGAATTTGTCGCCCATGCGAGCCAGGTTCGGAAAATGCTCGCAAATGTCGAGGCCGGGAACATTGGTTTGTATCGGATTGAATTCGCCGCGGAACTCCGCCGGCGAATCGGGCTTCAAGTCGAAGGTGTCTTGATGCGAAGGCCCGCCGGCCATGTGAATGTTGATGATCGCCTTGTTCGACGAACCGCCGCCAGCTTGGGCTTCGGCGCGCAGCAGGTCGGCCATGGTCAGTCCGCCAATTCCCAAGGCGCCCAATCGCATAAAGTTTCGCCGCGAAACACCATCACAAAATCGGTCCGACTTTCCAAGCGTGAGCGACAGCATAACGCACCTCCAAGGAATGAAACTCATTTTCCAACGAACCCCAAAGGTTCGTTCCATAAAGGGAAGCCCCCGGAAGACGAGGCGTTTCCCTGGTTGTTGCCAACCGAGTTGTTGTCTGCCGCGAGCGGAGGAGGGAAATCAATGCTGTGGAGAAAGAACGGCGCGACGACGACGCCCAGATTGTAATAGATGCCGCACAATGAATCAACTGTTTTTGATGCGTTCCTGACGTGAGCACTCCGGCAAGGCGCCTTTTCAAGGTGGGAGCCGGTCGGCGATACTATACTTCGCACGGCTACCAATGGCTCCGTTTAACGGCAAGCCGAAGGCGGCTGTGTTTCGAGCCAGCGCGTTCGGTCAAGGAAAAAACGCAGTCGCCTTCGGCTTGCCGTTAAACGAAAATGGCGCCATTTTCAACCGTGAGCGGTACAGCGACGCAAGGAGTTGTGCGGAATCCATACGCCGAATTAAAAGCCCGGCATATTGAAAATGCCGGGCTTTTTCCGGCCACAAAATACTTTGTAACAAATCACCTCACCGATACCGATGAACATACTCGCTGAAATCAAAAGACGTTTCTCTTCGGTTTTGTCGGAATATGCCGATCACCCAGCGCCCTTGTTAGACATGATTCGCCCTGTCCAGGACGCCCGCCATGGCGATTACCAAGCCAATTGCGCCATGCCGCTGGGAAAAAAACTGGGCCGCCCGCCGCGAGATATCGCCGCCGAGATGGTCGCCCGCGTCGATTTGGCCGACTTCTGCCAAGCGCCGGAAATTGCCGGGCCAGGCTTCATCAACCTCAAAATTTCCGACGCCTTTCTTTTGGCATCGCTCGAAACGGCGCGGCGCGATGCTCGTTTGGGCGTGGCGCCAACCGCGCAGCCGAAAACCTATGTGGTCGATTTTTCCTCGCCGAACGTGGCCAAGTCGATGCATGTGGGGCACATTCGCTCCACCGTCATCGGCGACGCCCTCTGCCGTCTGCTGCGTTTTCTCGGCCACCGCGTGATCAGCGACAACCATCTCGGCGACTGGGGCACGCAGTTCGGCATGATCATTTATGGATACAAACATTTTCGCGACGGCGCGGCGTATTCGACGCAGCCGGTCAAGGAGTTGGAGCGGCTCTACAAACGTGTTAATGCACTGCTCGAATACCATGCGGGAAAGGCGAAACTTCCCCAACTGGAACAAGCCCTGGCCGATAAGCAAGCCGAACACGCCGCCGCCCAAGCCGCGCCCAAAAGCGACGACAAAAAACAAGCCAAGCGAGACGCCAAACATCTCAAGGACTTGGAAAAGTCTCTAGCCGATTTACGTAAACAGCGCGAGGTGGTGCAACAAAAAATTGCCGCCGTTGAAAAGGATGATGCGTTGCGGCAAGACGCGCTTTCGCACCCTGAAATTGCGCAAGCCGTGCTGAATGAAACCGCGAAGCTGCACGCCGGCGACGCCGAAAACCGGCAACTCTGGGATGAATTCCTGCCGCAATGCCGGGCTTCGATCCAAAAAATTTACGACCTGCTCGGCATCTCGTTCGATTACGAATACGGCGAGAGTTTTTATCACGGGCGGCTGGGGCAAGTCGTGCAAGACCTGGAAAAACGCGGCTTGGCGCGCCAGAGCGACGGTGCGATGTGTGTGTTTCTCGACCAGTTTGAAACGCCGATGATCGTCCGCAAGCGAGACGGCGCTTATCTGTACGCCACCACCGATCTGGCCACGATCGCCTATCGGTTGGAGCAGTGGCGGCCCGATGCGATTTTGTATGTCGTGGACCATCGGCAAGGCGAGCATTTCGGCAAGCTGTTCGCCGTGGCGGCGCAGATGGGCTGCGAAAACGTGGACCTGCAACACATTGGTTTCGGCGCCGTGTTGGGGGAAGATGGCCGTCCTTTGAAAACGCGGAGCGGGGAGAATGTTCCGCTCGATTCGTTAATTGCCCACGCCATTGAAGCCGCCCATGCGGAAGTCTGCCGCATCGACGAAGAAGCCGGGCTATTGAGTGAGGAGCAGCGCGAGAAGGTATCGCGGGTGGTGGGCGTGGCGGCCTTGAAGTATGCCGATCTGGTTCAAAACCGCGAGAGCGACTACGTTTTCAGCTATGAGAAGATGGTCGCCTTGCGAGGCAATACGGCCACGTATATGCAATACGCGTATGCTCGCACGCAATCGATCTTCGCGCGCGGCGGCATTGATATTGAATCGCTACGCAATTCCGCCGCCGTTATTTCGATCAACGAACCGGCGGAGCGCGCTTTAGCGATGGAACTGCTGCGATTTTCCGAGGCCCTGGAGGAGTGCGGCGCCGATTACCGGCCGAATCATTTGACCGGCTACCTGTTTGAACTAGCGAAGCAGTTCTCCGTGTTTTTTGAACAGTGCCACGTATTGAAGGCGGAAACAGAAGCACTACGCGACAGCCGGCTGCTGTTGTGCGACCTAACCGGCCGCACCATTCGCCAAGGCCTGGAGCTATTGGGTATTCAAGTGGTGGAAAAAATGTGAGCAACCGTTGGGGCGCGCGTTGCGGGAATTCCCGCCAAGCCGGTGGCTTGCCAGCCATTAGCCGGTGGTCGAGCGCAGCGAATACCACCGGTGGGCCAACGCCGCGAACAAGGCATCCCGGCGGGCTGCCAGATGGAACGGTTCGAGCGTTCCCGCGATTGAACGCGTGATACCGTTCGCCTGCTTCATCGGCGAGGGGGTGGTCGCGGCGCCCAGGGAGTCCATCATACGCCAAAACGCCAATCAAAGAGTCCTGACCCAATAGTGTTCGGCACGGTATTTGCGCATTGAAAGTCACGCATCTTTGGCACGGCATTTGCGCATGAGGGTCGGGTGAGCGGATGGTCCGCCAAACTGACAGTCGAGCCGCATTGCGATGAA
>JAJRWU010000327.1 GCA_024276655.1 Planctomycetota bacterium
CTATCGGAGGGCTTCAACGACCGGGTTACCCCGAGAACATCGCCTCCTCAGCTACATGATTAACGAACAATTATCATGCTCAACTCCTTTCATTTGAGTAGATCAGACAGGCTTCGCCTGGCGCACCAGAGGCCGCAAAGAGGCAGAGGGCGGCAGAGAAGAACGAAATGACGAAAGGCAAGAAAATCGAATCGCGGCGATGTTCATCGGCTGCGCGATTGCATTGCATCGTCAACTTGGGCCGAGATAATTGGCGCCCTGTCCTCTGCGGCCCTCCGCGCCTTTGCGTTCTCTGCGTTGAAATGCCCGCCTGGAAACCGCCAAGCAATGTCTGAACTTCCGTCGGCGTTGCAGGAATTTGCGACAACATCCAGCCGACAGATCAAAACCCGTGAACGGTTGCTCTTTTTCTTTCGTGCCGTTCGTGTATTTCGTGGTTGTAAAATGACCCCGGCAAAAGGATGGAACAAAATAATGTCACCGCGCAGGTCATCGTAAGGCGAGCGACGGAAAATAACTTACCCGCATGCAGCGGGAGTCCGTAGCATGAACTCCAACGGCGCGGCGCGTGAAAATTGTCGTCGGCTTAATTCGCGTTGACGGTCGTTTCTTCTACGGCAACGACGCCATTAGGCTGGAGTCGGCTGCGCACTTCCGCCCGCAGGCGAAACACCCCGGGCCGCATCGCCCTGACCGTAATTTTAATCGCACGCAACGTTTCACCGGCGCGGAGCGTTTGCACTGCTTGGAAGGGGATTTCGACGCCATTGGGCGTGCGCGCTCGCACGGGTCCGCTGACGTTGTCGATTTGAAACGCCGTGGGCAACGTGATGGTGAGCGTCACATTTTCGTCGGCCGTATTTCTTTCGTTCTTGATGACCACCAAAAACGTGGTTTGCTCGCCCACCCGGATCGGATCAGCCTGTTCGGCCAGCGAGATGATCAACCCGTTTTTCGGCCGCGCGGGAATCGGCGCCGGCGCCGTTCGATTCCCGGCAGCGCCGGGCGATGTCGCGGCGTCGTTGGGCAGCGGCGCCGGTTCTGCGGGGCGAGAAATATGGACCGTCGCCAGCGCCGATTCCTCAATTTTGGCGCCGCTACTCTGATCGGCGGCGGATACAGTCACTCGGTTGATCGCCGCTTCGCTCTCGCGTTGGCAGACGCAGTTGACTTTATAATACGCTGTTTTTCCGGATTCGAGCCGGTTGAGGGTCCACGATAGCTGGCCTTCCCCGCGAACAAAGCCATCGGTGGCGGCATGGAACTGCAACGCGGCGTCGTATTGATCGACGATCGTGATATCGACCAGCGGCGTCTGCCCGGTGTTGATGACTTCAATGACGAATTCCGCCATGTCGCCCACCTTCCGCTCTCGGAAATTCACGGCTTTCGTCACGCTCAGACTGGCCAGCGGCGGGGCGGCGACGGCATGTAACACGGCCGACGTTTCCGCCACGTGGCCATCGCGCGTTGACGCCTGTAAATCGTGCCGCCAATCGCCCGGCGAGATCACCGTGAACTCCACATTGAATTTCTTGGTTTCGCCGGCCGCTAGGTTTCCCAACGAGCGTTCAATCGGGCTGGCGGAATTGGCGTGTCGCAAACCGGCGCCGAAGCGGGAGGTAATCAATATCTCTTCCAGTGGCAGCCCGCCCTGATTCGTGACTTCCACCTCGTATCGCACTTGTTGGCCGACCTCTCGCTGTTCGGGGCCGCTCATGCGAACGGAAATGCGGGGCGTGGAAATGCGCGTCGTCAGATGATGATCGGCCTTCAGCCCGGCGGAGCTTTCGGCGTGAACATGTTGTTCGGCGTCGCCTTCCTGCTCAGCGCGGCAGCGCACTTGAAGAACACGCGTTTCGGACGGCGCCAAATCTCCCAAATTCCATTTCAGTTGAGGGCCATATTCCTCAGCCGCCGGCGTGCTCTCCAGGAACGAGACGCCCGCCGGTAAAATGTCGGTCACGACAACGCCGGGGGTGGGCAAATCGCCAGGATTCGAGATTTCAATCCGGTAGTCGAGCGTGGCGTCGATGCCGGCTTGCGTCGGCCCCGTGATGCGAACGGTTAGCGCCGGCGCGCTCCAGGTGATGGTCGTGGCGCCTTCTCCGATTGGCAGGCGGGCGGGGTCGGAGGAATGCTTCCCCGTGCGGATGATCTTCACGCGCACCTGCGTAGCGCCCGACACGGCGCCTTGCGGAAACAGTTGCGCTGCGGCGCGGCCTTGGCTGTCGGTCGCGACTTCCACGGCTTGGTCGCCTTGCTGGTTAAACGCCGCCGGCGCGCCGCCAGTGATTTCGTAGCGGACAATCCAATCGGGAATCGGGGTGGAATCGGTCTGGCGGCGCAAGGTGGTCACCAGCGTGTGGCTTTGGCCCGCATCGACGTTCGCCGGCGGGGGAAGAAACCATTGGGCGTCGACCCAATAAATCGAGGCGGTTTGTTGTCGTAGCGGCCAACCGGCGACATGGGGCGCCAAGGCGGTCACGTAACTGACGCCTTCGCTGCCCGAAGTGATGCTCACCCAGGAATGGCCTTTCCGCAGCCAGACGTCGTCCGACCGCTCCGGCGTGCCCCGCGTGAGCGTGCGCGCGGTGGCCGATGTCAGACCGATGGCGTAGTCGTTGGCGAACTTGCGGGGCGGTTTGTGCAGCAGGGTTCGCAGGCCGCGAGCGGCGTCTTGATCGACCTGCACGATATTGCCAACGCTGTTGTTGGAGAGCATCCATTCCATTTTCTTGCCGCCGGCGGAGTAGCCATTCGAGGCGGCCAACCCCGCGGTCAGCACGACTTCACTCCCCACCGGCGCCACGATGCGCGAAGGCGTGAGCACGAGTTGCTCCGGCACGACCGACGCCACCGCAACGGGCGCAACAGGGCACGGTATTTCACCAGGACAAACCGGCCCGGCAGCCACGCTCGAACAGGCCGGCAACGGCGCCGGCGCTGGAAACGCCGGACCGCCTCGCGCCCCAAACGGCGAACCGACGACACCCGTCGTGGTCGCTGGCAAAAAAATACGCTCGCCCGACGGATCGATCGCCGGTAGGCTCCAGTTCGCACAGCCCGACGCCGACAAACCGAACATTGCCAGCAGCAGTAACACGCCGTTCCATTTCCATCGGGGAGCTTGCATGATCTTTTTGGGGAGGCAAATGATTACGTGGAGGTGCGCAATCGCACCCGCCTTTTTCAAGGCCACGCAAACGTAACACGCGAATGGCCACCATGTGGATTTTTTGCAACACCGAATGTGGCAAAAATCCAACAATCGCGGCAACCTTGACGATTACAACGATTCGCCGGCCTAATAAAGGGAGGGAGGAGTGTTTCGAGCGTTGAATCCATAGGTGGCGTACTCCCTTCTCGCCATGTAGGATTGATTGGGTGGTTGCCTACCTTTCAAATCGGCGTTTGAACGCCGACCCCAAACGGTGGTAATCGTATTCCGGAGAACTGGGATGAATCTTGAGCGAACCTTGTCTGAATTGACATCGCTTCCGATCGCCGATCGGTTACGCGTGGTTGCATCGCTGTGGGATAGTATTGAGGCCGATGCTCCGGTTTCGCTTGCGCCGGAGCAGCGAGTTGAACTCGAACGTCGCGTTCAAGCACACGAAAAGAATCCTGATGAGTTGCTCACATGGAGTGAGGTGTTGGATCAACTTCCGAACCGCAAATGAGCGACGCCCTTCGCTTTCGCCCGGAAGTTGTCGCCGACCTGGAACAGGCTTCACGCTGGTACGACGAGCGAACAGCCGGACTCGGAGTTGAATTTTTGCAGGAGAGCCGAGCGGCGTTTGATCGAATCTCACAGCAGCCTGAGCAGATGGCAGCGGATGAAGCCGAGATTCGCTTTCTCCGTCTCCGTCGATTCCCGTACGTCGTCCACTACCGAATTGAGGGAAAGGTGGTTGTGGTCTTTGCTATCATGTTCGGCGGTCGCGACCCGTCGACATGGCGAGACCGAATGTAACCAAACAGCGGATCAAACCCAACGCTCCCACCAGTACGATGGCTTTCCAAGGCCGTCGATTTGCAGAGGTTCGAGGCGCCCGACGGCCTTGGAAGGCCATCGTACCCTTTCGTTTCAAAACACGTTCCTAGAAAGCTTGCTGGAACTTGGCTGATCTTCTCCGACAGGAAATTGCCGCGGAGGCCCACACTTTGGTGGTCAAGGTCGGTACGCGCGTATTGACAGCACCCGATGGCGCCCTGGACCAACATCGTATCGAACATTTGGCCGCCGAACTCAACGGGGTGATCGAATCGGGGCGGCGCGTGGTGTTGGTCAGTTCGGGCGCCGTGGGCGCGGGAATGAGCCAGCTTGGTCTGGCGAAGCGTCCGACGAATCTGGCCAAATTGCAGGCCGTGGCGGCGGTCGGCCAAGCCCGCCTGATTCAAAAGTACGATCGAGAATTCACTCGGCATGGCCGCCACGCCGCGCAAATTCTGCTCACCGCCGGCGACCTGCACGACCGCGCCAGTTACCTGAACGTGCGCAACACCATTCATTCGTTGCTGGAATACGGCGCCGTGCCCGTGATCAACGAAAACGACACCGTCGCGGTTGATGAATTGATGACCACCTTCGGCGATAACGACCATCTGGCCGCGCTCGTGACCAACCTAATTCGGGCGCCGCTGCTGGTCATTCTCTCCGATGTGAACGGCCTCTACGATGGCGACCCCAACGCCGCCGGCTCGCGCGTCATTAGCACGGTCAAGGAGATCGACGCCCAACTCCAATCGCTGGTGTTCGATCAAACCGCGGGCGTCGGCAAGGGCGGCATGGCCAGCAAACTCAAGGCCGCGAAAATGGTGGTGTCGTCGGGCGAATCGGTGATCATCGCGCCCGGTCGGCGGGAAGGCGTGCTGGCCGGCATTCTGGCTGGAGAAGAGATCGGCACGTTAATTCTTCCCACCGGTAAAACGGCCAGTCCTCGAAAACGCTGGCTGCGGTTTTCGGTCCAGCCGCAAGGCCGACTGATTCTAGACGCCGGCGCCCGCCGGGCGATTGAGCAACGTGGATGCAGCCTGCTGGCCATTGGCGTTCTCGATAGCAAGGGCGAATTCAGCAAGGGCGATCTTGTTTCGCTGGTCGACGACAGCGGCAACGAATTCGCACGCGGCTTGACCAACTTCACCGCCCAGGAAATTCGCCGCATCAAAGGCCTGAAAACGGCCGAAATCGCCGCCGCGCTCGGCCACTTGCCCTACGACGAAGTGATTCACCGCGACAACCTCGCCGTGATTCCATAGGGCGGCGGGGCCGCCAAGCCTCCAGCTTGGCGCCGCTCGATAAATAACGATCGCATTTGTGTAGCCATCGTCGCCAGACGGTGGGCGAGCGGTGAACCATCCCACGCTCTGGCGAGCATGGCTACGACATTAATTTTCCGCTCGATGCTTGGTGACAATTCCATCGCACCATTGCATAAAATACATCTTGGACAGGCGCCTACGCCTTGGCGCTCGCACGGGGGCCGGCCGATTTGATGGCCTCGCTGGCCACGTCGGCGTATTCCGCGAAGTTTTCGTGAAACAGGCGGGCCAGATTCGCGGCGGCCGCATCGTAGGCGTCGCCATCGGACCAGGAAACGCGGGGCGATAGTATGTCCGCCGGAACACCAGGGCACTCCTGGGGAATCTCCAAACCAAACACGGGGTCGGCCTGCGTGGGCGCTTTGTCGAGCGCGCCGCTATGAATGGCGTCGATGATGGCGCGGGTGTGCTTCAGCGAAATCCTTTCGCTCACGCCGTAACCCCCGCCCGACCAACCGGTGTTCACCAGCCAGGCATGTGAGCCGTGTTGTTGCATTTTCTCGGCCAACATTTCCGCGTATTTGGTGGGGTGCCACACCAGAAACGCCGCGCCGAAACAGGCGGAGAACGTAGCCTGAGGCTCGGTCACGCCCATTTCCGTACCGGCCACCTTGGCGGTGTAGCCGCTGATGAAGTGATACATCGCCTGCTCGGGCGACAAACGCGAAACCGGCGGCAACACGCCGAAGGCGTCGCAGGTGAGCAGAATGATATTTTGAGGATGCCCGCCCGTGCAGGGCAGTTTGGCGTTGTCGATGAATTCAATCGGGTAGGAGGCCCGGGTGTTTTCGGTGAGCGAGCTGTCGTCATAATCGATGTCGCGGGTTTGTTCGTCCAAGACGACATTTTCCAGTACGGCGCCGAAACGAACAGCGGAATAAATTTCCGGCTCTTTCTTCGCTGAAAGGTGAATGCACTTGGCGTAACACCCGCCCTCGATATTGAACACGCCTTCATCGCTCCAGCAGTGTTCGTCGTCGCCGATCAAATGGCGACGCGGGTCGGCCGAGAGCGTCGTTTTGCCGGTGCCGGAAAGCCCAAAGAACAGCGAGACATCGCCCGCCTGGTCGGCGCTGCCTAGTTCGGCATCTCCCTGGTTGGCGGAACAGTGCATCGAGAGAACGCCGCTATTCGGCATCAGATAATGCATGATCGTGAAGACGCCCTTTTTCATTTCACCGGCGTATTGAGTGCCGAGAATGACAAATTCGCCTTGGGCGAAGTCCAGGCTGACCGACGTTTCGGAGCTAACACCCTCGACCGCAGGATCGGCCGGGCAATCGCCGGCGTTGAAAATGACGTATTCCGGTTCGCCGAAATCCCGCAACTCCTCGGCCGTCGGGCGGATCAACATGTTGTGCATGAACAACGCATGATAAGGACGCGAACAGATCACGCGAACCTTAATTCTGCGTTGAGGATCCCAACCGGCGAAGGCGTCGACGACATACAGTTTCGCGGCGGTGTTCAGGTGCTCGACAGCGCGGCGACGATTTTCGTTAAAAGAATCTTGGGGGAGCTTGATGTTGATGTCGCCCCACCAGATGTTGTCGGTGCTGGAGGGTTCGTCGACGATGCGTTTGTCTTTTGGGCTGCGGCCCGTTTTTTCTCCCGAATTGGTGGCCAACGCCCCGGAAGATGCGATCACCGCGTCGCCGCTCTGAATTGCGTCTTCATACATTTTTGCCGGAGCACGGTTTCGGGCGACATCCGCCAGGTGAATCCCATACTGCGACAAATCAAACTTCCCAGCCATTGAATCAAGCTCCGCTCAAGCAAACAGTTTACTGTGTCCAGCCCGATTGCTGAACGCGTCGTTTGCCGTGCGCGTTTCGCAAGGGCACATAATGTTTCCGCCGCGCTCTGGGGTGCGGGGTGAAACTTCCTGCGCGCAAGCGTAGTCGAATCGAACGAATCGGACAACCGGCGCGCCGGTTCTTTTTATTGTTTAGAGCAGACGGCATGGCAACGGAGGCGGCGTCATTCATGGGGGAAATTTTTCAGCGGCGCCCAACAGCCGGCGGCAACGCGTTTGATAATGGCTCGCAAACGGCCCTGCCGATCGAACGCCGCTGCTTCGAGGACTGTTTCCGCAAGCGGCTCCTGGCCTTCGCCGACCGATTCCGCCACCTCGATTCTCTGCCCTTTTCCCAAGCCGGATAATTGCGACGGTTCGAGCACCATGCGAGGCAGCGCCGCCACGGCGCCGGCGGCGGGCGCCAGTTGGCTGGGCAGGGCTTCGGCGCGGATGGCGTCCAACGCCAAGGCGTTTTCCAGAACAAAAGGGCCGATCGCGGTGCGTTGCAAGGCAGACATCACGGCGGAGGAGTTTACAGCAGCGGCGATATCGCGGCCCAGCGAACGAATGTAAACGCCCGAACCACATTCGATATCCAGCCACAAACGAGGGTATTCGTACGCCACGATTTTGAGCGAATAAATATCGATATGCCGCCGCTGCAAGACGACCTCTTCCCCCGCTCGGGCCAGCGCGTAAGCCCGCTTGCCGCCCACCTTGAGCGCTGAATAAACGGGCGGCAGTTGTTCAACACGGCCTACGAATTGCGGCAGCGAGGCGGCAATCGCCTCGCGGGAAGGCGCCGCGCCCGGCTGGGGCAAAACGTTCCCCTCGATATCTTCGGTGTCGCTACTCAGGCCGAAGGTGAATTCGGCGCTGTAGCTCTTGGGCAACCGCTGCACATATTCGACCAAACGCGTGGCCGCGCCCACGCAAACCACCAACACGCCGGTCGCGAGCGGATCCAACGTACCGGCATGGCCCACCTTGGCCGGCTTCGCCAGACGTTGCACCCGATTCACCACATCGCGCGAGGTCAAACCGGGAGGTTTATTGACATTAAGTATTCCAAACATTTGGCCGCCGTGCTCCGCTTACCGTGGTCCGCTGCTGACGTGGATAATGTAAAATTGAAAGTTACGAAAGCAGCCCGGCTTTTTGGAAAAGCCGGGCTGCTGAACCGGTAAGCATCGAAGAAACTAACTACCGAAGAACAACAGAGAGACCATAACCGACGACAAAAACCAATTGGCGGACGAGTGATATGTTTTGCCCCAGTTGGACGTTGAGTTTCTTGTCTGGAGGATAAGCTAGTCGCTATACTGCCCGTGATTGATATTGTCTGAAAGTTTCCTTAGGGGTTATAGTGCATTTTTGTTATTGAACTGGCTCTCGACGGAGGAAAGCAAGGATGCTTTTGGTGGAATTTACCGCGGACGAAATTCGGGAATTGCA
>JAJRWU010000035.1 GCA_024276655.1 Planctomycetota bacterium
GCCCCGGCCGCCCATTCCACCCAAACGTCCAAGCAACTCCGCCAAATATGGCCACCTAAAAAAAGGAGCCGGTTCCTGCACCCTATCTACCGCTCACGGTTGAAAATGACACTTTTTTCGTTTAACGGCAAGCCGAAGGCGGCTGTGTTTTGAGCCCACGCGTACTGGCAAGACAGGAAAACGCAGTCGCCTTCGGCTTGCCGTTAAACGAGCCATTGCTATCCGCGTGAAGTATAGCGCGGCGTCAAAATCGAGGTTGACCGCCCAGCCGCCGCTCTGTAGATTTGCATAACCAAATTTGATTAACCAAATAACTTCTCGATGGACGGTGGTGAAACACAATGGTCAGACCCATTGCGAAAGAGTTGACCCAGCGTGAGTTGGAGGTCATGCACGTGTTTTGGGAACATGGCGAATCGACCGCGAAACAGGTTCGCGACCAACTGGCGCAAACCGGCATCGACCGCGCGTATGTAACGGTGGCGAATCTGGTTCGGCTGTTGGTGGAAAAAGGGTTTTTGGAGGCGGCGAACGCCGAACGCCCGTTTCGGTATAAGGTGATACGCTCCTTCCAAGACGTCTCGCGGAATCTATTGCAAGATATGCTAGGCCGCGTGTTTGGCGGTTCGCGGGAGAAGTTGTTGGTCTGCCTACTGGAGCAAAAGTCGCTTTCGGACACAGAGCGGGCGACTTTGGAAAACCTCTTGAAGGAGCAAGACCAATGACTGCATCCATCACCACCGCTCTGATGATGTGCGTTGTTCAAGTTTCGCTGGTGGCGGCGTTTGCATTGTTGTTGCACGGCCTGCTTCCCAAACGTTGGACGAGCATTCGCGCTTCGATTGCCGCCACGGCGGTATTGTCTATCGTTATCTTGACTCCGCTCGCTTTTTGCCCGCTGCCCAGTTGGTGGAATGTGTGGCCGATTCTGAATGCCGGTGTTGCCGGTGAAGAAGTTTCGCAACCGGCGGAAGCAGCCGTGGCGATGTCGCCGCGAATCCGAACCTCTCGCAATACGCCAGCGTCGCAAGTTAAAAACACGTCCACCGAAAGCGGCGGATTTTTCTTTACCATTCGCTCGCCGCTTGAACAACTTTCCCGCCTTGCAGACCCATCCAAGACCAAGCACGGCCAAACGGCTGTGTCGCTGCTAAGCAGTGTTTTCCTACTCGTGTTGGGGATTTCCCTGGCCCGGCTTTTGTGGAGTCTGTGGGAAATCCGCCAAATTCGGCGCGAGAGCAGGCCGATTCTCGATGCGGAAATCGCGGCCATGGTTCACCGGTTCGAGCAAGCACACGATACCACCCGCCGTATTTCGCTGGCTGAAAGTAGTCGCATTCACACGGCGGCCACGATTGGCTGGCGGCGGCCTCTCATCTTATTACCCGCCGGTTGGCGAGATTGGTCGGCCGCTGAATTGCAGGTTGTGTTGGCGCACGAAGTTTCGCATATCGCACGGGGCGATTACCCGCTGCGGCTGGCGGCGTTTGTGAGTTTGGCGCTGCATGCGTACCACCCGTTGGTGCATTGGCTGGTCCGCCGGCTGATTAGCGAACAGGAGTTGGCGGCCGATGCGCTGGCCGCGCCTTTGGCGGGCGGCCGCTCGCGCTACCTGCAAGCTTTATCTCGATTGGCTTTGCGGCAAGACGGCCGAATCGGCGCGTGTCCGACGGCTTTCGCCTTGCCGGTTTCTTCTAGTTTTCTCATGAGGAGAATTGATATGTTGCGAGCAAAGGATGGCTCAGTGGGCCGCCGAACGGGCGGTGCAATTCAGGCCACGGTCATTTTGGTTTTGGTGCTGGCCGCGACCGGCGCCACGGCAATTCGCACTTGGGCCCAACCGCCCGCTGAAAAACCGGCGGCGCGTGTGGCCAACAAGAACGTCGGTCCAAGTGCGCCCGCGCCGTCGGCCCTGGAAAACAAAACGGCTGCGGAAAAACAACCGTCGCCGGCGGACCAGCCGTTCCAGAGAAAACCGTTTGACCCGGCGATGATTCTTTCCGACGAACCGGGCGCGTTCGTAGTGCGGCCAGCGGCGTTATTCGTTCGGCCCGAATTACGCGCCTATGCCGCCGCGCTTCACGCCGGGTATACAAAAATGCTGAGAGACATCAATCCTGGCGAAAACATCCTTCTGCCTCGCATTCAAGACATCGAACTGATCGCCGGCGACCTCCGGACAGAAGTGCGCAATCCGCACAACCCCAACCAAAATGTCGCCCTGCAAGTCGGCGCCACCAACGTGCTCTTTCGCACCAAAACGCCCTTCGATTGGCGAACCGTCTTGCTGAAAATGTGGCCGGCGGCGGAAGCCCTGGAGCAGCATGGACATGGCTACCTCAAAATGCCGGTCTTTCCGGCGTTTGGGCCAGACCGACTCAAAGTCTGCTTTCCCGACGACCGCACCATGCTCTGGCTACTGGGAGAAGACGACCTGGAGCGAATGCTGGCGGCCGATTTTCGTCTCCCGCCAAGCCGTTCCTTCGCCCAGCCTTGGGCAACACTGAGCCGGGGCGTGCTTGCCGTGTCGCTCGACAACACCGCAGGCCAACTGCTCGAAGCGGTGTCGACAACGCCCGCCTGGCTGGCTTATGTGGGACCGAAATTGACGGCCGTTCGCTCGATATCGTTGGGCCTTGATTGGTCGGAGACCACCGACCAACTTTCACTCCAAACGCACATCGTCTGTAAGAAGGCGAAGGCCGACAACATCGAACAAACCTGCCAATCGCTATTACATACGGCGCACCTACTGGCCGACCAGCTCACTCCCCACGGTGAACAGGGCGAAGTGTTGGTAAGCGTGCTGCTAAAGCTTCTGGGGAACGCACGGGTCGATACGAAACCGCTCTCGGAAAAGGAATCGGTGGTCGTGACACATACTTCGGCGCCGCTGGTGGCGGACTTAGTCGAGAGGTTGCTCATCCCCGTCACTGAACAAGAGGATCGAGCTTCTGAACAAGCGGGCACAACCCAAGAAGCCGCCCAGCAAGACGGCATCGAACGCCGATAGGGAGGTCGGCCAAACCTATTCTCACCATCGGGCGTTGGCGATTTCAGTTGCCGCGCCCGATTGCCGTTGCGGCCACGGACTGCTGTGTAAAGCAAGGTTGCAAAAACTTGTTTTTTCAACCAGGTTTTTCGGAATCATCGTTTTGAAGCAGCGGCAACCTCTTCGTCTCGCATGAACAAATCATGCAATGAATTTGCCACGGAGGACACCGAGTACTCAGAGTTCGAAACGACGAGCGGCGTCGTCGGTTTATGAAGTTCCGCATTCCTCTTCGCCGCGCCCTCCGTGCTCTCTGTGTGCTCTGTGGCAAAAACGTCTTTTTGGCAACGGCCAACGGCGGCGCTATGGTCTCGCAGCTCTCTGTGGTAAAAATGACTTTGAAGAACCTCCCCAAGTCGCTTTTGGAAATCGACGCCCATGAGCTTTTGTTCAGGTAAACACAACCGTTTTCGCTAAAGGCGGCAGATTCGTGCAACCCAAATATTGGATTCTCCTGGCCTCCTTGCTGGGCGCTTCGGGCGTGGCGCTCGGCGCTTTTCAAGCTCACGGTTTGGAGCCGTTCCTCGCGCGGCAAGGTTTGACGGGTGAAGAACTCGCCAAAAGAATGAACAACTGCGAAGTCGGCGTGCGTTACCAAATGTATCACGCCTTGGCGCTGTTGGCGGTGGCGTGGGTGGTTTCGCAGACCGGCGGAGGCGCGGCGCAAACGGCGGGTTTCTGCTTGTTCGCCGGCGTGCTGATTTTCTCCGGCTGCTTGTATGGTATTGTTTTTACGGGCGTCAAAATTCTTGGCGCCATCGTGCCGATTGGAGGCTTGCTGATGATTATCGGCTGGCTTTCGCTGGCCGTGGCGGCTTGGAGTTGGCCGCAGAGCGGCGGGTGACGCCAATGTTTGGCCAACGGACGAAATCAACCGTGCTCATGCAGGCCAGCGCCGTGGCGGTCGGCGCGATGCTGGCGTTGGGCGCGGCGTGGGTTCGTCGCGAGGCGCTGGGCGGGTCGGCCTATCTGATTTATTTCGGCGCCGTTTTGGCGCTCACCGCGATTGTCTCGTTGGCTTTCTCGTTGTTGTTCGACCGTTCCGATGATCGCACCACCCAGCAATCAGCGGCCACGACGCCGGAAGAACAATTAGATTCGCTCCGGCAAGAGTTGGAAGACGCCGCCAATCGCCTCAACCAACGCGAACAAGCGTTGGCCGAAAAACTGGTCGCCTTTCAAGAATGGATGGAATTCCCACAGGCCTTGGAAACGCTGGAAGCGAATTCCGCCGCCGCCGAGAACGCCGCCAGAAAGAACGACGCCGGAAAAGAACACGCGTCCGCCGAAGCATTTGAAACACTCACCGACGCCGAGTTGCAAGAACTGGCTCGTAAAGACCGCCTCGTCATGACCCTGCTCGACGAAGAGGCCAAGCGGCTCTTCGAGAACATTCGCGAAAATAAGTTCACCGTCGAGGGAAAATTCCAACCGCTGGTGCTGCGCGATCAGGCCTTCGATTTGATGATTCGCGTGGCCCGCGTTTACCAACCCGACGCCAAAAATCCTCTTCTGGAAACCAGCCTGGAGCAAGTGCTGCGTTCGGGCGGGCGGATCTGTTTGCATCTGCTGGTGGTGATGGAGCAGTTGCCGCTCAAAACGCAGCAGTACAACATGGCCACGCTTTATAGCTACGTGCAGCGGGCGATTGCGGCGTATGTGTTGTATCAGGGCGCGCAGCCGTTTTTGCCGTACATTTCCAGTGCGTTCTATCTGGGGCGATTCGCCATGGGCGCCAACCCGGTATCGTTGGCGGCTTGGCGACTGGCGAACGAACTGGGCATGCGGGGCGCCAAGTCGTTGGCCACCCAGGTAATGAACAAACACGTGCTTGCGCTCGCCAGCGATATCGTGCGTGTGATCGGTTTCGAGGTGGCGAATGTGTACGGCGGGGAGTTTCGCTATCGCGACGCCAATTGGATTTTCGCCGCCGAGGTGGTGGAGTTGGCCCATGTTTTCTCGCCAGACTCCCACAGCCTCCAGCGGGCGCTGACGGAAATCGGTTCGCTGCAATTGCGCAGCGAGTACGACAGAATTTACCTGTATCGCTGCGCCGCCGCCGGTCGTTCTCCGCAGCCGCAGCGTTATCGCGCCCAGGCCGTACTTTCGGCCGAGGAGCGGGCTGCTATCGCTCGTCGGCTGGAGCGTTTCGCCGCCTCCTTCGCCAAGGGCGCCGCAACGGAAGCCCCGTCGCGCGAACTGTTGCGTTGGCGGCAACAAGCTGAAAAGCGTTTACAGGTGAAACTGAAAATAGCCACCACGCCGGCAACGGAAAACCAAGCGGAGCAAATGGTGGAAGCCGGCCGCGCTCTGGCCAGTTTTTTACTGGCCGCCAAGGAACGGGAGCCGGAGGAAATAGAAGCGTTGTTGGCGCCAACGGCGGTATTCCAGGCGTTTTCTCCCGACCAACGCCAGAGCCTGTTGGACGACCTCCAAGAGAACCCTCCCTTTTTTCTGGAGCAGCCCGATCTTGCCATGGGCGGTCAGACGGCCAAGCTGTTCCTCCAAGACCTAGCTTTGCTGGCCGTCAATACGCCGCCCCACGCCGGGCCCTGGCAGTCTTTTCTGGACGACGCAGCCGCCTGCTTGGGCGAATCGACCAGCGACGCCCGCACCTTGCTCGACAAGCAATACACAGCCTGGATTCGCACCCGCTTCCCCGCCGACGCCCCCACCGGCAAACTCAACGCAACAATCGGCCGCGCCCTGGCGCCGTTGGCCGATGTATCAAACGCCTTCCGTTTCCTCTACCACGGCGTTTCGCTGGAGGCCGGAGCAAACAATTTGCCCGCTTCGGAATACGCTCTCGTCGGCTGCGAGGAAGAGTTGGCGTTGGTGCATCTGGAAGATTTGGGGAATATCGTTTGGGCGGCCGACGCAGGCAGCGTTCACCTGGAGGAAGTGCGCGGTTATTTGCGCAACGATTGCCGCCTCAGCGGCGGACATTTCCTCTCCCCAGACGACTCCGCCACTCTCTCCGCCGCCCCCACCTCCAACCCCACAACGCCGGTATTGCGCATCGCCGGCGCGGTTTCCCAAAGTTACGCCAAATACTTCGCGCCGCTCCAGCCCGGCGCAACCACCGAAACGGTCGAACCTCCCGACGATGCGTGAACGTTGGAGTTCATGCGTTAGCATGTTTTTCGCGTCGCGCGCTACCGTGTGCATTCCAACTGCCGGCCTTGTTTGCACTGAACGAGAGAAGGTTTGTACAATTCAAATTCATTGTTGAAGCAATGCTAAAACATTGAGGGAGAAGCTTGGTGTCCTATCAAAAACCTGATCGTCCCGACGCTGGCTCCCCTGCGAAAACGACGTGGCCAGCAGCCTTTGAGTCAGGCTTTTTCTTCCTGGTTTGCATGGCAATTCCGCTGATTATTTTATTGATTGTGTTCGCCTTCTTTTTTTGGTGGAATTTCCCAGGACGCGTTCCGGTATGGCCGCACATGCTGAGGACGCTGGTCTGTTTCTCTTTCGCGTTTCTTGCCATTTCCATATTATCTCGCTTGCGCAACGCGGGCGCGTTTGACCTTGAAGGAGCAATGCGCGAACTTACCGGCGAATCCGCCTTCGACCGCTATGAGAAGCACATGCTTCACTATTTTCTTATCGGCTTGGTTTGCCTGATTTTCCTCGCGAGCACATTCTACCGGCTGGATGGCGTTCACCGCGAACCGTACGACGCCGTGCTCGGCGGCGCCAGAAATGCAGCCATTACCTACTATGGAGAAGGCGCCTTTCCCCGGCAGGAAAAAGTCATTGATTATTGCGACCGCTGGTCCTATAAAAAAAATGGAAAAACCAACGACGACTATTCAAGTGACCTCTGGTTGACTCTCGATAACGACTGGATTCCGAGCAGCAGTTCAGTTCCCGTCACTGCGGTGTTGTTGTGGGTCGATGAAACCGTTGTCGGCGAATATGTGCCTGAGGGTGGCGGTTCGAGGCTACGAGATGCGGTCCAGATCCACATAAACATGGTGGCCTACGACTCGCCTAGCGGGCTACACAAGCGGTTTACCTTTTCTGGACCGACACCCAAGCCGACTCTCCGTTCCGACGAATACAATCCCAGCGTTCGAGAGTTGGTTCGGGAAAAGATTGAATCGTGGCCGCTTGCCTCCGCAAGCCCTAGTGCGAGCAAGCCGCCACAGGATTCTTCCTCCCACGACGCATCTCGCGGCGAGCAAGAAGAGCCCCCCTCTCCCCCGCCAGCGGAGCCCGACGACAGCCCTCGCTTGCTTGCGCAGAAAAACACTCTGTTGGACCGAGTCTCGCCAGGAAAGTCATTCACCGCGACGATTACTCAGACGGCCGTCAGTCAAGCAATCATGACCGTGATTGAGGCGACGGAAGACGGTTCTGTCGTGATTGTGGAGTTTGAAAACCCCGAAGATGAATCGGAGCGACGGCGCTACGCGGGTAAACTTGGAAACGCCCCGGTTGCACCGGGTGAAGCAACACTGAAACGTTGGGATATCACGCTTCGAGGAACCGGAAGCGGCGCCTACCCTTTTAACGCCGCCGACCAAACGCTCCTGTTGTATATAGACGCCTCCAACAACGTGTTACGGGGTTCAAACGGCATTGCCAAACTTTCCTTCCAGGCGGGCGAATCGCCGATTTCCACGCCATCCCGATTCAGGAAACTTTTAGCGTCGCGTAGCAAGAGTATCCGACCAGGAGCGGTCTACAAGGGTGTCATCAAAAATTACGATTCCGAGCCGATTTCATTGACGTTCACCGCCCTGCGTGATGGCGGGCAATATGTCAGGGCGTTCGCTCGGTTGGAAAACGACGAATGGGCGGTTGCCGTTTACGAGGGCGCTTTGCCGACGGTGAACGAAACACGCATGAAACTCAGACGAAATTTTACGGCTGGGAGCCACGCGCTCTCGAACAAACAAGCGGGAGAATTACTACTCTCTTTTCTCGACAATGGCGACTTGGCCGGCGACGCCGGCGGGGTTCGCATTCTTTTGAGCCCATCGAAGGTGGTTGATCCGCCACCAGTAATGGTCGATCAGTTACTGGCGGCGATGACGTCTGGGCGGCGCTGGGAGGGGAGATACGACGATCGAATGTCGCCGCCAGAAAATGTCGTGCTGACATTCGCCGAAACGCGCAATCAAGGCGACTATCTTCGAGCAACATTAACTTTTGACAGTAGGCCGCACCTGATCACTGTTTTCGAAGGAGCGTTAGATTCCAAGGAGAGCCAGATCGAGGGCTACCCTGTTCATTTGCTAAATCAGCCCACCGTTGTCGGCCCCAAATTCCTGCAGACAGCGCCTTTTCAAACACGCATCCGCCGCGTCTACCTGAGAATCTCCTACGATGGCCAAACACTGTACGCTTATACGAGCGACGGCAGCCGCCTCAAACTCACTCCGCTCGCAGACAAACTCCCGTTGCCCGATTTGAGCAGGCCGGCGGTAGCTCGGGCAATTCGTGAAGTGGTTGTCGAAAACACCAACTGGGAAGGCGTTCTCTCCAATCTTGCGGCGGCCAAGTCGATTCCCGTCGAACTCAAATTTGGAGCCGTAAGCGACGACGGCACGGAGGTGCGCGCCATTGTTAGTTCTAAGAAAGTAGGAAACCGGAAAGGCAAAATCCGTTACCAGGGCTCTTTGCGGCTCGATGATCAACACATCAACGAATATCCGATCGCCTTAAAGAAAGTGGGCGGCGGTGTCCGACCGCTAAAAAGCACGACTTTCGGCGCGACCGATTCCACGCTGTATTTGCGACTGTCCTCCGATAAAAAACGCCTCACCGGCTGGACCGACTACGAGGTATTTGAATTTTTCCAGGTCGAGAAACAAAAAAGAGCGGCCGAAGAATAGCAGACTCGTTGTCACACTATCATTGTTAATGGCCATATCTGGAATGTGGGCGCCTCCGGTCGTGCAAAGAGACCGATCCACGCCGGGCGTTTCCTTCGCGCGGAAAATTCCTATTCCTCTTTCCCGGTGTGTTCGGTGCTCTCCAGGACGCCGCCCATGGACGCCCATACACGCGAATTTCCCAAGCAGCAACCTTTCCGCCATCGTTTGCGGCGAACAAGATCACACCGGTTTGATCAACCCAGTTCAGGAATGGGCCGGCCATCTTGTTGCACAATCGGAATGGGGCGGCCTCGATGGTTGACCCAAAACGATTTCAAGCCGATGCCCAAATGCCGGAACGTGGTGGCGGCCAGATCTTGAGGCCGCACTAGGCCGCTTTTTACATCGGCGCCGCGACGGTCGGTTGAACCGATGGCTTGCCCGTGCCGCAATCCGCCGCCCGCCATGAGCATCGACATGACGTTCGTCCAATGGTCGCGGCCGGCTTGCTTGTTGATCACCGGGGAACGGCCGAATTCGCCCATCATCATGACCAGCGTATCGTCGAGCAGGCCGCGTTGTTCGAGGTCGGTGATCAAACCGTAAAGCGCGCGGTCGACGCGCGGCAGCAACGGCTTCAAGCCTTTGTTGATGCCGCCCCAACGAACGTTATTGCCGTGGTGATCGAAATACCCCCAGGCCCCGCTGATCAGCACGAACGTCACGCCCGATTCCACCAGACGCCGGGCAAGCAACGCTTTCTGGCCCACGCTTTCGTTTCCGTAAAGCTGTTTGGTGGCGTCTGACTCTTCAGCCAGATTGAACGCTTGCTCCACTTTTCCAGACACCACCATTTCGTAGGCTTGCTTGGTGGCGCGATCAAACTGATCGAAGGCGCCGTTCTCCTCGACCCGGCGCCGTAGCTGCTCAAACTGGCTGCGCAAGGCGTCGCGGTTTTGCAAACGAGCAACCGCCACGCCCGCCGGGAGCTTGAATTTACCCGCCAATTCCATTCCCTTGACCGGTTCATAATTCGCCCCCATGTGGCCGGCGCCCCAAACATCGGCCGCCCAGGCAGGAGCCAAACCGACAAACGCCGGCAGGTCGGGGTGGTTGGCGCCGCGAAACTTCGCCGCCACCGAACCCATCGAGGGAAAACCGGCGCCGTCCTTGCCATCGTTGGTGCGCCGCGCCAGCGGGTTGCCCGCCTGCATCGTGATCGGCGTATGGTTGCTGGCTTTGCAATCGACCGAGCGAATCACGGAAAGCCGGTCGGCTATTGAAGCTTGGAGCGGCAGGTGCTCCGTGAACTGAATGCCGGGAACGGCGGTGGATATCGTCGAAAAAGGACTGCGGATTTCACTCGGCGCGTCGGGTTTGGGGTCCCACATGTCGATGTGGCTTGGTCCGCCCGAAAGCCAAAACAAAATTACCGCTTTTCGTTTCCCAGGCCCAGATTTAGCCGATGCCGACTCAGCCGAAGCCGCCTGAACCCGCGATTGCAAAAATGCGGGCAGCGCCACACCGGCGGCGCCAGCCATGCCGGCTTCCAGGAACCAGCGGCGCGAACCGACGCGGAGCATTGGATGATCATCCATGTTACGTTCCTCTGTCATTTATTCGCGCGTTTGACTGTGGGAAAGAAAGAACGAAAGCTGGTCGAAACCGCCTTGTGTATCCAACGTGTATTTTGGCCGATTTACCCGCCGATGGCCAGCGTATTTCGGGAGAAATTTCGTCCGTTTTTCGAATGTTCGACTTATCCGGCTGGGGCGAATATCTGGCAAGCGCCCGCTGTGCGTGCAAGAACGGGTTTCGCCGATCACTCTTTCGCTTCAGCCGGTTCGCTCACGAGGTTGTCGGCGACGATCGAATCTGGCAGATTGTCGTGATCGCTCTCGGCGTCGACCAGAACATTATTTGCGAAAACGATGCGTCGCGTTTTGCCTCTCACTTCGAATGCCTTGGGGCGCACACTGGAAAATACGTTGCCGCTGACAACGATATTCTCCGCGCCATCGATCACCAAACCGGCGGCCGCTAAATCGTCTTGCCTGCGGCGCACCTTGTTCTTACCGATATAACTGTTGCAGAAACTATTGCCCGCCACCGCGATTCGGCCGCTCCCAGGCCCTATATACAGGGCGTTTGCCTTCATGAGGGTGAAGGTGTTGGCGCTCACCGCGCAACCGTGGGCGTCGGCCAACAAAATGCCCTCGCCGTTATGAGCGACGACGTTCGCACTCAGCGTGATGCCGTAACAATCGCGATCCAACACGATGGCCGCGCCAACGCACTCTTCAATCATGTTGCCGGAAACCACCGAACCGTACGTGTTCTCGATCACCACGCCCCGACCCAGGTGATCGTCCAGGTTGTTGCCCGTCATGGTCAAATTGAATGCGTCGATGCAGTGGAGCGCGTCTTGATTTTCTTCAAACTGGTTCGCCGAAACCACGATATCGTGGCAGCCGTGAAGATTCAGCCCGGTTCCCTTATTATAGGTGAGCAGGGAATCGCATACGCGAGGATCTTCATAACAAAAATAAAGGTGGATGCCATCGGACCCATGCTCGCTGACCGTTACGCCGTCGATAAATATTTCGTTGACATGCCGCGCCTCGATTCCGGCGCCGCTCAGCGGATTTCCGGTAACGCGGAAGTTCGCCAGCCGCACGCGCCAAAGCGAATTTTTGCGGCTGGCGCCCTGGGCGTGTTCGACAAGAATTGCCGGTTTTCCCTCCGTGTTGGTGTTCTTGATATGGGTGGCGGCGCCAGCGCCTTCAATGGTGATGTCGTTGCCGCGAATGACGATTGGCTCGCTGATTTCAAATTGCCCAGCCGGCAAACGCACCAGTCCGCCGCCTTCGCCGAGGGCGTCGAAGGCGGCCTGCAAAGTGAAATACGCGCCGGCGTCGATCACTGGCCGCGCACCAGGTAGTTTGATCGCATTCTCTTGGGCGGGCGCCGTGAGCGGCATTGCCGCCGCAAACATCAGCACGAAAAACAAAACAGATATTTGTCGCATGGAGAGAGTGGGCGTCATGACGCGATACCGTTTGAAAAATAGGGCGGGACAAAAGGAGAAAGGGATTCCTACCGTTTGAGTTGACCGATTATAGACTCAAGCCAAACGCATCACAAAACAAGGCTATGCTTTTCCACGCATCCCAAAATGTTACAGTGTTCTCCAAACGAAACGCCCGCCTGACTTTGCCTAGCGGGGGAGTCCGGCAAGTGACGGAGTGGTGAAATCGCCCCGTCAGTCCGCACGAAAAATCGACTATCGATCAACACACGCAACCTTTTCGGGACAAATGCATGGCCGACAACACACGCTATCTGGAGTACGACGTTTGCGGTTCTCCGCGCGAGTTGGGGCGGCAAATCGGCGAGGCGGCGGGCGAGCAGGTTCGCGGGTTTTGCGCCGCGGCGATGGAAATGATTCATCGCTCCGTGCAAATTTCCGCGGCATCGGCAATGCTGGCGGCGAACGAAAGCATGTCTTTCGTGGAAGCATACGCACCCCACATGCTGGAAGAGTTGCGAGGCGTGGCCGACGCATCGGGCGTTACGGTGGAAGAGTTGATGTTGCTGCAAATTCGCAATCAACTTCAAGCCGACGATTCCGGTTGCACGGCCTTTTCGCTCGGCGGTCCTTGGCGAATGGGCTCGGTCGTGGCCCAGAATTGGGATAACGACCCCGCGCTCGACGCATTTACGATTGTCTTGACGCGCCGCCCCGAGGGAAAACCGGCCTTCACCACGGTCACGCAGGCGGGTTTGATTTCCTACATCGGGTTCAACGACGCCGGCATGGGCGTTTGTGTGAACTCGCTGCCGGCGCCAAGTCGAAAGCTGGGCGTTCCGCATTATTTTACGATGCGCGGCATCTATGAAGCCGATTCCCTCGAAGCCGCCGTACACGCCGTGCGCCGCGCCGAACGCGCGATTCCGGCCAATATCGTCATGAGCACGCCGCAAGGTCCGGCCGATTTGGAAGTCACGCTCGACGATGTTCGCCTGTTAACCGCCGCCGATGGCCTGCTCACGCATACGAACCATTGCGAGCATGCCGAGCTGCTCGAAATAAACACCCGCTTTCCGGAGTTGATCCAATCACATGCGAGAAAACGCCGCATTGAGGAACTGTTGCGGGGCCAGGGAGAAGACGACGAAGCAAGTGGTGGCGAAAACGGCGCGTCGCTAGAACTTCTGAAAACCGCGCTGCGCGATCATCAAGATTACCCTCGTTCGATTTGTCGACATACGAACGACGACCCCCACACCGGTTTCTGGCAGACGGTGCTCTCGGTCATCATTGAGCCGAACGAGCGCCGCATGCATATCACGCGCGGCGCGCCCTGCGAAAACCCTTACGAAACGTATGTGCTGCGTTAGCACCGCTCGATAAAGAACTGTCGCATTTGTGTAGCCATCGTCGCCATACGGTGGGTGAGCGGTGAACCATCCCACGCTCTGGCGACGATGGCTACGACACTAATTTTCCGCTCGATGCTTTAGAAATAGTCCTGAATTACAACTAGTAACTTTTTTAAGAATTGGAAATTATGGAATATCGCACGTTAGGCCGGGCGGGGGTGAAGGTTTCGCCCCTGTGTTTGGGGACCATGATGTTCGGCGGCCCCGCCAGCGAACAAGATTCCATTCGCATTATTCACCACGCACTCGATTTAGGCGTTAATTTTGTCGACACGGCGAATATGTATAACGCGGGTCAGTCGGAAGTCGTGGTGGGTAAGGCGATTGCCGACCGCCGCGGGCAGGTGGTGCTGGCCACCAAGGGCCGGCAAAAAATGGGCGATGGCCCCAACGATATCGGCGCCAGCCGCGTCCATCTGCTGCGCGAACTGGAAGCCAGCCTCCGCCGGCTGAAGGTGGACTGTGTCGATGTTTATTATGTCCACGCTCCCGACCCCGATACGCCGATCGACGAAACCCTCCGCGCCCTCGACGACATGGTCCGGCAGGGCAAGGTGCATTATCTGGCCTGCTCGAATTTTCGCGCCTGGATGCTCTGCCGCGCCCTCTGGACCGCCGACCAACACAACCTCCACGCCTTCGCTTGCGTGCAGCCGCTCTACAACATTGTGAATCGCGATATTGAAGTGGAACTGTTGCCGCTGTGCCGTGAGCGAGGATTGGGCGTGGTGAGTTACAGCCCGCTGGCGCGAGGCATTCTGACCGGCAAATACAAAGTGAGTGAACCGTTTCCCGAAGGCAGCCGCGCGGCCCGCAACGATGTGCGCATGCGACAAGCCGAACTTCGCGACGCCAGTCTGCACATTGCCGGAAAAATTGTCGACTATTGCGCGAGCAAAAACGTGCCGCCTTCGCAATTCGCCTTGGCTTGGTGCTTGGCGAATGGGAATCTGACGTCGGTCATTTGCGGTCCTCGCACCATGGAGCAGTTCGACGATAACATCGGCTGTTTGGACGTGCAGATATCCGCCGAAGACGAAGCCTTCATCGATGGCCTCGTGCCTCCTGGTGAACACTCAGGATTCGGTTTTCAAGACACGGCGTATCCTGTCGAGGGCCGCGTCGGGCGCGGGCCTGAATGAGCATGAGAGTTCTTCAGCGGTTTTAATGGGTCGTGCTGGAATGCTGGCGCCTCATGCCGACCTTTGTCGAACTTGAGCGGGTATTTTCTGCGCGCCGCGCCGCTTTGCTCTCATCACCCCGAGTCATCCCAGTGAATCGGACTGCAATCACCCACCAAAAACACCGAAGAACCGAGCAATTTAAGGCGAGGAAACATGATTGGTGTATTTCCAGTAGCCGCTCAGTTAGAATAGTGGAGCGTCGTTCACCAAATTTTGCTGCTGACATTTCACAACTCACAAGTTTCACAACCCACAAGGTAGTCGTCCGATGAAAACAACGTCTTTGTCATTGCTGGTGGTTCTTTTGATGTCGGCGTCCGGGCTGGCGGCGGAGCCCGAATTCAAAGTGGTTGACGGCTGGCTTTCCCCGGCTAAAGAGATGAATACGATCGGCCCTTTGCACGGCGATGTGGCTGTCAGTTCGAACGGCGAGGTGTATGTCAGCATTCTTTCGGGGCCGCGCGCCGGCATTCAGGTGTTCGGCAAAGATGGCAAATACCTGCGGAATGTGCCCGGCGCGCCAAACGATTTTCATGGCTTCGTGATCCACCAGGAAAACGGCGGCGAATTCATTTACGGCTCCCGGCTCAGCGGACAGACTATTTTGAAAATGCAACTGGATGGCAAAGTAGTGCTTCGCATTGAAGGCGACGCCATTCCCGACGATCTCAAACGCAAGAATAAGGGCAAGGCGTTCTTGCGTTTGACGGCGGTTGATGTCGCACAGGATGGCCGCATTTTCGTCGTTGACGGATACAGCACCGACCGCATTCATATTTTTGACGCAGAGGGCAAGTATCTCAAAACCTTGGCCGGCAAGGCGGCTCCGTATAACTTCAAAACGTGCCACAAAATTTGCATCGACAACCGCTACGAGCCGGCGCGCATTCTCTGTTGCGACCGCGAAGGCCGCCGTATGGTGCATCTTTCGCTGGACGGAAAAGTGTTGGGCGTGGTGCGAGAAATGAAGCGTCCGGCGGCGGTGGCCATTTATGGCGACTGGGCGGCCGTGGGTGAAATCGAAGGCCGCGTCAGCCTGCTCGATAAGGCTGGGAAAACCGTGCTGACGCTGGGCTATAACAGCAACAAAAGTCAAACCGCCACCAATAAGGTAAAGCCGGCCGATTGGCGGCCCGGCATCTTTACCGCGCCGCACGGCGTGGCCTTCGACGACCAAGGAAATCTGTACGTGGCCGAGTACAACCAATTCGGCCGCGTTCTGCGATTCAACCGCACCGCCGATTCCGCGAAATAGGGGCATCGGCTGCGTGAGATAACCTGCAAAGCTCAAAAGCCCGGCATTTTCAAAATGCCGGGCTTTTTCACGCAACGTTTTGGCGACGTTTTCCGTCGCCGCTCCTCCAAGAAAAGTAGCGCACAATATGAGCCAAGCAAGATTCCATCGGCCAACGTTTATTTTCGTGGCGACGATCCTTTCAGTCGTCGCCACGATTTCAGTGGTGGCAGCGCCCGTCGCAGCGCAAGAAAAACGGCCCACACGGCCCAACGTGTTGTTGATCTACACCGACGCCCAAGGTTCGGTCGACCTCAACTGCTACGGCGCCCAAGACCTCGCCACGCCGCATCTCGACGCACTCGCGGCGCGGGGCGTTCGCTTCACGCAAATGTACGCGCCCTCGGCCATTTGCTCGGCTTCTCGGGCCGGGCTTTTAACCGGCCGCTTTCCGGCCCGCTCGGGCGTTCCGGGGAATGTGTCGTCGCAAAAAGGCCGGCCCGGAATGCCGGCCGAACAAGTCACGATGGCCGAAATGTTCCAAGCCGCCGGATACGCCACCGCCCATGTTGGTAAATGGCATCTCGGTTTTACACCCGAAACCATGCCCAACGGCCAAGGCTTCGAGCAGTCGTTCGGCCACATGGGCGGCTGCATCGACAACTACTCGCACTTCTTTTATTGGAACGGTCCCAACCGGCACGACCTCTGGCGAAACGGCCAGGAAATTTGGGAAGACGGGAAATTCTTCCCCGACCTCATGGTCCGGGAGTGCTCGCACTTTCTAGAAACGCGAGCCGCCGGGAAACGCCCGTTCTTTCTGTATTGGGCGATCAACGTCCCGCATTATCCGCTGCAAGCGACGAAGCGTTGGCGTAAGCATTACGAGAAACTGGCCTCGCCCCGGCGGGAATACGCGGCCTTTGTCTCGACGATGGATGAACGCATAGGGCAAGTGTTGGCCAAGCTCGATTCCCTAGGCTTGCGCGAAAATACGATCGTCGTGTTTCAGTCCGACCACGGCCATTCCACCGAGGAACGCACGTTTTTCGGCGGCGGCAACGCCGGTCCGTATCGCGGCGCCGAGGCCTGTCTGTTTGAAGGAGGACTGCGCATCCCCTCGATCGCCGCTTTTCCCCACGTCATTCCCGCAGGCGAGGTGCGCGACCAATGGGCCACCGGTTGCGACTGGCTGCCCACGCTGGCCAAGCTCTGCCGGGTCGCGTTGCCGCAGCGCACGCTCGACGGCAAGGAGTTAACCGCCGTGCTCAAATCGTCGGCGGCGCCGAGTCCTCATCAGCGCTTTTATTGGCGGTTGGGCGTTGGCGCCAAAGCACAGTGGGTGGTGCGGGAAGGCGACTGGAAACTACTGGGCAATCCTCGCGATACGTCGGCTCCGCGCAATTCGCCGAAACTCGGGGTCCGGTTTTTGGTCAATTTGCAAACCGACATTGGCGAAACGAAGAACGTGGCGGCGCAACACCCCGAAGTGCTGGCTCGCTTGGAAAATCTGCAACAGGAATTTGAAGCCAGCATCGCGAGCAAGTGAAACGCGAATTGTTGGAGTTCCTACTTAAGCCTGTATTCCGTTGCTGAAAATCGTGAACGCGGCCTGAAGGCTGAACATCATGAAGGGTTCTTCACCGGTTTTAGTGGCTGTTTCCGTTCGCTTCCCATGGATGACGCGTGTTGTTGAGAACAAGGTGGATTGGCGTCGCGGAAACCCTCCGCTCAAGCTCGACAAAAGGGGCCCGCCCCTACCGCCTTCTCTTTCGCACCGACCCCATGGAACGCGGGGCGAGGGCCGATGCGACAGCGAAGGCGAAAGGGGCTCGCGGGAGCCCCGTTTCAAAAGAAGACTGAAATCACAGCCTCCCCAAGCGATTTGGTTGATGTTTCTCCGGCGTTGTACGACCTTGTTTTTATGTCCCACAAAGTTTTGCCGAGCCCCTTCGTCTTCGCCGTCACGTCGGTCCTGCGCCCCGCACTTGAGGGCCGGTGTGATGGCGAAGACGACAGGGGCGTCCCCCCTTTGTCGAGCCCGAACGGAGGGGGGCATGAGGTGCCCACATTCAGGACCGGGCCACTAAAATCGGTGAAGAACCTCGTGAAGCAATCTGTTACACGCCCCACGCCTACTTTTGGGCTGGCGCTGCTTGTCACGGACCGTTCTCACAACGCGGGGCGAGATCACTGCGACATCGGCATGTGGTCTATTTATCATCATATGAATCGCGCACGGTTCTCAACAGCGTTCTGCCCTGAGCCGCTTCTCCGTCGCCGGCAAGGACGTCAACATCGAACCCTGGATAGTAACGCCTGAACCGTTGATTTATCCATTGTGCGACCGTCATGTTCTTCTTGGCCGCACGCTCCAAGTGAGTGTATGATGGGAGGCCTTGGCGATCTCCCCGTACGTCGCGACCGTCTTCGTAACGGATCGTGACCTCGAAGCCCTCCAAGTCCCAGATTTGCGTTTCGACTCGCTTGACCTTAGGCATTTCAACCCCTGTTGATTCATTTTTTGGACGCCTATCGTCTGACACTCTCAATCGAATAGATTGAGCGTACCAGATGCGGAAAACATGTCAAACTTTTGTCACGACGTGAGTTGCAGCGAATTTCGTTGCGCGAATGGACCGAGCAATTCTCGCGAGGCGGAAACAATATTGCCCTTGGCTACTTTGGGAACGCCGCTATTGTTTGCACCACGAAAAGCGCGAAAAAAAAGGCGATTCGGGGCGGCTCTCGGTTGGAACTCGGGTTGCGGCTTGTGCCGTTGCCGGGGGCCCTATATATAAGTGTGGAAGGGGGCGGGCGGCGAGAGTGATCGATTCGGCCGCGCTTTACCATGCTCGGCCGGCCTGAATTTTCGTTTTGCTCCTGTAATATGTGCGGATATCTCTTTTTTGCCGTGTGGCGTAGATAACAACCACCCAGGCAATCCAACAAAAGTAAAGAATCGTGACGGAATCGGATCTAGCCGACGAAGCGTTATTGTCGTTGCCGGCCGAACGGCGGCCGCGTCATATCGCGATCATCATGGACGGCAACGGCCGCTGGGCGCGGCGCCAAGGCCTGCCGCGCATCGAGGGCCATCGTCGAGGCGTGAGCAGCGTGCGCAATACGGTCGAAGAATGTGCGCGGCTCGATATCGAACAACTCACGTTATACTGTTTGTCGAGCGAAAACTGGAAACGGCCGCAAATCGAGCTTGATTTTTTGATGCACCTGCTCGAACAGTACATGATCGAGGAGCGGGCCACGATCATGCGGCAGAATATTCGCGTGAGCATCATTGGCCGCCGCGACGGCATTCCAAAAGCGGTGTTTTCGGAAATGGAAAAGACGGTCGACTTGAGCGCCAACAACACGGGAACCCGGCTCTGTCTGGCGATCAATTACGGTGCTCGCGGAGAAATTGTCGACGCTGTCAAGAATATCGTCGCCGAAGCCCTGGCCGGCGAGATTGATCCCAACGAACTCGACGCCGACGCCATCTCGGCCCATTTGTATACCGCCGGAATGCCCGACCCCGATCTGCTCATTCGCACGGCCGGCGAAATGAGAATCAGCAATTTTCTGCTCTGGCAGATCAGCTACGCCGAGCTCTGGATCACCCAAAAATGTTGGCCAGAATTTCAGACGTCCGACTTACACCAAGCCATTCAAGACTTCGCCAAACGCGACCGACGTTTTGGCGGACTCACCTAGGAACCTTGCCTTGCTGCGCTGGCGTCTGATATCGGCGGCGGTTATTGTCGTCGTTCTGGCGGGGTTGGCGTATGTCGACTTCTTCCATAGCGGCGCCGCGACGGGCGTGTGGTTATTGGCGTTGGGGTTGCTCGCCTGCGTTATGAGCACCCGCGAACTGCTCGATATGTTCGCCGAGCGGAATCTACTTTTGCCTCGGCGGCTGTTGATCGCGAGCAACGTGGCCATTGTGCTCACGGCGAGCATACCGGTTTGGGGCAAGTTGATTCCAAACTTTCCACTGCCTCGCACCGACGCTGAAGTGTTGGCCCTGACCATGTTCGCGCTGGCGGCCGCGATGTTGCTGGCGTTTGTCGTCGAGATGTGGCGTTTCGAGCAGCCCGGCGAGGCCACGGCGCGCGTCGGCTTGGCGGCGTTCACGCTGCTCTACGCGGGCTTGGCGTTTGTGTTTGTCGTGCTGCTGCGCACGTTTCAGTCGAACGAAGTCGGCATGGCGGCGCTGTTGTCGATGATTGTGGTGGTCAAAATGTCAGACATCGGCGCCTACACGTTCGGCCGCTTGTTCGGCCGCCACAAAATGGCGCCGAAGCTGAGTCCTGGAAAAACGTGGGAGGGAGCCGCCGGCGGACTGGCCACCGCTTGCGTGGCCTCGTGGCTCGTTTTTGAATACCTCACGCCCAGCCTGACCGGCCAAGCGGCCGAAGTTCCGCTGCTGAGTCGGCTCTGCTTCGGCCTCTTGATCGCCGCCGCCGGCATGTTGGGCGACTTGGCGGAATCGTTAATCAAACGAGACATGCACTGCAAAGACTCCAGCCGTTGGCTGCCGGGTCTGGGCGGCGTACTCGATATTCTCGACTCCCTGCTGGCGGCCGCGCCCTGGGCCTACCTTTGTTGGGCGACAGGTCTGGTGCGTTGAACAGCAGGTTCGACCAAGGGCCGTTCGGGCGATTAAGACCATTATTTTCGAACCTTCTCAAGCTGGTATCCGCTACTAAGAAACAGTCCCGAAATTACATACCGAATTAAAAGCCCGGCATTTTGAAAATGCCGGGCTTTTTTGAGCTACGGTCGGGAACTTATTTCGGGACTGTTCCTAAATCCCCTGCCCTGAAAAGTTCTCTTCGGCGCCACATGGCTGCATTATTCCGCATGCGGCGCGGCGGCGTTTTATGGCAAACGGCGGAAGCCGCGATACTGAGGTGGTTGGAAGCGCGGCGGCTGACGATGCGGCGCCTGACGATGCAGCGGCTGAGCGTAAGAGGTCGGTTGCACATAGCCAACCGGCGGCGGCGATGTGGTTGGCGCATTCGGCGGCGCATTCGGCGGCGCGGTGGTTGGGGCGTTGGTCGGCGCATTCGGGTTGGCAAGATCCACCAGCGGATAGCCCGGAACATTGGGCATGGCCCAAAGCTGTTGGCCGGCGTCGGCGAGCTGATTGATCATATATTCTGCAACATCGACGGTGATCGCCAAGCCGGTCGGCGGCAGCTCCACCTCCACATGCAACGGCAGCGATGCATTCTGCGCGGCGTAATATCGATGTCGAGAAGCGCGGGCCGAAGCCAGCACTCGCCCGCCGGCGTCGAACAGGCGTTGCTCCACCACATAGCCAAAGGTTGCGTCGACCACCGTGACTTTCGACAATTCGCCCCGGGGCGAGGCCAAGCGCGTTTTGATTTCCAGCCGTCCCTCTCCCGCAGGATACGGCCCTTCATGCACATCGCCGGGTTCAAACCGCGCCAGCCCCAAGGCTTCTATCAGCCAACTCGGCTCCACCGGCATCACATTTCGGACCGGGCTGCGCTCATATTCTTGGTGGCGGGCGAAATACATGACCGGCGGGTCGTTGTATTTCATCCAAAACCAAAACAGGTTGTCATTGCTGCCGATATCGAGTTCCTTGCCGGTAAAACTGGTGAGTTCCGCACTGAGGCGGAACCGGCGCGGGCGTTCCAAGGCGATGTCGGCTTGCAATTGCGGCAGACCTCGAACGGCGAGCGTCGCGCCTTGCGATTGCAACTGCCAAACGGCGTCGGTGTTGGCGTTCACCTTGGCAACCACTTGCTGCAAACTTGGCGGCTGGAGGAACGCCACCGGCGGCGGCATTTCCAATAACGCCGGCTTTCGCCACGCGCAGCCCGCGCCGCTCGCGATGAGCACCGCCGTGCAAGCAAATAGCATATTAATGGGGCGACGTTTCAATGCAGCATCCTTGCGAGAGCGCGTCAGTCGGGAGAGGCGTTTGTTTGAGGCGGGGATGTCTCGGAAGCGTTTTCAGCTTCATAGCTTTCAGTTTCGTTGCTTCCAGGCTTATTGTTTTCCGCATGGCTTTGGTCGGCATCTATTTGATCGCCGAAGAGGAGCGCCGCAAGTTTGTTTTGAATCTCTTCGACGTTCGTCGGCTCGCGCGAAATCACTTGGTGTTCGGTTTCGTCGCGGGGGCAGAAAAGTGTCATCACCTCCTGGCCCTGTTCATCTTTTTCGGTTGCTTCCAGACGCAGGATGCGTCGGCGGATCATCAGCAACGTGAGCACGAACCGCAGATCAAGCTGGTCGGGCGCATCAGGTAACTCATTGAAATAGTTCAAAATGACATCGTTGGGCGCCCAAGCGATGCGTTGCGATGTTGGCTCCGACGCTTTCGATTTCCACCACCCGACCACATTCTCCGGCGGGCCTTTCCAAACGCTCTGGGCGTAATCGTTTCGCACCACTTCGCCGCTCTCTTGCGTGAGCACGGAGAAGTAGGTTTCGCCGAGTTTCAATTCGATTCCGCTTTCGGCGCAGCGGCGAGTGAAACGTTGTATATGAAAATCCAGCACGAAAGTTGGCTTTTCTGGAGCAAGCAGGCTTGGAAACAAGAACGAGCCGCGAAGTACACTTCACACGGCTGGCAACAGCTCGTTTAACGGCAAGCCGAAGGCGACTGCGTTTTTCCGTCTTGCACGAACGCATTGGCGCCAAACGCAGTCGCCTTCGGCTTGCCGTTAAACGAAAAACTCGCCATGTTCAACCGTGGGCGAGATAGTACGCGAAACCCGGATATAGCTCAATAGGCAGTGAAGAAACGCGCATCGTTGCCACCCTCGCCGATGCGCAACCGTATAGTACGAGCACACTTAGGGCAGGCGCCGCAATAGGCCGTTTGCTCCCGATTGCGGTAAATGCGGGCATAAACGCCGCAGCAAGCGAACTGAATCCCCACAAAACGAGCCGGTTCACGCTCCGCCGCCGGCGGATTAGGCTCGCTCGAAATATCGAGGCGGTCTTCGTGCATGATCGGAAATCGGGCTAGGAAAGCATGGAAAAGCGACTTCTCGGTTCAGAAGCCCGGCTTTTTCAAAAAGCCGGGCTTCTCAAACGCCAATGAAGACTGTGATTTTTTTTGGGGGGGTCGTCTATCTTGGAGCGTACCTCGATAAATCGGCCTAGTCCAGACGAATTGTCCGGGCTGAACGCGTAAAGCGTCGTTCGGGCTGGTGATCCCTTCGGCTTAGGAACCGTCCTGAATTTGCATGCCGAATTAAAAGCCCGGCATTTTCAAAATGCCGGGCTTTTTTGAGCGACAGCCGGTAATTTATGAGGACTATTCCTTAGCGGCGGGATGTTCCTCGCCCAACGCGTGGGCTGTCCACAGTGCGGCGCGGCGGACAAGCCCCGCCACTTCGGGCGTTCGCAACGATTGCGCATCGTGCCCCAAGACGGTCTGAAAAACGCGCGCCGATTCATATTCATAAACAAACGCCATCGGCGCCCATTGGCCGATCACTTTCGATTTAGCGCGGGCCAGCACGCGTATCGGTAGGTCGCCTGCTTGACGAAAATAGAGTTCGTCGCGTGTTTCAAACGGCTTCATGCCGGCCGTGATAGGATGCACCGGATCGGCAATCTCGACGGTAAACAATCCGTAGCGGTCGTGCCCGCTCTTTCCCTGATGGTTCCACACGCGGCGGCAGATTTTGCGGTACTCCGGCCAATCGGAATCACCCGCCTCGGGCAAGGAAAAATGAAAGGCGCCGTTGGAAAAGTGAATGAAACACACGCCGCCGCCGGCTCGCAGGTATTTGAGAAAGCCGGCTTTCGCGGCGTCGCTCAAACCGGGCGCCTTCCAGTTGCAATAGTTCACGATCAGCGTGTCGTATTTTGATATGCGCTCGGTGGCTAGGTCTTCTATATTCTCTGAGACGTCCGCTTCAATGCGCGGCTCGGCCGCTAGGGCGTCGAGAATGGCGGGGGTGGTTTTTTGCCACAGGTGGCCCGGGTATTGCGCTCCGGTGAGAATCAGCACGCGCACGGATGCCGTTTTCGGCGCTGCGGGTTTGGGCGTTACAGCCTTCGACGTTGTATTGTTCGCCGCCGCCAACGCCGCGGTGATTTCCTCATGCGTATAAAAAGGCGCCTCGACGCCCTCGGCGGGGACGTCCGCCCCGGCGGTCCAGACGAGGGCGTTGAGCACGGTTTTTCGGAAGTCGGGATTCTTCCAGTTGACGTAGAAATGGCCCGCCGTGGTTCCGAAGCCTCTTCCGCCGCCGGCGCGTTGTTTGGCCCAAGCGACGACCCGCCCGTCGCGCGAACGTCCTGGCAAATCGGCCACCGACCAAATCGGCGCAAGCGATTTATCTTGAGGACGAAAGCGGATGTTGTAATAGAACTCCTCCTTGATTTTGAACGGTTTCACGCCTCGCAGAACTTGGTGCTTCGGCGAACCGGGTTGCACTTCGGCCTCCAGCGTGGTGATCGCGGAGTACCACTTTCGCTTGCCGTTTTCCTCCCAATCGAAATAACCGCCGGTCCAATCCCAGCTTTCGTTGGCTCGGCTATCGGGACCGAACGTGGAAAAATGGAAGGTGATGAATCCACAACCTCGCTTGATCTGTCGGGCGATCAACTCCGTGCGAACGGCGCTGCGAAAATGCGGGGCCTCTTGGTATTTGTCGCCATCGCGGCCATCCGAAATGACCATGATCGTATCGGCGTCGTTCAAGGTGGATGCGTCTTGGGGCCAACCGTCGAGATGAAATTCGACGTCAAGCTGGTCAGCCACGTTGGAGTGTTCCAGCATCACTTTGAGCAGCTTGACCGACCACGGGTAATCGTGAATTCCATTTCCGACCGGTCCATGGCTTTTCACGCCCGCGATCAACACCACCTTCTTTTTCTTGGGCGGCGCGGCTGTATCGGCGTCCGCCGCGTGGGCGGCGCTGGGTGGAAACAGCAGCAGAATCGCCGCCAGCAATATTGGCATGACGAGGCCCGCGCGAGCCAATACTTGGCGTCGTCGGGCGAATACCATCGCAGCGCAGGTGACGATTTTTTTGATGGAAAACCGTAGGCTTGGCTGGGAAAAAACGTTGCTTGCTATTGGAATCACGGCGAATCCCTCTACTGGGTGCGTGGCAATTTTTCATGGTGCTCTTCGCAGTGTACCGCCGCGGCGGCCCGAAACAAGCGCCGCGATTTATTGCCAGCACTTTCGACGAACCAGCACATCGCCCTTTCCCTTTTCAGGAATGGAGGCGTAAAATAGAGCGGTGCTCCCGCTGGGCGCCGTTTTGCAGGAAAGGTCGGGCGTCGAGAAAGTTGGGCGGCGCTCTCAATGAAGAGGCAAAGATGGGAATCTATGATCGGGGATATTACCGGGACGATGACTCCCCGCCGGCGTGGGGCTCTGGCGGCGCGCGCCCATCGGGCGCTGCGGCGTGGTCGATCATCACGTGGCTGATCGTGATCAACGCCGTGATCTTTATTATTGACGGGTTTTCGCCCCGGTTGCCTGTCCCGCCAGGATACCCGCTCGGCGCCAATGGTCGCTGGCTCAGCGGCGCGCTGGCGCTAAATTCCGACCTCTTCACGCATCCTTGGAATGCGTGGCAGTTGCTGACCTACGGTTTCTCCCACTCGTCCTTGGGAACGGAACTGGGCATCTGGCATGTGCTTTTCAACATGTTCGGCCTCTGGATGTTCGGCCGCGAAATTGAAGAACGGCTGGGGCGGCGCGAATTTCTCACCTTTTATCTTTGCGCAATTGTTTTCGCCGGGCTGGTCTGGGTGATCGTCGCCGCCACAACGTATTCCTCGCCGGCATCGATGGTGGGCGCTTCGGGCGCCGTTTCCGCCGTGGTGATTCTATTTGCCGCCTATTTCCCTCAGCGAAAGGTTTTTATCTTCGGGGTGTTTCCCTTGCCGGCATTCGTAATGGCGATCGCCTTCGTGGGGATGGACCTGCTGGGCTCGCTTTCCGGAAAAGGCGGCACCGCCTTTGAAGCCCATTTGGCGGGTGCGGCGTTTGCCATGGTTTACTGGAAGTTCGGCTGGAATTTAAGCCGGTTTCTGCCGGCACTCGGTCGATTGCGATTGCCCTCGTTGAAATCTCGCACATCGCTCAAAATTCACGACCCCGAAGACGCCTACCACGAACAAGACTCCGCAGCCGACAAACTCCTGGATAAAGTGCGAGTTTCGGGAGAAGCCAGCCTCACTCGCAAGGAACGCGCGCTTCTGGAAGCCTACAGCCGCCGCATGCGGCAGAAACATCGTTGAGAAACACCTTTTTTCGTAATTTTAATACGGCTGTGCGATTGCATTGCATCGTCAAATTGGGCCGAGATAATTGCAGCCTGTCCTCTGCGGCCCTCCGCGCCTTTGCGCTCTCTGCGTTGAAACGTCCGCCCAGAAACCGCCGAGCAATGTCTGAACTTCCGCCGGCGCCGCGGGAATTTGCGATAACATCCAGCCGACAGATCAGAATCGGTGAACGGTTGCCTGGAAACAAACGGACTGTTGGTGCTTCACACGGACTCTGGCACGAAGAAACGTGTTTCGCTTTTCGATGAGGGACCCAAAAGGCGGCTATACCACGCGTTGAATCGCGGGTAACCGTTCAGGGCTATTCTTTAGCGACCTCTGCATTTCCCTATCTTCGCAACCGTTTTGGGGATATTCGCTGCTGGCCAAACCTCTGGCCGGGCGCCGTTAAGCTGGAGGACGCCAGGCCGCAAAGTCGGCGCATTTATCCTGAATTCCCGTCTTGTGGCCGTATTGCGAGGATTTGCGGCCGAAAATTCTGTACATCCCGCATATTCGGGCAATCTTACCAGTTGCCTTGGGCCGAAAATAGAAACAGAGAACCGGCTATTGGTCTTCACTGAGGCACCGAGTGAGTTCAGATATGAGCATGCAGAATCTGGAAAAAGTCTGGCTGTTGACGGCAAATCTTTTGCGGCGGCGATTCCCAATACTGGTATTGGGAATGCTGTTGGCCAATGGCTTGGGCGGCAGCGCCGCTCAGGCGCAAAAGACACAATGGATTTGGCTTCCCGGCAGCCGACCATCGCCCTCGCAAGCCAGCCATTTTCGTCGAGTAATTCGGCTCATCAAACCACAACGCGTGCTGATGACCATCGCCGCCGACGACACCTACGAACTTTATATCAACGGGCGCCGCGTGGCCGCCGGTCCGAAAGACGATGATGTCGATAAATTCGACCTCTCGAAATACGTCCGGGAGGGAAAGAATCTTGTCGCGATCAAGGTGGTGAATCAAGAAGGAAAAACCGCCGGTTTGGCGGCCGAGATCAAAATAAATGAGAATAATCGGTGGCGCCAAGTGCCGACCGATCGTTCCTGGAAAGTGAGCGGACGTCCGCTGCCGCTCTGGACGTCGCCGCTTTACAACGATTCCGGCTGGGCCGCCTCTCGCGAGATCGGCGTGTTCAACGCCCCATCGGATTCAGAGGCGACCGCGAAGTCGGTGAAATCGTCATCAGGTCAGACCGTCGGCGCCTCGAAATCGTCTCGACCAACAACAGATGTAACAGAATCAGCCGCGTCGGAAGTGGCGCGTTTTCGAATTTCAGAGGAATTTGAAGTCTCGGAAATTGCCGGCGGCGATCTCACCGGCTCGTTAATCGCGATGGCTTTCGACGAATTCGGCCATCTGATCGTTTCGCGCGAAGGCGGCCCGCTGATGCTGGTCTACGACAGCAACAACGATGGCCAACAAGACAAAATGCGGACCTACTGCGAGAAAATAAAGAACTGCCAGGGCATTCTGCCGCTCAATGGCGATGTTTTCGCCATCGCCGACGGACCCGACGGCGCCGCGCTCTACCAACTCAGCGACAAAGACCAAGACGGAAAACTGGAAGACGTCAAAACGTTGCTGAAATTCAGGGGCGCGTTGGGAGAGCATGGCCCGCACGGCCTCACGCTCGGCCCCGACGGACTGATTTATATCGTGGTGGGAAATCATTCCGCGCCGGTGAAGGAATACGCCGCAAGCAGCCCCTTCGGCAATTACCACGAAGGCGACTTATTAACGCCCCGGTATGAGGATCCGGGTGGGCATGCTGTTGGCGTGAAGGCGCCCGGTGGCGTCGTTATACGCACCAACACCAGCGGTGATACGGTGGAATTGGTGGCCGGAGGGCTCCGAAATCCTTATGATTTGGCGTTCAACTCCGATGGCGAATTATTCACCTACGATTCCGATATGGAGTCGGACCAAGGCGCGGCGTGGTATCGCCCGACGCGCATGCTCCATGTAACGCCCGGCGCCGAATTCGGCTGGCGCAGCGGTTGGGCGAAGTGGCCATCGTATTTCATCGACAGTCTGCCGGCGGCGGCCGACACGGGCCGTGGTTCGCCGACGGGCGTCGCGCTGTACGATCATTTCGCCTTTCCGGCGCGCTACCACAAATCGATGTTCGTCGCGGATTGGTCGGAAGGGCGAATCTTGTCGATGAAACTCACCGAAGACGGCGCCTCGTACAAGGCCAAAGCGGAGCCCTTCCTCACGGGGCAACCCTTGAATGTTACCGATTTGGCGGTCGGCCCCGAAGGCGATCTGTATTTCATCACGGGAGGCCGGGGAACCGCGGGCGGCATTTATCGCGTCTCTTGGCGGGGCGAGGTTCCCGATAACGTTAAAAATCTGGGCGACGGAATCGAAGCCGTGATTCGGCAGCCCCAACTGCAAAGCGCCTGGGCCCGACAAGCCATCGCGACCGCCAGGGAAGAAGTCGGCGACGACTGGCGCCCGCTAATTACCGAACAGGCCTTGGACCACGAAAACAGTCTGAAAAGGCGGCTACAAGCCTTGAACGTCTTGCGTTTGTTTGGCCCTTCGCCAGAAGCCGACGACCTCGACGCCCTAGCCGCGGACGACAACCCTGAAATCCGCATGCAGGCCGCCTGGCTCACCGTCGCGACCGAAGACGACGGGCGGCGAGCGCGGCTGCTGACGCTTCTCGGCGACGAAAATGCACGCGTCCGACGTTGTGCATGTGAGTCGCTGTTGAAGCTTTCCGAAGCGGTCGACTTCGAAACTCTCCGGCCGATGTTGCTTTCGCCCGATCGTTTTGAATCTTGGTCGGCTCGTAAGCTTTTGGAGCAAGGCGATGGCGAGCAATGGCGCGATGAAGTACTCGAAACCAAACAGGCGAGGCTCTTCGTTCAGGGCGCCTTGGCCCTCTTGATCACGCAGCCCGATAAACAAACCGCGCAGGCCATATTGGTGCGTGTGCAGGAGATGTTGGACGATTTTGTCTCCGATCGCGATTTTATCGACATCATGCGAATCACGCAGTTGGCGTTGATCCGAGGTGAATTCAAGGCCGAAGACGCACCCGATGTTCGCGCCGTTTTGGAATGGGAATATCCTTCGTCGAACCCCACCATGAACCGGGAGTTGGTGCGACTGCTGACTTTTTTGAAGTCGGAGAACCTCGCCGAAAAATTCATCGAACAACTGGAGTCCGACATTCCGCTGGTGGAAAAAACACACTTGGCTTTCCATTTGCGGTTCATGGCGGAGAGTTTCACCAGCGAAGAGAAATTCAAAATCTTGCAGTTCTACGAAGACGCCCAGAAATTCGAGGGCGGCGCCAGTTATGATCGCTACCTGCAAAACTGCGCCAACGACTTCGCTCGCAGTCTGACACCCAAGGAAGCACGCAAGGCGTTGGCCCAAGGCGATCAAATGCCCAGCGCCGCGCTGGGCGCTTTATACCTGACGCCCCACACGCTCGACGCGGAGTTGCTAGATATCTTCGAGGAGCTGAACGGCAAAATCTTGGACGAAAAATCGTTTGCATACCGGCAACTCAAGAGCGGAATCGCGGCGGTGCTCGCACGCAGCGGAGACGAAGAATCGATGGCGTTGCTGCGGGATATTTGGGAAACCGACCCCGAACGCAGAGTCGTCGTGGCCATGGGATTGGCCCAAAAGCCCGATGGCGATAACTGGGATTACCTCCTCCGCTCCGCCCCCATTCTGGAAGGCCCCGCGGCGCGTGAAGTATTGCGAAAATTGCGAACAGTAAATTATGGGCCAGCCGACCCGGCGCACTATCGGCAGATCATTCTCTGTGGATTGCGATTGGAACGCCACGGCGCCCAGGACGCCGTCGCCTTGCTCGAACATTGGACGGGGGAATCGCGATCTGAAGCCGGCGACAACTGGAAAACCGCCATCGAAAAATGGCAGGCGTGGTTTGCCGAGCAATATCCTGATCGTCCTGCCGCCGAATTACCGCTCGCCGGCGAAGAGAGCAAGTGGAGTTTCGACGAACTCCTGGAGTGGATCAATGATACCGAAGCAGACGAGCCGCCGTCGAAAATTCGCGGCGAACTCGTGTTCACCAAAGCCAACTGCGCCAAGTGCCACCGATTTGGCGGCGCCGGCGAAGCCGTGGGACCCGACCTGAGCAGCGTCAGCAAACGCTTTATGCGGAAAGAGATTCTGCAGGCGTTGGTGTATCCGTCGCACGTGATTTCCGATCAATACGCGGCGAAAACCGTTGTGACGAAAAACGGACGCACTTTCACCGGACTCGTCGGCAAAGGCGCCAAGGGGGAGCTCACGATCGTCACCCCCGATGGCAAACGCCTGACCATCAAGGAAGCCAACGTGGAGGAAATCGAGCCTAGCAAAAAATCGGCCATGCCCGACGGCTTGCTCGACCAATTAGAGAAGCAAGAGATTGTCGATCTGTTTGAATACCTTTCCAACGCGCCGAAAAAGCGGCTCGTGATCAAGCCCCTAACCAGCGGAACGCGCTAGTGCGTTGGAATTCGCGCCGTTGGAGTTCAAGCTTTAGCATCAAGCGGAAAAATTAGTGTCGTAGCCATGCTCGCCAGAGCGTGGGATGGTTCACCGCTCACCCACCGTCTGGCGACGATGGCGACACAAATGCGACAGTTATTTATCGAGCGGTGCTTAGCTTGCTTTTTTATCGCGTTTCCCGGGGCAAAACAAGCTAAAGCTTGAACTCCAACGGCGCGAATCCTTTAGCGCACATGCTAACTCGAAGCGAATTCCTTACCAATGGCTTCCATGCGGGCTCGATTGGCGCCCATGTCGGAATAACCGGTGCGCGACGCCGAGCGAAAGTGAATCAGACCGGCTTCCATATCGATTAGGAATTCGACGTCGTCCACGAAGCCCAGGAACCGACTCTGGGCTTCAAATCGCAGGTAGTCGTCTTGTTCGGAAATGAGTCGGAGCCGGGCAATCGACTGGCAGGCTTGCTTCAACCGTTGCCGGGTTTCCTCCACCGACCCCGAAAATGGCAGGGGCGGCATGCGGCGAGATTCGCGGCTCGCCTGTGTGCAAACACAATTCGGCGAAGCGGGGCAGTCGGCCAAGCGGCCGTCGGGAGGACCTGTTTTTCCTGATTCAGAACGCATCGTGTTTCGTCGCGGCAAAGCCAGGGAAGCTACTTCTTCAAAAGCAGCAGGAGCATCACGACCGGAGTTTTTGTCTGCACGCTGTGTTTCAAATTGGCGGGCATGTGAATCCAGGTTCCCGGTTGTGCTTCAACGGTTTCGTCGCCGAGCGTTAAGATTGCTTCGCCTTGAATGAAATGCAAGATGGCCGGCATCGACGCCGTGTGTTCCGACAACTCCTCTCCTTGCGCAAATCCAAAAATCACCGCCTTCACGTTGTCGTCGTTGAACAACGTGCGGGTGAGGATGCCGTTCTCAGGCGGCTCGACTTCCCTAGCGAGATCGAGAAACTGGGTGAATTTGTCGCTTGTTGCATCTTCGTTCATTGCTTTTTCGCTCATTACATTGCCTCTTCCCAACGGACCACTTCCGCTTCGAACCGCTTATGGAGGCCGGCCAACTCGCGCTCAGTTTCGACTTCGGCGAATCTGCCGGCCATGGCGTCGTCGTCGTCGTCGCTCATCACATGCCCCGCCATTTTGAACAGCACGTTGTTCTCCTTGAAGATATGCTGTCGCAAGAGCGGCGCGAACTCCTTGGCCGCCGCTGTAAACAGGGCTGCGTCGAATTCTTCTTGTGCGGAGGCTTCTCGCATTCGCCGCACGCAATCACGACCCACGGTATGTTCGTGCAGCATGACGCCAATCGGCCCGCCTTCCTCCGGAATGCCCCGTTCCTTCAACAGAGGGAAGAAGAGGTCTTCCTCCTTGGCATGATGGCATTTGTCGGCGAATTGGCTGAAAAAACCGGCCGCCCATTCGGGGAAGCCAGCGGGCGCCGGCTGATCGGCTTCGAGCAACACAACCGATTTCTCCAGCAAGTCGAGCCCGCGCTCAATGAGGTCGTGTTCGTTGATCAGCCAGTCGACGGATTTCATGGCGTCATTCCTTATTCTTTTAACACGAGACCACCGAGCAGGAGGAGCCGGTAATTTTGTGACCGTTGTTCAGGAGTTTTGAACTGTCGGACAGATTACGATCGCAACTCCACTCGCCCTGGGCGGAAATTCAGACATTGCTAGTGGATGTTTTCAAGTGAGCATTTTAACGCAGAGAACACAAATGCGCGAAGGGCCGCAGAGGACGGAACACAGCACTCGATGTTCCACGGTTTTCTAGACGCCGGTTCTCTTTTCGCAAGCATCAAATGCGTCAATACCAATAGTGTTCGGCACGGCAATAGCGGCATGGAGTGAAGTCGATTTTCAGGTCGTTTTTTAGCGGGAAAGAGCGGGAAAGAGCGGGAAAGAGCGGGAAAGAGCGGGAAAGAGCGGGAAAGAAACTGAGGTCGCGGCGAA
>JAJRWU010000328.1 GCA_024276655.1 Planctomycetota bacterium
ACTTCGAACGAATTGGTAAGTTCCATCTTGGGCGGCTTCCGTGCAAGAAAAATCGAGTCCGTAAACAAGATTTCATTGTCGCAAGCCGCCCCTTTTCGTAGCTATACCAATCCTTCAAAAAATGCAAAACTGGAACTAAGCAACCGCGCGGAAAATTAGTGTCGTAGCCATGCTCGCCAGAGCGTGGGATGGTTCACCGCTCAGCCACCGTCTGGCGACGATGGCTACACAAATGCGACCGTTATTTATCGAGCGGCGCTAAGCAACCGCGCGGAGTCCTGTTCCCGAATGATGCCTCAAGCGTCGATGCCTGCTTTCGCCGCCTTCTTTTTCTCCAGCAGACCGTTGAGGTGCGCCGCAGCGCCGCCGCTGAGTTGTTGGGCCTGCTGGAAAAATTTGCGAGCCCGTTCTGCTTGGCCATCGTGTCGCAAGAACATGCCCAGCACAAACCAATAGTCGGCGTTGTGATTCTTTAACGCAACAGCCTGGGCCAAGGCCTCCAAATGAGATTCCTTAGCTAGTAGGTTGTCTTGATACAGCGCGTCGAGGCTGACGACATCGCCCGCATCGGCTCCCGCTGGCGCAAGAATCAGTCCGCGTTTGAATGCCGCAGCGGCCAGGTCGTATCGATGCGTGGCGACCAGCGCAAGCCCCTGACGAAAATGGATCTCGGCCAAATCCGGAGCGGCCTTGGCGGCGGTTTTATAACGCTGCAGCGCGCTGTGCTCCTTCTGCCGCGAGAAGAGGGCGTCGCCATACGCGATATATTTTGCCGCCCGTCGTCGAGCCGTTTTGTTCGATGTGCGAGGCTGGAACAGATGCGGCCGCGGCGCTGCGGCGTCGAGCGGTCCCTGGTTCGCTCTGGCGGGTTCCTCGACCAAGCCGGCCGCTCCAATACCGCGTCCAGGATCGGGAAAACGGTTGAAATCCCACCACGGCGCACGCCAAGGCGGGAACACGATCGAACTGGGCGGCGTATACCAACTCAGTTCAAAATGAGAATGCCCGTGGTCCGATAAATGGCCGTAGCCATCGGTCTGATAAACCAAAGGTCCGAAACCATGATGCGGCGCGTGCGGCCAAATCACATGCCCGCCGCCATGAACACCGCCGCCATGAATACCGCCATGCCGCCCATGCAAAAACTGCCCCGAGGCCGAGGAAGAAGCCAGCAACAGGCAAACAGCCCATGGAAATAACGTTCGCAATGCTCTCACGGTTGCCTCCCTGGCTTCTGCAAAGAAAGCGTGGAAAAACGACTTCCCGGTTCAGAAGCCCGGCTTTTTCAAAAAGCCGGGCTTCTCAAACGCCCATTCAGGATTGAATGGCTCCACACTTTCCAAGGCCCGTCTCTTTCGGACTCTGAATTTTTCGAGGCAAGCGGTGCGAAGGCCCCTTTGCGGCCGTCGATTGGGAAAGGCAGGCATCGCCCAACGCCCCAGCCATGCATTATCCTCCTAGAGAAGACGATCTGACAAGCTGAATTCTTCGCCAGCAGACATCATTTTTCTGTCAGGCCGAGTTTTTTTCGCAAAGCCGTCATGCTGATTTCACCAAATTGCAATGCCGGCAAGCGGCCGATTTGAGGATTCATCAACTCAATCGACACGCACCGCTCGTATTGAATCGAACGCAAGTGTTCCAGCACGGGCGCCAGCGGGAGGTCGCCATCGCCGGGAAGAATGCGATGCTGGTCGGTGGCCGTTTCGCGCGGCGTATCGGCCAGGTCGGAAAGTTGGACGTGAAACAAATTCTCCTTGCCGAGATACGCCAAGTCGGCAAGTTTGCTGGGGCCAACGTGAAAGTGAAAAACATCGAGGCACAGCCCCAACGCCGGGTGTGCGGCCTCTTCCACCAGCGCGGCGGCCGTTTGCAGATTGTTGCCAAACGCAGCTTGAGCTTGAAACTCCAAGGCCAAAAGCATTTCCTGCTCCGCTGCTTTTTCGGCCGCCTGGCGCAGCGAAGCGCGGGTGCGGTTGAGGTCTTGTTGGCTGAACGGCAGGGTAGTGTCGCAGGCCACCACCATCACCTCCACGCCCACGCGCCGGCACATTTCCAGTCGCTTTTGGAACAATTCCCAGGCCACGCGGCGGGCTTCTCCCTGGCTGGTAAGCAAGCCGCCCTGAAAACTGGCCACCGGCGTGGCGACGCCCTGTTCCTCCAGCAGCCGATCAAGATCATCGTACGAATGGTGTTGCAAATACGTTTCGAGCTTGGTCAGCCAAAGTTCAATGGTTTGACACTGCCCGGCGGCGTAATCTTCGATGTCTTTTTCAAACGGCGATTCAAGGGAACAGATTTGACTCAAAGTAGGTTTCATGTTCGATACGTTCTCCCTTGGCGCGCGGGGCGCGTGATCTCGGAAATGGCCACCGGCCGAAACCCCGCTTGCCGGTCAGCAACAAAATAGCGGTCCGACATAATAAACCCCGCCCCGATACACCCAATGCCCACCTCCTTATTGCGAGGCAGCGGCGCCAAACGGTTCAAATCAAGTTCGATTTTATGCTCGGCCATTCCGGCGGTTGCTTTCGTTGCTCGTAAAAAACGCGTGTTGATTTTTCTGGTCGTAAAGCACGCGGTTGTTCCGTGGGGAGGGCATGTTAGGATAAAGACGTGCCGATTTCCATCGTCTTCAAAGAGGCGCCTTGCCGATGAACCGACCCGCCGCAACCGTCCTCATGCTAATCTTGGCTGGGGCCGCTCTTTCATCTTTGGCCCATGCCGACGAAACAGCCGCCGAGCGCGGCTACCGGTTTCTCACGGAGAAAAAATACCTGCCGATCGATTTTGATCAACAGACCTTCGACGACGCCTGGCGTTCGTGGCCCGAACCTTTGCGTTCGCAGGCCGAGGCCGCGTCGGCTGAAGAGCGGCGGGAAATGGCCTTCTCTCGCTACGGCTTAACCGCTCGACCCGGCGACGACCGCAACCGGCCGTTGCAGTATGTGGTCGACGAAAACGGCGCCTGGACCATGAACTGTTTCGCCTGCCATGGCGGAAAAGTCGCTGGAAAAAGTATCCCCGGTCTGACGAATTCCCTGTTCGCTCTGCAAACGCTCACCGAGGAAACACGGGCCGCGAAGTTGCGTTTGGGCAAGCCGATGTCGCGCATGGATCTGGCCACCGTGCTCGTTCCCCTGGGAACCACCAACGGCACCACCAACGCCGTGATGTTTGGCGTGTTGTTGTTGAACTATCGCGACGCCGATCTCAACTTCCGCCTCAACCGCCGTATTCCTCCCATGACCCATCACGACATGGAGCCGCCGCCCTGGTGGCACCTGAAGAAAAAGAAGCAGATCTACATCGATGGCTTCGCGCAAAAAGGCGCCCGCGTGATGATGCAGTTCATGCTGGTGAAAGAAAACGGTCCTGACGACTTTCGCCGCTGGGAGTCTGATTTTCAAGACGTCATGGCGTACGTCGAATCGCTCGAAGCGCCCCAATACCCGTTTGAAATCGACCACGTGCTGGCGAAAAAGGGCGAGGCTCTTTTCAAGCAGACCTGCACGAAGTGCCACGGTGAGTACGGCGGCGAACAGGAAACCTACCCCGGCCGTATTGTGCCGATTGACGAAGTCGACACCGACCGCGCCCGTCTCGACGCGCTCTCGCCGGAACATCGCCGCCGATACGCCGCCACCTGGTTCGCACACTACGGCGAGCATCGCGTGGTGGAAGATCCCGGCGGGTATGTGGCCCCGCCGCTGGATGGCGTCTGGGCCAGCGCGCCGTATTTCCATAACGGCTCCGTGCCGACGCTCTGGCATCTGTTGCACGCCTCCGACCGGCCCAGGATTTGGAAGCGTAGCGAAAACGGATACGACCGCCAAAAAGTCGGGCTGGAAATCGAAACGTTTGAGAAGCTACCACCGAAGCTGGACGGCCCCCAGCGAAGAACCTACTTCAACACCGAACGCTTCGGCAAATCGGCCGCCGGCCACGAATTCCCCGAAGTTCTCGACGAACCTGAAAAACAAGCCGTGCTGGAGTATTTGAAAACGCTCTGATTGGCAAGAGCCGCGTTTTACAGTTCGCGCCGTAACGCAAACGCCGTTGGAGTTCGCGCTTCAGCGTGTGTCCGGAGAAAACACGCTGAAGCGTACACTCCAACGTTGAGCGGCGACACAAATGACAGCGTTGTTTCATATCCCGAAGGGATTCAAGCCATTAGCCGGTGGGCGAGCGCAGCGAACACCACCGGAGGATGGAGGCGTCGCGATATTCCGCATCCCGGCGGGATGCCAGCGGCCGTTGGAGTTCGCGCTTCAGCGTGTGTCCGGAGAAAACACGCTGAAGCGTACACTCCAACGTTGAGCGGCGACACAAATGACAGCGTTGTTTCGAGGCGTTTCCCGCGCCCGTTGCGTCTGGCATCTCGGCCGGGATGCACGTTCGTTGCGTGGGCCTACCGGCGGTGTTCGCTGCGCTCGACCGCCGGCTAATGGCTGGCAAGCCTCCGGCTTGGTGAGAATTTCCTACCACCATTGCACGGAATAGATCTTGGACAGGTACTTACGTCCTGCGGCGAAGCGCTTTTGAACGGGCGGCTGAATTGCTTTCAAGCTACCCATTGCTTTCAAGCTACCTCGGGCGGCAGACCAAAATAGCGCTGGCCTGCCCTTGCGGTGTAACGCTCACATTCATAGCCACGTCGCCGGCGGGAACACCGTTTTCCGCCGCCACGAAAATTTCACACGCGGGGTCGGGCGTTTCGTAATTCAGCACTGGGAAGAGTTCGCCGCTGTTGAGAGCCTCCACGCTGGACCCTAATTCAATAACGCCCGAACCAGCGCCCAAATTGCCGAAATAACTTTTGGCGGCGGTCACGGGAATGGGCGTCGGCCGTTCACCAAAGACCCTTTGAATTGCCTGGGCTTCGGCAAGGTCGCTGCTTTGGGTCGAGAGGCCATGAGCGTGAACATGCCCGACATCGTTGGGGGCCAACTTCGCCGTGCGCAGCGCGGCGCCCATGGCGTTCGCCATCGCGACCTCCAGCCGCGCGACGCCATTGGACTGCAACACCGACGACGCACCGTAGCCTATGATTTCGGCCAACATCGTCGCGCCGCGAGCTTCCGCACTTTCCAGCGATTCTAAAATAAGGGCGCCGGCGCCTTCTCCCAACACCATGCCGGCGCGGTCTTTGTCGAACGGACGGCTGGCCGTTTCCGGGGCGATATCCTGCTGGATGATTTCTTCTTGGAGCGAAACTTGAATGCTGCGCGTCAGTTGCAGACGCGTACCCGAAGCGCCGGCGATGATCAATTCGGCGTTGCCGCGGGAAATAGTGCAGCAGGCCTCCCCAATCGCCAGATTTCCCGAAGCCTCGCGGAGCGTGATCGAATTGCTGGGGCCGCGGAAGTCGTTGTAAATCGCGATATGGCTGGCCGGCATGTTCGGCAAATACTTCAAGAGCCATAGGGGCGTGATCTGCGGCATGCCGTTTTTCGCCCACTGCTGGTAGTCGAACACGCCGTTGTCATCAATACAGGCGGCAATCGCGGCGGAAAATTCTCCCGGCTCCGACATAATATAGTCGGAGCCAAACGAAACCCCGCTACGAGTAGGCTCGCAATCGCCCAGGGCCAGACCGGCGTCGGTCAAGGCCAATTGCGCCGCCGCGACTCCCATCTGGATATCGCGGGACATCAACTTGAGCCCCTTCTTGATGTTGCGTTTTTGCAGTTTTTCCAGCGGGCCGAAGTCGGCGACGTCGCCGGTGAAATCGTGGGCCGCGCCGCCGAACTTCAACATCGCAGCGGCCGCACCCTCCAAATAAGTCACGCCGGAGCGACCCGCATGAAGTGCTTCGCGCACCTTCTGGCGAGTGTTCCCCAGCGGACTGATGAACCCCATTCCCGTGATTACAACGCGCCGTGCCATGAAAAGACTTACCCCGAGGTTTCAAAAAGGTGTATCGCTCACACACAAAATACCCCAACGGTATATTCTGGACAAGCACGACCAACCGGGTTGCGAGAGTGCGGCGGCGGGTAAAAGGCGGAAATTTTGCTTTAGGAATCGTCCTGAAATAAGTTATCGGTAGTCGTTCAGAAAAGCCCGGCATTTTGAAAATGCCGGGCTTTTAATTCGGCCTGTAAATTCAGGACTCTTCCCTAACGCGGCGCTAATTCGAGGGCTTTTACTCCGGCGGTTGGCGGAACCGACTGCCGGCGTTTGCGCAATGCGATCGGGCCTTGGCAGCAATCGCAGGCTTTGAGTTCGTACATCGCGATGGCGCAAATCTGACACCAATAATCTATTTCATAATCGACGCCGTCAAGCACCTCAAACACACGCACCACTTGCAGCACGGGCGAACTCTCGTACTCCCGGACCAGCAGTTTGAGGTCCATCTGGCGTAAGCGTTCATCCACTCGGAAGGCGTGCCCTCGCGCGTCTTCAAGCAGTAGCCGCAGTTCGCCTTGAGGCGTTTCGACAGCCAACGCCCGATGCGCGGCGTCGGCCACCGATTGTATGCCGTACCGGCGTTCTAGAGCCTCCGCCAGCCAGACCACGCGGCCGCGAACCACCTTGGTTTGAAAGGGACGTTTCGGCGGTTTTTCCTTCGCCGCAGTGAGTGGAGCGGCGGGGGGTTGCGAGGGGATATCATCGCCCCGAATGCTCGCTGGCGGCCAGAGCAAAAGCAAAAATAAAAGCGACAACGCGGCTGGAATCGGCCGTCGGCCATGCTGGCGCATATTCCGCGATGGCAGCTTAGAAGACATGGAGGGAGCTATGTCTGGATTGCGAATGACGTAAACCTCATTTATCAATAGTTACTTGTCATTTGTTATTCGGAGTACCCAACCACCACTAAATCGAAGGGCAAATCAATTACCTTGCCGCCCGCGTTTACCTTGCCACGATGCCGAAGGAGCCACCACTCTTGATCTTCATCGTGCAGCATTGCGGGAACGGTTTTTGGCGGTTCGTGGCGGCTCTGCAGGCAAAGCATTGCCGGATGCCCCGACCCCGCCGCTTCGGCGCTCAATTCCGAGAGCTTCATGGGATCGAACGGCGCGAGCGATTCGTCGACTTCGGCCTGCACGAGCAGAAGAAAATCTCGCGTGGGCGACGTTCCCTCATGGTTGCCGTCGACCGGTTGCTGCCCGTAACGCAATGTGTACACGCCGCGGCCGATGGTTTGATCGCGAAAATCTCCGCCGCGCTTTACGTATCGTATCACTCCGATCAATTGGCCTTCGGAAAAGGGGTAGAGCACTTCCGAAGTGGGTTTGAAATCGGTCGAAACTTTCCACGACTTCATCAGCCAAATTTCCATCGCCGCGCGCGAGCCGCGTTTGATGCGAACCGCTTGGTGGGAAAGTAGCGCCGAGATTTTCTCGCTCACCTCTTTCGGCGGCGCGGCGTCGAATGTCTCGGCGGAATAGTCGGCCGCGCGGCTTATCGAAACACCAGCCGGCAGCAACAACAAAGCGAGCAACAACCTAGAGAGCATGGCTATATCCTTGGGGGAGCGTTTTTCTGGAGGGGACACGAGGTTCGTTTTCCGGCGATGTTCGTTTTCCGGGGGATTTGGCCGAAGGCCTATTTTCACCGTAGCCTGGGGCATCGCCCCAGGAATTAAAGGGAAAGCGTGAGCAGCTTGGCTGAAGGCCATGTTCACGCCCCAACACGAACGCGTCCGGCGATGACGATTCTTCCGCTCGCCTGAACCCAATCCGGTGATCGGCGATCAAAGCCGCAGTTTGGCATGGGTTTCCCCGTATTGCAGTATAGACTCCCCCTGAGGGTCCGACAAACAGTTGCCTGCGCCGTTTACTCGCCCGCTATTTCAGAGGGAAACCGTCGCCCGCTGGCTCGTGTGGCGTAACCGATGACTGCCGTTCAGACTACTGCATCTGGCATCCCGGCGGGATGCGGCGTTCGTTGCTGGCGGACCGGTGGTGTTCGCTGCGCTCGACCACCGGCTAATGGCTGCCAAGCCTCCGGCTTGCAACGAACGCCATACCTGCTTCAAATGTAGACCATTGACGCCGCCGCGCCGTCAAATGCGGCGAAGATGCCAATCGGTGGCGGTCTGATACATGTGCGCCGCGCGGAGCAGGCGGTCTTCCTCCAAGGCGGGCGCCTGCAATTGCAGGCCAATAGGCAAGCCCGATTGCGTGAAGCCGCAGGGTGTCGACAAACTACAAATACCCGCCAAGTTGGCGCTCACGGTATACGTATCGCCCAAGTAAGACGCCAGCGGGTCGGCCACCTTCTCTCCCAAACGATATGCCGGCGTGGGTGTGGTCGGCCCCATGATGACGTCGACCTTGGCAAAAGCCTGATCAAAATCTTGCCGGATCAGCCGCCGCACTTTGAGCGCCTTCAGATAATAGGCGTCGTAATACCCGGCGCTCAACGCATAGGCGCCGAGCATCACGCGGCGTTTGACTTCAGCCCCAAACCCCTCCGAACGCGACTGCCGATACATGCGCACCAGCGGCGTATCGATCTCTTCGAGTCTTGCCGGATTCACCTCCGCCGCTTTGCGCTCGGCCGCCAACTGGGCGAGCATTTTTGTTTCATCGGTCCGATACCCATAGTGAACGCCGTCGTAACGCGCCAAATTGCTCGACGCCTCACAAGGCGCGATGATGTAATACGTGGCGATCGCGTATTCATTATGGGGGAGCGAAATCTCTTGAATTTCGGCCCCCAGGTCTTTCCAAACCCGAATCGCTTCTTCCACCGCGGCGGCAATTTCCGCGTCGAGCCCGGCGCCCAGATGTTCGCGAACAATGCCGATGCGCAGCTTCTCCAGCGGCTGGCTGACGGTTTGCGAGTAACGCGCCGCGGGGGCATTGGCGGAAGTGGAATCGAGCGGGTCGTGGCCGGCAATCACTTCCAGCAACAACGCGGCGTCTTCGGCGGTGCGAGCCAACGGACCGGCTTGGTCGAGACTGCTGGCAAAGGCCACCAAGCCACGTCGGCTGACGCGTCCGTAGGTTGGCTTGAGGCCCACGGTTCCACAAAACGCAGCCGGCTGTCGGATGGAGCCGCCGGTGTCGGTGCCGACCGAAAGCGGGGCCATTTGGGCCGCCACGGCCGCCGCGGCGCCGCCGCTGGAGCCGCCGGGAACGCGTTCGTTATCCCAGGGATTGTGCGTTGGGCGGTAGGCGGAGTTTTCAGTGGAGCCGCCCATGGCGAACTCGTCCATGTTGGTTTTTCCGAGGATGATTCCGTCGGCCGCTTCGATTTTTTCGACCACCGTTGCATCGTAGGGTGGCCGAAAATGCTCCAGCATTTTGGAGGCGCAGGTGGTGAGTTCGCCGCGCGTGCAGAAGACATCTTTCACAGCCACGGGCAGCCCCGCCAGCAAACCCACCGGTTTTCCGGCGGCGCGGCGGCGGTCGACATCTGCGGCGCGTTCCAGTGCTTGTTCGCGCCAAACGCTCAAAAAGGCGCCGATTTTTTCGTCGTGCGAGGCGATGCGGTCGAGAAAGGCGGAGGCAACCTCCGTGGCGGAAACTTCCGACGCCTGCAACCGCCGCAGCAGTTCGGCGGCGGTTTGTTCGACGAGAGAAGACATGCGGCTGCTCGAAATCCTTGGAGATGTCGCTAGACTGGGAGTGTCTCTGGAGCGGCTAGTCGCCCAGCACGGCGGGAACGCGATAACATGCGTCGTCGCGTTTGGGAGCGTTGGCCAGCACTTCCTCACGCGGTAAACTCGCCGCGACTTGGTCGTCGGCAAAAACGTTGGAAAGCTCCATGGCATGCGCCAGCGGGGCGACATTTTCGGTGTCGACCTCCGCGAGTTTGTCGATATATTCCAACACCCGGCCAAGCTGTCGGGTCATCAATTCCAGCTCAGCGTCGGAAAGCTGCAATCGGGCAAGCAGCGAGACCTGCTTCACTTTTTCGGGAGTTAGCGCCATCGGGCAAGGCCCTACTTTTTCAGCCCATCGGCCGAAGGAAGCTTAAAGGGCGCCTGTTTCACGGCCTTTCGCACGGCGCCGCTGCGTAAACACTGCACGCAAACCCGCATGCGCTTCGAGGCGCTTTTGCCCACGCTCACACGCACACGTTGCAAATTGGGCAAAAACTGCCGACGCGTAATACCCGTGATTTTCGTACCGACGCCGCCCAAATACTTGGCCTTACCACGCGTTTCCACGGAATTGCCCATTTGTGGCCGTTTTCCGCATATCTGACAGACCTTAGACATACCTGGAAACCCTCTCCAAAAAATAATGTAACAACAAAACCCGCCGCCAGCCAAATTGCCCGCCGACAAAAGAGCCCTCGCCGCCAACCGCCCGCCGGGCTTGATTCCAGTGAAAAACCGAGAGAAGTCCGTAAATATACCCGTACTTCCGGAAATCGCAACCGCAAACAGAGTGCGAGCGGCAAAATTGCCACCGGCTTACCGGCCCAGATTGACCTATATTTGATTACTTAGCATCGAGCGGAAAATTAGTGTCGTAGCCATGCTCGCCAGAGCGTGGGATGGTTCACCGCTCACCCACCGTCTGGCGACGATGGCTACACAAATGCGACAGCTATTTATCGAGCGGTACTTAGCCAAATGCCTGTTTTGACGCTGGAGTAGTCGTGCGATGTTCTTTTTCTGGGGATCCATCCTGTTTGTCGTACTGGTCGGGGCCACCAACCTCTACCTGGGATACGCCGCCGCGGTGTTCCTAGGACGCGGCGCCCAACGCTGGACAGAAGAAGACTACGCCGCCGCCACGCTCGGCGTGGTGGTGCAAAATGCGATCGGCGAAAGCGATGATTCAGCAGGCGTGTCCGCCCAGCAAACATCTGAATGCACGCCCAGCCAGAAGTCGCTCCAACACCTGACACAACGTTGCGATACCTTGATTCAAGGCTGGAAGGCCGTGGCAGTGGCAATGTATGCCAATGCCGACGCCGAAGACCGAATCGACCTCAACGAAGTTCGACCTCAGTTGGAAAACCTCTGGAAGGAAGCCGCCGAATCCGACGTCGCGGGTGAAGCCTTTCCGCCGACGCTGCCCGATGCAACGGCGGCGTTCGACATTCCCCAGGGAATTCAGGCGGTTGAAGCATGTTTTTCATCCCTGACTGACGAAACTCCCAGCACCGACGACAATAAACCGGCTCGCCAGAAATGCCTGGACGCCACCAACGCCATCTACAACCTCCGCGACCGCCTCCACAACGCCTACCGCCAAGAGTTGCAATGCGACGCCCCTTCTCCCGGGCTCTACGCCGACCAATGGGAAGACGAAGTACATCTCTGGCAAGGCGCTGCTGATTCGAAGGTCGCATCGATAGGGCTCATCGACATCGACCTACTGGAAGGCCTCAATGAAGAACATGGTCCGCACGCCGGAGACAGCGTGCTCGATTTGGTGTGTGAAACACTCTCCGACTTATCTCACGAAAACTTCACCTCGGCTCGGATCAGCGGCCAAAGATTCCGGCTCTTCAGCAGCAGGCTGGATATGATTTCATTGGCGGAATGGGTGGAGCAAGTTCGACAGAAGTTGGAGAAAACGACCTTTCTGCTTTCCAGCGGAGATTTCCAAGCCACGCTCAGCGCTGCGGTGCTCGAAATCGAACCCGGTGAAGAACTGGACGCCGCCGAACAACAACTCGAAAAGAGCATTCAAGAAGCCAAAAGCTACGGGCGTAATCGCACGTTCATTTCGGAAAACGGCTACCCGACGCCGGTCGTGCCGCCCGATCTTTCGATTAAGGAACAGACCATCGTGCTCGACGCCGGCGAATTGGCGGGCGTGTGAATGGCGGCGCGCGGGCTATGTATATCTAGGACCTGTCCAAGATATCTTCCGTGCAATGGTGTTATGAAATCCCCGCCAAGCCGGAGGCTTGCCAGCCATTAGCCGGTGGTCGAGCGCAGCGAACGATGCATCCCGGCGGTAGGTCAACACAACGAACGATGCATCCCGGCCGAGATGCCAGATACGGCGGGCGCGATGAAATCTTGCAACGGCGCTAAAACAGTTCGGCCAGCGGCTTGCCGTTTTCTTCGACGAAGGGATGCGGCCGGCCGCGCGAATCGGTGTACATGCCGTGCAGCGAGACGCCGAAATGGCTGTAAATGGTGGCGGCTAAATCGCCGGGAGTTACCGGGCGGTTCTTAATACTGCCGCCGTCTTTTTCCGTAGCGCCAATCACTTGGCCATGCCGCAAGCCGCCGCCGGCCAGCGCCATCGACATCACCACCGGCCAGTGGTTGCGGCCATCGGTGCTGCCTTGCGTGCCCATGGTGGGCGAGCGGCCGAATTCGCCCATCGCGATCACGAGCGTGTCGTCGAGCATGCCGCGTTGGTCGAGGTCGGAAACCAAGGTCGTGAGTAGGTGGTCGAACAACGGCAGAATCGGCCCCAACCCCCGGCTGATGCCGCCGTACGGCGGGATGTTATCGCCGTGGTTATCCCAGGTGCCGGAAGAAGGATGGTAGCTCAGGTCGATCGTGACGAACGCCGTGCCCGCCTCTACCAAACGCCGCGCCAGCAGCGCCTGCTGGCACCAAAGATGGCTGCCGTATTTCTCGCGCATCGCGGCCGGTTCTCGTTCCAGATCGAACGCCGCCCGCGCCCGGCCGCCCAGCAGCATCTCGACGGCTTGCTGCTGGTAAACGCCCAGCGCTTCCATTGAACCGTCGAGATCGAGGTTGCTTTGCATTCGGTCGATCGAGGCCAATAAACCGAGCCGCGAACTAATGCGACCGGGGCTCAAACTCTTTGCCGGCTCGAATAAATTACCGCCGCTGGTGCGGCCGCTGTCTTTGCCAACCACATCGTAAACGGGCAGTTTCGCCGCTTCATTGCCACTGAAAGGATCGTACTTCTTGCCCAGATAACCGCCCCAGGCTACATGCGTGGGATGCCTCATGAAAGCCACGTACGGCGGAACGGCCGCGTGGTTCGCGCCGTGCTCCCTGGCCACAATGGAAGCGATTGCGGGGTATTTGTCGCCCAACGGATTGGTGCGCGGCGTCGCCATGCGGTTGGCCGTTTGCATCACCTGATTCGGCTGGTGGCTGCTCTTGCGGCAATCGACCGAGCGAATGAGCGTGAATTTGTCGAGCATCGCGGCCTGCTTGGGCAGATGCTCGCAAATCGAGACGCCCGGAACCGCCGTGCTGATCGGCGTAAAAGGCCCGCGGTTGACCAACGGCCGCGTGGGTTTCATATCCCAGATGTCGATATGGCTCGGCCCGCCAGCCATCCAGAGGAGAATGACGCTTTTTCCGCCCGGCGCTCTCGCGCCAAGCGCTGAAGCTTCCGCCCGTTGCCGCAGTAAATCGGGCAACGTCAAACCCGCAATGCCCGCAACGCCCGCCTTGAGCATGCTGCGGCGGTTGCAGACAGAGAGCCCTTCACGCGTGGTCCCGTGATAATTCGCGAAGGCGTGTTCGCCATGCGAAACGCCATCACACCGTCTCGTGCGAGCCATCGGCGATCTCCTCCCTCTGCTGGCAATGCAATATTCAAGCGCCCCTATTGTGGGCCATGCCGACGCCATCTGCAACCACAATTGCGGAAGAGCGGCGCATGGCGGAGCATATGCTTTGGCGTGTTTTCGTGGGCGAGCGGCAGATGAAAATTCACCTAATACAAGCACGAAGCGCAAGCGAGTGCATCAGCAAACCGTCATTCCCATGTAGGCGGGAAACTGTTGTTTATACATGAGTTTTGTTGGCGCCGGGTCTGAAGGTCATCCCAGCGGCGGCGTTGGTCTGAAAACATATCCCGGAGGGATGCAAGCCATTAGCCGGCGGTCGAGCGCAGCGAACACCACCGGAGGGTCTTCGATCTGCGGAAACCTTATAGGGAGCCTTTTGGCGACATCTGAGTGATCCCTCTTTGGTCGAAGTCAGCGGAGTGTTCGGAAGTCTTTCAGAAGCCGTCATTGCGGCGAGGATAATAATCCGTGACACTCCGCTGGCCAATCAATCCATACATAATAATTACGCGCTTTGTGTTTCCAGCCTGCCATCGCTCGTGGCGTACTGCGAGCCGCCACTCTAGCAGGCCGCACAAAGCCGGCCACAAGGTGGAAACTATAAGGAAAAAAACTATGGAGGTTGGGTAAACGCCTAGCGACGCCGCGAACAGCCGAGGGCGGCCTAGCCGGGCATAGCGGTCGGATACGCCGGCTTTTATGCCCCACGCCCGCGCTTCGTTGCATTGCGGAGTTGATTCACGCCGTTATTGGCGGTATAAGGGGGTGGACTTGGGCTTGAATACGCTTGTTGGCTGATAGCCGTTCTTTTGCGAGTTGCGGCGCCGGCGGAGTTTCGACGGGGGTCGACATTCGGAGGAAAGACTTATGCTCTCGATTTTGGGAAAGTCGTCTCGGTTATGCGACCAACTCTCGCGGCGCGAATGGCTGCAAATTGGCGGCATTGGCGCTTTGGGGATTTCACTGGCCGACTTGATGGCTGCTCCCGCAGCGGGCGCGGTAGTCGATAATGCGCATTTCGGCCGCGCGAAGAACGTTATTTTCCTCTGGCTCCAAGGCGGACCTCCCCAACACGAAACGTTCGACCCCAAACCCGATGCGCCGCTGGAGGTGCGTGGCGAATACCGCCCGATTTCGACCAACATCCCCGGCATTCAGATCAGCGAACTGCTGCCGCGAACGGCGGCCATTGCCGATAAATACGCGATTGTGCGGTCGTTGGTCACGAGCAGTAATTTGCATTCGGCCAGCGGCTACCATGTGCTCACGGGGTATCCTTACCAGGGGCCGAATCCTCGGCAAATCAATCCGACCGATTGGCCGTACTTCGGTTCGATTGTCAAAATGCTCAAGCCGAGCGAGGTGTTTCCGGCTTACAGCACGGTTTGGCTGCCCGACGCCATGCGGCTCAATGATAACGTGCAGCCGGCGGGGCAAACGGCCGGTTTTCTGGGATCCGCTTGGGAGCCGGAGAAGATCGTCTGGGATCCTTCCAATACCGATGCGCAAATTGAGAAGTTCCAACTTCGGCCCGAATTGCCGAAGTTGCGTTTGGCGGCGCGGCGTTCGTTGCTGGCCGAAATGAACCAGCATTTTCGCCGGATCGACAAAAGCGGCCTGCTCGAATCGTACAACCGCCAAACCCAGGAAGCCTATTCTGTTTTGACTACCGGTCGGGCGCTGGCGGCGTTCGATATCGACAAGGAACCCGACTCCGTTCGCCGCCGTTATGGAACCAGCAAGTGGGGCCAAAGCGTGTTGCTGGCCCGCCGGCTGATTGAATCGTGAGTGCGGCTGGTGCATGTGAATTGGGTGCGAGAAGAGGGCGATAACGCGGTCGATAACCCGATGTGGGATACGCACGCCAAAAACGCCGATCGTCTGCAAGATGTGCTCTGTCCGCAGTTCGATATCGGCTACACGGCGTTGATCAACGACCTCGACCAACGCGGCTTGCTCGACGAAACGCTCGTGGTGGCGGTGGGGGAATTCGGCCGCACGCCCAAAATCAACGCCAAGGGCGGCCGCGACCACTGGGGCAATGTTTCGAATTTTGTGATCGCGGGGGCGGGCATTCAAACGGCGCAAGTCGTGGGCCGCACCGACGCCATCGGCGGCGAACCAGTGGCCGACCGCGTAGCCCCGCAAGACCTCACCGCCACTATTTTCCACTTGTTGGGAATCGGCCACGATACGCTCTTCCGCGACCGGGCGGAAATTCCGCACCATGTCACACAAGGAACGCCCATTTCGCTGCTCCTGGGAGACCGCCCCGCGACGGACCAACGCCAGAAGGCCGAGGGCGATATCTCGCTCGTACCTTCCTATACGACCGAGAAACTGCGCAATACGTCGTTCGAGGACGGCCTCCCGCTTCATCCTTTGGCCGTTGGGAAGAGGATCAAAGGTTGGCAGGCCGCGCCGCTGGCGGCCGATCATAAAAGTCCGGCCGGGTTGACGGTGCGGTTGGTGGAAAACGCTGCTTCGGCGGCTGGCAAACGCCATGTGGCGCTCGGTTTTGGCGGAGAAGACGCCGCGGCGGCGGTGAGCATTCCGCACGGCGCCCAAGCCATATTAACCCAAGAGTTGCGCAACCCCCGTTCAGGCCAATTTACGTTTTCGGTGGCGGCTTCCGGCGGCGGCAGTTCGGCGGCGTTCGAGAAGTTTTTCCTCCAGCACTTCACCTGCCGGCTGACGATCTTCCGCTATTCCAATGTGAAGAAAGACGTTCGCGAAAGCCAGCGTTTGGGCGTGCAGATTTTCCAGCCCGCCTATGCGGCGGGAGAGACGAAAGTAGCGGGGGAAACGTCTGCGCCCCAACGGTTTGAACTTTCCGAGTTCTTGGGCACTCGGCAAGGCAACGCCAACTTTTCCATCGGCGCGGGAATTGGCGTCGCCGTGATCATCGAAAAGACGTCGCCCGGCGTGCTGCAAATTCCGGCTGGAAAAGACGCCCACGCCGCCTTCCTGCGCGTTGACGACGTGCAACTCGATTTCGTCGGCAAGCAGCGGCTTGGTAATCAGAAATAAGTTACTGATCGTCGCTCTAAAAAGCCCGGCATTTTCAAAATGCCGGGCTTTTAATCTGGCAAGTAAATTCCGGGCAAGCTTTATCGCCGCGTCAAACCGAGGCGCCGCTCTTGATCAGCAATTCCGCAATCTGCACGGCGTTCGTGGCGGCGCCCTTGCGCAGGTTGTCGCTCACGCACCAAAAGGCGAGGCCGTTGGGGCTCGATAGGTCTTGGCGAATGCGGCCGATGAAAACGTCGTCGCGGCCGCTGCATGCGTGCGGCATCGGATATTGCGAGGCGTTCAAGTCGTCGATCACGGTGATGCCGGGCGCCGCCTCGAACAACCGGCGGGCTTCTTCCGCCGAGAGATGTTTTTCCGTTTCCACGAGCATGGTTTCGCTGTGGCAGTTGGCCACCGGAACCCGCACGCAGGTGGGGCAGATTTGCAGCGATTCGTCGTTAAATATCTTCCTGGTTTCCAAAACCATTTTCATCTCTTCCGACGTATAACCCGCGTGCTTTTGGGAACCGATTTGCGGAATCACGTTGAAGGCGATCGGGTGCGTGAACGCTTGGTATTCGTAACTTTCTCCCGCCAAATGCGCCCGCGAACCGGCCTTTAAGTCTTCCTCGCCGACCACGCCCGCGCCGCTAGTGGCTTGGTAGGTGCTCACCACCACGCGCCGAATGCGGGCGGCTGCGTGCAGCGGCTGCATCGCGACGACCATTTGCGTGGTCGAACAGTTGGGGCTGGAAATAATGCCCCGATGCGAGTGAATTGCTTCAGGATTCACCTCCGGCACCACCAGCGGCGTGTTCTCGTCCATTCGCCAGTAGCCGCTCTCGTCGACAACCACCGCGCCGCGCGCAACCGCCCAAGGGCAAAACTCCTTCGCGACATCGTCTGGCGTGCTGGCGATGACCAAATCAACATCGGTGAACGCTTCGGGACGCAGTTCTTCCACCCGATGTTCTTGGCCGGCAAAACAAATCGGTTTGCCCGCCGAACGAGCGGACGCCAGGAATTTGATCGACTTAAAAGGGAAATTCCGCTCGGCGAGCAGTTGCCGGACGATTTTCCCCACGGCGCCCGTAGCGCCCACTAAGGCAAGGTTCTCAAACACCGCACTCTTTCTGGTTGATAATGGTTGTTTTCAGGAAACGAGGCGTCAGCATCTGTAGATGAAGTGTAGTATATCCGCCGGCCGGTGCGTTGGGCAACGTCCCGCGCGCCATTGGAGTGTCACTCCCGCGTGCGCTGCGCCAAATGGAGGTTTTCCGCGGAACCGTTTCTTCGCTATCGGCTATCAAGTAAACTAGGGACGGTCGTCCTTCGCCCCCAATGCCTTCGCCCGACAACACTGATTGAGAGAAATCGGAATATGAATCGAATCGCACGAGTCCTGCTGTTCACGTTGTTGCTTGGCTTGGCTGCGGTAGTATCCGCGTGCGCCACGGCGGGGCCCGCCCGCGCGGCGGAGAAACTCGATTTGGGCGGCGTGACGGAAAAGCACGTCATGGTTTCCATGCGAGATGGCGTGAAACTTTCGGTGTATCTGTATTTCCCCGAGGGCGAAGGCCCTTGGCCTGTGTTGTTGGAGCAGCGATACGCCAACCCGCGCGGCGCGCACACGCGAAAACAGTTGGCCAATCTGGCTTCACACGGATATGTGGTGGCCTTGCAGAACTTTCGCGGTTCGCACGTTTCGGAGGGCGTGTGGGTCGGCTACCGCGCTCTGGGCTGGGGTGAAAAACAAGACGGCTACGACACCGTGGAGTGGTTGGCCAAACAACCTTGGTCGACCGGCAAGGTGGGCACGTTTGGCAGTTCACAAGCTGGCTACGCACAAAACTTTCTGGCCGTCGCGCAGCCGCCGCATCTGGTGTGCCAATACATGATCGACACCGGTTTGAGTTTGTACCACGAAGGGTATCGCATTGGCGGGGCCACGCGCCCCGAACGTTTCAAGGGCATGGACGGCGTCTGCCGCAATCCTGAAGACAATCGCAAACTGCTCAGGCAATGGTTCGCACACCCCGCGTACGACGCCTACTGGGCCGACGAAGATTGCACCCGGCACTTCGACAAAATGAACGTGCCTTGCTTCACCGTGGGGAGTTGGTTCGATTTCATGTGCCTCGGTTCGATCGAAAGTTACATCGGTCGGCAGCATCGGGCCGGACCACAATCGCGGGGCAAGCAGAAACTTTTGATCGGGCCTTGGTTACACGGCCGCTTCAACAAACAAAACAAAGTGGCCGAGATGACGTTTCCCGAGAATGCGAGTTTCGACATCGTCGCGCATATGGTCCGCTGGTTTGACCACTATCTCAAGGACGCTCCCAACGGCGCCGAGCGTGATGCGAACGTGCGATATTACGTAATGGGCGCCGTCGGTGAGCCCAGCGCTCCGGGCAATGTCTGGCGCGAAGCCAACGATTGGCCCGTGCCGTCCACCGCGACCGACTATTACTTGCAGGAACAGGGCGGCCTTTCACTAGGGCGGCCCGAAAAACAGTTTTCAATGACGGAGTTTCTCTCCGATCCTCTGCATCCCGCCGAAATTCCCGGCCGCGGCTTCCCCGGCGCCCGCGACGCCCGCGCCTACGAAGAGCAGGCCGAAGTGAAGACGTTCACTTCGCCGGTGCTCACCGAACCGGTCGAATGGACAGGCAAGGCGCGGGTCGAACTGTTCATCACCTCGTCGGCCAAGGACACCGATTTTATCGTCCGCATTAGTGATGTTTATCCCGATGGCCGCTCGATTTTATTGGTCGATTACGTGCGCCGCGCCCGTTATCGGAAGGGCTTCGAGGAAGAAGTGATGCTGACGCCGGGCAAGGTCCATCGTGTGAATTTCGACATCGGCTGGCTGAGCCAGATTTTTAATCGGGGGCACCGCATTCGCGTCACGGTGGCCAGCACCGGCGCTCCGTTTTATGAACCGAACCCGAATACGGGCGAACCGCTGACGCTCGAATTTCCGGAGAAGGTCGTGGTGGCGAAAAACGCCGTCCTGCACGACCGCCAACATAGTTCGCGCGTTGTGGCGCCGGTCGTCGATTGAAATAGTCTTGAGAAGCCCGGCTTTTTCAAAAAGCCGGGCTTCTGAACCAAGGCCTCATTGTTCCCCGTTTTCAGAAACACAACCTCTCCCCATTCCCTTTCGAGACATCCCCTCCTCCACAAAGCCCCTTTCCCAAAGAGAGCCCCATGGTCCGCTCCCCAAGCAAACCGATCAGGCCGAACATAGCCGCCGCGTTTTTAGTCGGCGCGATGTCGTTATCCGTTCTTTTGGCTGGCGTAAACACGGCGTCGGCCGCAGATTGGCCGACATGGCGTTTCGACGCCCGCCGCAGCGCTTCGACTCCGGAAGAACTAGCGAGCGAACTCCATTTGCAATGGTCTTCGCAACAAGCGCCGCCGAGAATCGCCTGGGCGGAAGACCCCCGGCTTCATTTCGACGCCTCCCTGGAGCCGATTGTCGTCGGCGACACACTGTATGTCGGCGGCAGCCGCAACGATTCCTTAACGGCGATCGACACCAACACCGGCCGCCGCCGCTGGCGTTTCTTTGCCGCTGGGCCGATTCGTTTCGCGCCGCTGGCGCTCGAAGGGCGATTGTATTTCGGCGCCGACGACGGTTTCTTTTATTGCTTGAACGCCGACGACGGCGCCCTGGTTTGGAAATTCCGCGCCGCCCCAGCCGAGCGGCGCGTGCTCGGAAATGAGCGTTTTATTTCCGCTTGGCCCTTGCGTGGCGGCGTGGCGGCCACGGGCGGCCACTTGTATTTCACGGCCGGTTTCTGGCCTTTCGAGGGCGCGCAACTTTACGATATTTTGGCCGATGGCAAAAGCCGGCCGCAATGGCGGTCGTCGGTCTTGCCCGAACAGGTTACGCCGCAAGGTTATTTGGCGGCCGACGGAAACAAACTGTACATCCCCTCCGGCCGCGATAAAGCCACCGGGTTTGATACGAAGTCGGGCGCCTTTATCGGTTTGAATTACACCTCTCGCGGTCTGACCGACACCCACGTCACGGCGGAAGGCGAATTGCTCCTGCACGGCGACCGCATCTACGACGTGGCCGAGAAACGGCTGCTGCCCAACGTGGTGCGGCGTCCGGTGACAAGTCGCGCAGCGGCGTATGGCGTGGCGGGCGGTAATGTGGTGGCCTACGACTTGGCGCATCCTCGGTTCGTGGAGAAGGTCGACCGCAAGGGCGGCAAAAAGCGGGAAAAAATCTTGCACGCCTTGTGGACGCTGCCCATCAAGCAGATCGCGGCGGCCACCGGAGTATCTAAAAAACGAAGTTGCTGATCGAACTCAAGGCCGGCAACCGGCTGTACGGCATTCATGGCGGCAGCGTGTTTGCGTTGCAGCTTGATCCGGCGGAGGGCTTGCCAGATACAAAAGCCGCCAAGCCGAAACCGCCCGCCCTCGTTTGGACGCACGCCATTCAGGGAGCGCCCACGCGCATCGTGGCGGCGAATGGCAAATTGTTTGTCGCCACGCGCGAAGGGCTGATTCATTGCTTCGGCGATGCGGCGGTGAAGCCGGCGGTCGCCAAAATCGAGGCGGAAAAGGCAGCGGAAATTCCATCCTCGCCGGCATGGAAAGAACGTGTTGCGCAATGGCTGGAAGGCCGCGACGATCGGGGCGGCTATTGCTTGGTGTTGGGCGCTGAGAATATAGGACTGGTCGCCGAGATTGTGCGGCAGTCTGAAATGCACGTCGTGGTGGCCGACCCATCGGCACAAAACATTGCCGCCCTGCGGCGCCGCTTCGACGCTCTAAACCTCTATGGCGAGCGTGTTTCCGCCATCGTGGCCGATTTGCAAACGCCGTTGTTGCCGCCCTACGCGATTTCCCTGGCGGTTTGCCCGGCCGAAGCAACCTGGATCGCACGGCCCGGCGTGGTGGAGCAGGTGTATCGATCGTTGCGGCCTTACGGCGGGCAAGCCATTTTCCAATGCACGGGCGATGAGCAGGTGGAGCAACTTCGCCAGCGGGCCAAGAAAAGCAAGCTTGTTCAAGCCGAAATTGCCGCTCAAGGTAATTTCGCCACGCTCGTGCGCGCCGGCGCTTTGCCCGGCGCCGCCGATTGGACC
>JAJRWU010000036.1 GCA_024276655.1 Planctomycetota bacterium
CGCAAGCACGCACCGATATTACTCAAACTTGCGTAGTTGCAAAAATTACTGACGCGGCGAAGGCGCCAGCCACAGCTGTACTGGTTCTTTTCGACATCGAACTTCCCCTTTTCGTGAGTGCTAAACCCCAGCGCACTCTTAAAGCCCAGCGTCCAATTGGGGTATAGGGGTATAACAGTTGCACGTTCCTTCGCCATTTTTTTTTGATCCGTCATGTCCCGAAAATGCGTCTTTTGAAAGTTTCCAAAAAAACTTCATCCTGCGCTTGACGATGCATGTATTTGCACATACAATTACCGAAAGGGGCAAAGGGCATGACCGCCGCTAAAACACAAACGATAATCGACACCATCGCTGCGGAGTGCATCGCGGTGCAGATGCGAATGCTCAACCGGGTGGTGACGAACATCTACGACGACGCTTTGCGTCCGCTGGGTGTGAAAGTCAGCCAGATGAACATCCTTGTCGCCGCTGGGAAGATGGGAACGGCTCGACCAGCAGAGGTCTGCGAGCGGCTGCATCTTGATGTTTCCACGTTGAGCCGCAATGTCGAGCGGATGAAAGCACGGGGTTGGCTGGAAGTCATCCCCGACGACGACGGCCGGGCACAACCCTTCCGGCTGACAAACGAAGGCCGCAAGCTATTGGAGCAAGCAGCGCCGGCATGGAAGAAAGCCCAGAAAAAGGCCAAGTCTCTTCTCGGTGACGAGATTGTCGATCTGCTTGGGCGGGCCGTGAAGCGGTTGAGGGAAGCCGACGCATCGTGAGTTTTTTTGACTAGGTATTTGCATATACAACTTAAAGAATCGAATCATGGAACTAGCCGAACACCCGACCGTGAAGCGTATCCGCCAGCAGGAAGCCGCCGTCGTGGAAGACGACCAACCGCTCGACGCCAACTGGCTTCGTCAATTGGTCCTCGATGCCGGCGCCGATGATGTTGGCTTCGTGCAGATTGAAAGGCCGGAACTCGACGACCAGCGGGACGACATCCTGCAAGCGTTGCCCCGAACCAAGACACTCATCAGTATTATCGTCCGCATGAATCGGGAACCGCTCCGTACACCGGCTCGCAGCGTGGCAAACCTTGAATTTCACCATGCGGGCGATGAAGTCAACGAGATCGGTCGAAAACTGGTCAGAGCGTTGGAAGACAAAGGCGTTCGAGCGATCAATCCGGCCATGGGTTTCCCGATGGAGATGGACAAGTTTCCCGACGAAAAGCTGTGGGTTGTATCGCACAAGCCGGTGGCTGTGGCGGCGGGACTGGGAATGATGGGCATTCACCGCCTTGTCATCCACCAGAAGTTCGGCAACTTCATCTCGTTGGGCACAATTCTGATCGACGCCGAGGTTTCCGATTATGATCAGCCCATCGACTACAACCCGTGCCTCGAATGCAAGCTTTGCGTGGCGGCGTGTCCGGTCGGAGCGATTGCACCCAACGGCGACTTCAACTTCTCGGCCTGCTACACGCACAACTACCGAGAGTTCATGGGCGGCTTCACCGACTGGACCGAGCAGGTAGCCGACAGCAAGAACCATCTGGACTACCGCAAGAAAGTTAGCGACTCCGAATCCGCCTCGATGTGGCAGAGCCTCTCCTACGGAGCAAACTACAAGGCGGCGTATTGCATGTCAGTCTGCCCAGCGGGAGAGGATGTGATCGGCCCGTACCTCGCCGACAAGAAAACGCACTTGAGAGAAGTCGTCAAACCGCTTCAACAAAAGGATGAGACGATCTACGTCCTGAAGAACTCCGATGCCCAGGATCACGTCGCCAAACGATTCCCACACAAGAAAATAAAGCAGGTTGGCAACAGTCTGCGGCCTCGAAGTGTGGATGGGTTCCTGTTTGGCGTGTCGCTCGTCTTTCAGCCGAACAAGTCAGCCGGTGTGGATGCCACCTATCACTTCACCTTCACGGGTGCGGAAGATCGGAAGGCAACCATTGTGATCCGCAACAAGAAGATCACCGCTGAAGAAGGACACATTGGCGAGCCGGATTTGCGTGTCACCGCCGATACCAAGACGTGGCTTGGATTTCTGGCGAAGGAGAAGAGTCTCGTCTGGGCGCTTCTGCGATGGAAGATTCGCATGAAGGGTTCGCCCAAGTTGCTGATCGCTTTTGGGAAATGTTTTCCACAGTAGCCATCGCCTTCATTCATTATTCTTTGACGAAATATATCTTCCACAGGTAATTACCTTTCACAAACCCGATGGTGAACGACACCGAGTATTTTGGCGGACGGCCTCAGCCGCGGCCCACGCGGAAGGGGAACAGATCCATTTCCGGCGATTCGCCGCGCATCAGCCGACCAAGCACGACCGCCGTTCCCGTGGAAAGATGCAAGCCGCTGCGGAAATGTCCGGCCGCCACGAACAAATTTTCCCAGCCCGGCGCCTTGCCGATGTAAGGATACCCATCTTGCGTTCCAGGCCGCAGGCCCGACCAGGTTTTTTCCACCGGCGCAGGCGCCAACGCCGGGCACAACTCGTGGGCGAAGGCGGTTAGTTCTCCAACGGCTTCGGGCGTGTTCCCTGTTTCAAAGCCAACTTCCTCCACGGTCGAACCAGCAAGCACGCGGCCGTCGTCGCGGGGGACCAAATAACGGGGCCCTTCATTGATGACGCGCGTCAGCGGCGGTTTCTCGCAGCGAAAAAGGACAATCTGCCCCCGATACGGCTCCACGCCGTTGGCAATTCCAAGCGTGGCCAACAGACGACGCGTCCAGGGCCCGGCGGCGATACAAAACTGCTTGGCGGTGATACTCTCGTTCTCGGTTTGCACCGCCGCGATGCGCCCTTCCGCCCGCTCGAACGAAGTAACGCCGCATTGGCCCGATACTTCCACGCCGCGCAGTTCACACGCCTGCAACAAAGCACGCATGTGCCAAGGGTTTCGAATCTGAATTTCGTCGGGGATCAGGTAAGCCGATTTGAAGCGTTCGGCGAGGTGCGGGCCGCGCAGCCCCGGCTCCATTTCGCAGAGCGTTTCGCGGTCGATGCGTTCGGCGCGAATTCCCTGCTCGCTCCACACGCTCATCATGCCCGCCAACAGAGCGTGCTCACCGGCGCTGCGCGCCAGGTAGACTCCGCCGCAACGGCGGAACCCGGTATCGACGCCGGTTTCTTCACGCAACTGCGCGGCCCAGCGCTCGTGCCGTTGCGAACTCAACGCGCGAAGTTGATCGAGCGGATCTTGTGCGTTTTGCCTGACCGGCGGCGGCAAGATTCCAGCGCCGGCCCAAGAGGCTTCTCTACCCGGTTGGCCTCGGTCGAGCACTCGCACACGCAGGCCATGTCCTACTAGGTCGTACGCCAAAGACAACCCAATGGCGCCGCCGCCGACAATCACGCAATCGTACATCGCTTCTCAATTCAGTCGTTGGGCCGCCAATCGGGAACAATTAAGCATCGCTCGCGAAATTAGAGTCGTAGCCATGCTCGCCAGAGCGTGGGATGGTTCACCGCTCACCCACCGCCTGGCGACGATGGCTACACAAATGCGACAGCTATTTATCGAGCGGTGCTAAGCACGTATGGAAAAACGACGTCCCGCTGCAGAAGCCAATTCCAGATTTAACGATCCACTCTTCCCTTGGCGAGCGGCAGGGAAGTTTACGCCTGCCGCTCACCTTGGAACATGTCATAATCACTATTCCGCGTTTTTCGAATGCGCACAAGGCCTGAAGAGCGTTGGAGAAACGCTTTTCAGGATGATTCTCCGGCGTTGCACGTTACCCTTGCCGCCTTGAAATGGGAAGAATACGTGTCGAAAATGCGCGCCGGCGGTCGCGGTTCGGCTGTTTTCACCGCAATTGACCGATTTTATGCGGCGTGATAGATTCATGGGGTCCATGCGTTGTCGGCCATCGGTTTACGTAGAAATCGGGGCGGCGGGCGGCGTCTTTTTACTAGAGTGTGTTCTTCGCCAGGATGTTTCCTGTTGCAGGGCGCCTCTGTTTTTAAGCGGCACTTTTTTAGACCATCAACATCAGACACCGCGTTTTAACGGAAAAACGCGGGCATTCAGGGGCGAATCTAAGTTGCGCGTCCCGGTTGGGCCGGCCTTTGGCCGGCGGTGCTGTTGTTTCGCGGCTGTGCGTAAGTAATGGAGACAAAAGCTCGTGGCACAAACCATCGTTCAGGATTTGATTGAGTCTGGGGTTCACTTTGGCCACCGCGCCAGCCGTTGGAACCCGAAAATGGCGCCCTATATTTATGCTCGCAAAAATCTGATTCACATCATCGACGTGCGTGAAACCGTGCGTGGACTGCTGCGGGCCAAGAAATACCTGGGGCAGATGGCGGCCGGCGGCAGTTTGGTGCTGTTTGTCGGCACCAAGCGGCAAGCGTCTGAAACTATCAGCCGTGAAGCCCAACGCTGTGGGATGCCGTACGTGAGCGACCGCTGGTTGGGCGGCTGCCTGACGAATTTTCGCACGGTGCGTAGTCGTTTGGGCCGTTTGGAGGAGTTGGAGGCGATTCGCAGCAGCGACGCCCTGGCGGAATACTCCAAAAAAGCGCAGTCGGCGCTGAACCGTGAATTTCGCCGCATGTACCGCAACTTGAATGGCATTCGAAATATGAATCGGCTGCCTTCGTGTATGGTGGTGGTCGACCCTCGCAAGGAGCGCAACGCCATTCGCGAAGCACGTTCGTTGGGTATCACGACCATGGCCTTGATCGATACCGATTGCGATCCCGATTTGGTCGATTTGCCGATTCCCGGCAACGACGACGGCATTCGCTCCATCGAATTGATCGTCCGGCATTTGGCGGATGCTGTCAGCGCTGGCTCCGCTCTCAATCGGCAAAAATCCGCCGAACGGCAAGCGGCCTCGTAGCAAGATTCATCGGGGCGAGAATGATCGGTCTGGGTGTTTTCTTCGAGGATTGTTTCTTTGCTGGTCGTTCGCGCGGACCGGAAATGTTTGTCGGGCGGACCAGAAATAAATAGAACCTTTCAGGTGCGTGTTGCGTCTTCCCTCATTCTGGGGCGGGTGTTGCGTATCTGTCTTTTTTGAGGATGAGGAGAAAAGAAATGGCGGCGATTACGGCGTCGGCAGTGAAGGCCCTTCGCGAGCGGACCGGCCTTCCGTTGATGGACTGCAAAAAGGCCTTGGTTGAGAGCGATGGCGACCAAGACGGGGCGATTGAAAAGCTGAAGGAGCGCGGCTTGAAAAAGCTGAAAGACCGCTCCGACCGCAGCACCGAATTCGGCGGCTTCGGTCTTTATGTTGGCGTCGACAAGAGCGCCGGCGCGTTGGTCGAACTGAAGTGCGAAAGCGCTCCAGTGACCAAGAACGAAGACTTCCTCCAACTCGCGCAAGATCTGGCCAGGCAACTCGCCACTGGTCCTGGCGCGGCCAGCGCTGACGAACTGCTCGCGCAGCCCTCTCCCAGCCAAAAGGGAATGTCGCTCGACGATCAAAAAAACGATCTGTTCAACCGCATTCGCGAAGTGTTCAACGTGGGGACGATGGTTCGATTCGAGGGCGCCACCGGCGGTTACATTCACCCCGGCTCGACCGTGGTTGGCGTGCTGCTACAAGTGGAAGGCGGCAACGACGCCGCCGTTCGCGATGTCGCGATGCATGTCGCGGCGATGAACCCGTCGGTCTTGAATATCGACGACGTCGCCCCGGAAGTCGTCGACCAGGAACGCGCGGCGTTGCGCGCCGCGGCATTGGCGGAGGGCAAGCCCGAGAAGATCGTCGATAAAATGGTGGAGGGTCGGCTGAAGAACTTCTTCGCGGAGTCGGTTCTCAACGAGCAGGTGTTTGTCAAAGCCGAAGACGGCAAGCAGTCGGTCGGCAAATACGCTGCGGAAAACGGCATGAAAATCGTCCGCTTCCACCGCGCGGTGCTCGGCCAAAGTTAAGTCGTGGCGGAAAAAAACAGGGTTCCAGTTGTGACGCCAAAAAGCCCGGCATTTTGAAAATGCCGGGCTTTTAATTTGCTGTGGTTTGGCCAGCCTCTGCGGGTAAACCACCCAGCCGGGTTTTTTTCATGCGCGGAGGCAGCGAGGGAACTTTTTCGAGCTTTGTGCCGTCTTGAATAGGTAACAACATTTCTCACGCATATCGAGAAACCGGGCGGTTAGCTCTCTGTTTCGGCGACGCATTCAGAAAACACACCTTCTCGATTACACGTGGTTTGCGCAGCCCCTATAATCGTCATACCACCCCCGGTTTTACTGCTCGGACACTGCTTTTATCGTGATTCCGGGTTGGAAGACAATCCACTGATCGATAAGATGCAAGACTAACAAGTTATTACTTCGCACGGCTGAAAACTGAGGTTTGGCATTAGGTCGATGCAAAATCGCGGGTTCAGGCCGCACGAAGTAACTCGGAAGGCGAAACCGCTAGAACATCACTTCTTGTCACGTACGAAAGAGAGAGAAGACTATGACGAAATCGACCGAGAAGCCCGAAACTTCGGAAGAAGCTCCGGCCGAAGAAGCCGCGGCGCCAGCGGCAGCGCCGCAACAGCAGGCTCAGCCGATGCAAGTTCAAGTTGATGATGCGGGCGCTATCAGCGTGTATGCGAATTTCTGCCGCGTTACGGGTTCGCCGGAAGAGTTGATCGTCGATTTCGGCCTCAACCCGCAACCGATTGGTCCTCCCAAGGATCCGATCGTGATCAAGCAGCGGGTGATCTTGAATTTCTTTACCGCCAAGCGTCTCCTGGCCGCGTTGAATATGTCGATCCAACGTCATGAAGCCGCCTTCGGCGTGCTGGAAACCGACATTCAAAAGCGTCTCAAGCAACGCTAAGGCATTGCGTGAGAATGAGCTTTCAAATAAAAAGCCCGGCATTTTCAAAATGCCGGGCTTTTTTTCGAGGCCGGCAGATGCGCGACGTCAGTTCGTTGCAAGCCGGAGGCTTGACAGCCATTAGCCGGCGGTCCGCGCAGCGCCACCGCCGGTATCAGCCTCGCAATCACTCCCGCATCCCGGCGGGATGCCACATGCAGCGGTTGGAACGGCGGCCATCGGCGGCGCCACATTGCCAGAGCGCCGCTGGCATCCTTGCAGGATGCGGTGTTTCAGCTATTCGAACCTCCGGTGGTGTTCGCTGCGCTCGACCACCGAATAATGGCTTGAATCCCCTGGGATATATTTTCAGACGAACGCCGCCGCGTGGATAAACTTCAGACCCGGCGCCAACAAAAACTTATGGTTAAACTGTTTTGCCCCAGTTGGACGTTGAGTTTCTTGACTGGAGGATAAGCTAGTCACTAGAACGAACGTCATGGCCGGATTGCGCCAGGAACGCACCGCAATTGAATCGAACTCCCTTGCTTTTGGCCTAAAGCGACAAACGCAATCAAGAATATACTGCCTTTAGTCCGCTTCGTTACTCACGACTAGCGATTCACCAAAACTCAACGTCACGCTGAACCAGTACAAAACAACTGAGGCCGAACTCCAACGGCGCGACAAAACATACTAAAGCATGCACTCCAACGGCGCGCCGTTAGCGCGTCCAGGCGAGCCATTTGTGAAAGAGCGATTTTACAAACGGCGTGAGCCGCGTGCGGTTGAATTGATCGCCCACGCGGCGAATCGCTTCGGCTTGCGTCGGATACGGGTGAATCGTGCCGCCGATTTTTTTCAAGCCCAGGCCGTGGGTCATGGCCAAGGTGATTTCAGAGATCATATCGCCAGCATGATGGGCGACGATGGTCGCGCCCACGATGTGGTCGGTTCCTTTTTTAACGTGTACCTTGACGAAACCATTTTCCTGGCCATCCAGAATGGCGCGGTCGACGTCGGCAAACTCCTGAAGGAAGGTGTCGATTGCGATTCCTTTTTCCGCGGCCTGCTGTTCGTAAAACCCCACGTGGGCAATTTCCGGCGAGGTGTACGTACACCAGGGAATGACCAGCGAGGAAGATTTGGCGCGGCCCTTAAACAAGGCGTTTTGAATCACGATGCGCGCCATGAAATCGGCCGCATGGGTGAACTGATACGGCGAACAAACATCGCCGGCGGCGTAAATTCGCGGGTTCGTGGTTTGCAAACGGTCATTCACCACGACGCCTTTCTTATGGTGCTCCACGCCGACGGCGTCAAGATTCAGGTCGTCGATATTGGGCGCCCGCCCGACCGAAACCAGCAGTTGGTCGACCGGCTGATCGTAGCTTTGGCCATGCGAGTCGACGGTCAGGCGAATGCCGTTCTCGTTGTTGAGCGTTAGGTTCCGGCCGCAGCAGAGCAGTTTGACGCCGGCGCGGGTGATCGCCTGTTGCACGATTTCGGCGGCGTCGCGGTCTTCACGCGGCAAAATGCCATGCTCCGATTCGACCAACAAAACTTCCGAGCCGAGTTGTGCGAACGCTTGCGCCATTTCGCAACCAATCGGCCCCGCGCCGATCACGCCCAGCCGCCGAGGACATGCGGTCAGCGAGAAGAGTGTTTCGTTGGTCAGGTAGTCGACGGCGTCGAGTCCTGGAATTGGCGGCGCGGCGGCGCGGGCGCCCGTGGCGATCACCGCGCGTTTGAAGGTGAGACTCACGCCGTTGACGTCCACCGTGTTGGAATCTTGGAAGCGTGCTTGACCGAAAAAGACGTCGATGCCGAGGTCTTGAAACCGTTGGGCGGAATCGTTAGGACTGATGCGGGCGCGCAGCCGCCGCATGCGCTGCATGGCGGCGGCGAAGTTCACGTTTACGTTTTCAGGCGCTTCCACGCCGAATTCGCGGGCGTTCCGCACGGCCGCCGCGGCGCGGGCGGCGCTGATAACGCCTTTCGAGGGCACGCAGCCGACGTTCAGGCAATCGCCGCCCATCAGGCTGCGCTCGATCAAGGCCACTTTGGCGCCCAAGCCCGCCGCTCCGGCCGCCGCCACGAGTCCCGCCGTGCCGGCGCCGATCACAACTAAATTATAACGCCCCGACGGCGTGGGGTTGCTCCAATGCGGAGGATGCACATTCGCTTCAAGCTGCGCGTTGTGTTCGTCATGAGGCAATAGCTGAGCAAAGTCGGTCATCGGCGCCTTCGTGGGTGTGGGGGCTGGGGCTATGTTGGCTTGGCTATCGTCGGCAAGCGGTCAAAAAAATGACAAATGACGATTGACAAATAACTATTGATAAATGGAGATTCCAGCGCTCCCAATATGCTGGCGGGACGCCGGTTACACCATGTTGCCTAAGCATCGTGAGTGTTTCGCCTCGGAAAGCGTGGAAAAACCAGTTTCCGGTTCAGAAGCCCGGCTTTTTGAAAAAGCCGGGCTTCTCAAACGTCATTTCGGGAACTAAATATTCCACGCTTTCTAAATTTTGTTTTCCAGTTCAACATCTTCAGGCGTCTTCGCCGGCGCCAGCAGTTTCATGCCCCAACGCACCACTAGGGGAAACAGGCCCAGCAAGGCAAACGCCAGCACGATTTGCGTGAGTTGGGTGGGTGAGAACGCCGCGCCAACGCCCTTCTCAGCCAGTGCTTGCAAACTGGGAACGCTCGACCCCGCATAAATGTAAACGATGGTTCCCGGCAGCATGCCCAACTGGCTGACCCACCAGAATGTTCGCGTGCGAATGGGCGTCAGGCCCATCACGGCGTTGATGACGAAGAAAGGGACGGCGGGAATCAGACGCAGCGTGAATAAAAAGAACGACCCTTCCCGCTCCAACGCCCGATTGAACTTCTCCAGCCGATTGCCGAAACGTGTTTGAATCGCATCGCGAAACAGGTAGCGGCTGAGCAGAAACGCCAGCGTGGCGCCGCTCGTGGAGGCGAAACTGACGAGAATCACGCCGCGAACCCAACCAAAGTACCAGCCATACACCAGAGAAAGAACGGCGGCGCCCGGCAGCGAAAGCCCCGTCACCACCACATAAACCAGAAAGGCGATATTGTAAACGAGCACCGGGTGATCTGCCTGGAAGGCTCGCAAACGGGCCTCTTGTTGGGCCAAGTTTTCCAGGGTGAGGGCGTCGCCGAATAGTAGATAAACCGCCAACGCCACGCTCGCTACAAGAACAAACAGCACGAGCTTCTTCCCAAAACCTGGCGGGGCGCCTGGCGACACAATCGGCTTCGACACCTGCTTCGACATTCCAGCGACTCCCAAGATTGAGCGGGTGGTTCGGCCACGAAGGCCCGCCACGAAAAGATGACGCCCCCCGGCGGCGGTTCCTTACAAGTCGGCCCGCCGATTTGAGCGTCGCGACGTCGGTATTCCGCGATGTATTCCGCGACAGCGAGCGAGGAAAAGTGGAAAGACGGAATCCTGGTGTAGAAATCCTGGTGTAGCAGCCCGGCTTTTTCAAAAAGCCGGGCTGCGCAAACGCCCATTCGTCGCCCGACGATGGCTGCTTGCCGCCAAGTATATCACGAAAATATTTTTTTGGCGTAAGGATGCTAGCCCTTCGCCGTCTTCCACTTAGCCTGTCTTACTTCCAGACCAGGCGGCGGAAAGACCTGTCGGTTCAGTAGCCGGGCTGCTCAGGTCCCGATTCGAGAGTTATCGTTTCATACTTTTTTAACAAGTGGCTGGCGGTCGCCCGCAGTCCCGAAACCGCAACAAGGAATTCATGATGACAAACACGGTCCGGCCAATGTTCATGGCGGCTTTCTCGGCGTTAGTGCTCAGTTTGCTGCTTCCCGTTTCAAATGCTCAGGCCCAAAGCGCCGCCCGCACCGGCAGACAAGCCCACTACAACGCTCTTTGGGGCTGGCTCCAGCGGGTTGATTACACAAAGTGGCATGGCGCCGACGGCAAAACACCGGAATTCCAAGAAGGGCAGAGTCCACACGGCAAACTGTTGAAGGTGTATGTCAGCGTTCAAGCCGCGACGAACCTGCAAAACATGCCCAACGGTTCGGTGATTGTCAAAGAGAATTACAGCCCCGCCAAAAAGCTGATGGCGATTACCGTCATGCACCGTTCGTCCGGCTACGACGCCGCGCACGGCGACTGGTATTATGCCAAATACATGCCCAACGGCCAGATCGCGAAGACGCCTCCGGAAATGAAGAGCATGCCGATCGCGGGAAAATTCAAGAGTTGTATCGAGTGCCATAGCGGCGCCGACGGCAACGACTATGCATTTTTCAACGACTGAACACCCTCGTGGCGGCCGCTCGTTGCTCAGCTTTGGGCGCGGGCGGTCGTCTACTTTTGCATGCCGCGGGTTGCGATGACGTATGTACACCGCTCTCGGTTGAAAATGTCGCATTTTTCGTTTAACGGCAAGCCGAAGGCGACTGCGTTTTTCCGTCTTGCCAGAACGCGTTGGCTTCAAACGCAGTCGCCTTCGGCTTGCCGTTAAACGAGCCATCGCTATCCGTGAGAAGTATAATTGCCTTATCGTGGAGTTCCCGATGGTGGCCAAGGGCTTCGCCGGCGAGTAAGATGCTGTAGGCAAGGTCGTGAACGGTTCTAGCAATGCTCAGTTGTAAAGAAATATCGGAACTGGTTTCCCAATCGCTCGATGAGCGTTTGTCGCTGGGGAAGCGGCTGCAACTCTGGATGCATCTCAGCATGTGCGGGCTGTGTTGGAGGTTTCGCCGGAATCTGGTTACTCTCGACCAGGAAATCCGGAGGCATGCCCGGCAAATCGAGCACGACGCCTTGCCGCCAGACGCGAACCAGCCGGAGGCGAAACTTCCAGACGATGTCCGTGTGCGTCTGAAGCGTGCGGTGGAGTCGCACTCGGGATAAGGCTTTCTCCGGTTTTTCTTTCTCCGGTTTTTCTTTCTCCGGCAATTCTCTTGGATCTCGTTATGTCGTTCCGAATGTTGTTTCCGCAATCGATGCTCTGGTCGGTGGTGGCGGTCTTTTCCCTGGCTTGTTGTTCGTGTGGGCAGTCGTCCGACACGGCGCGGAGCCAACTCGTGTTGACCGGTTCGAGCACGGTGGCGCCGTTGGCGGCTGAAATTGGCAAGCGGTTTGAAAAGTTGCATCCTGGCGTGCGGGTCGATGTGCAAACAGGCGGCTCCTCGCGCGGCATTGCCGATGCACGGCGCGATCTGGCCGATATCGGCATGGCTTCGCGCGACTTGAAACCCAATGAGAACGACTTGCTTTCTTTCACCATCGCCCGCGACGGCATCTGCGTGATTGTCCATCAAGAAAACCCGATTGCATCGTTGACCGACCAGCAGATCATCGCGATCTACACCGGCGATATTGAAAACTGGAAAGACGTTGGCGGCCCCGACGCCGAAATTACCGTGGTCAACAAAGCCGAAGGCCGCTCAACGCTGGAGCTGTTCCTGCACTATTTCAAGATGGAAAACGCCGATATTCAGGCCGACGTCGTGATCGGCGATAATGAGCAGGGCATTAAAACGGTGGCCGGCAACGTGAACGCGATTGGCTATGTGTCGATCGGCGCCGCGGAGTACGATGCGGCGCACGGCGTGGGCATAAAATTGCTGCCGCTGGGCGGCGTGGCGGCTTCGATTGAGAACGTGCGCAGCGGCGAGTTTCCGCTTGCGCGGCCCTTGAATTTGGTGATGAAATCGGAGCCCCAAGGGCTGGCGAAGGAGTTCATTGAGTTCGCCCGCTCGCGCGACGTGCATGACATTGTCGAGGAGCAGTATTTTGTCCCACTCGCGGACTGACGCCGTTCTCGTCGGAACATTGCGCGCCTGCGCGTTGCTAACCGGAACGCTGGTTTTGTTCATCGTGCTGTTCCTGCTGGTGGAGTCGGCGCCGGCGTTGCGACAAGTGGGCGTCGCTCGTTTTGTTTCCGATACCGCATGGCGGCCCAGCGGAGGCGCCCAGCGCGGGCAGTTCAATTTACTGCCCATGATCGTGGCCACCACGCTGGCCACCGCCGGCGCGCTCTTTCTCGCGACGCCCTTGGGAATCGGCTCGGCGGTGTTCGCACACTTTTACGCGCCGCGCGGCTTGGGCCGCCTCTTCGGAAAAATCATCGAACTGCTGGCGGGCATTCCTTCAGTCGTTTACGGCCTGTGGGGACTGGTCGTGCTGGCGCCGCTGGTGGCCAGTTGGCAGCCGCCTGGAACCAGCCTGCTCTCGGCCATTTTGGTGCTCACGATCATGATCACGCCCACGATCGCGCTGGTGGCCGGCGCGACGTTCGACAATCTGCCGCGCTCTTACCTCCAAGCCGCCGCGGCGCTGGGGCTTTCGCGTTGGCGAACCGTTGGCGGCGTGATATTGCCCGCGGCGCGCTCGGGGCTGTTCACCGCCGTGCTCTTGGGAAGCGGCCGCGCCATCGGCGAAACTATGGCCGTGTTGATGGTAGCGGGCAATGTCGTGCAAACGCCGCACAGCCTCTTCCAACCGGTGCGCACGCTCACGGCCAACATCGCCTTGGAAATGGCCTACGCCATGGGCGACCACCGCGCGGCGCTGTTCGATAGCGGGTTGGTGCTGATGGCCATGATCGCGCTGCTTGTCGGCATTGCCGAAGTGCTCAGCAAGGGCCGCATTTATGGTTAAAGAAAAGGCCGTTAAAAGCCAGGCGGTTCAATTCAAGACGTCGGAAAAACGCTCCATTTGGAGCCATCTGCCTGAAATCATCGCCACGTGCGCCGCTTGGAGCGCCGCCTTGGTGGTGACGGGAGTCTTTGTCTGGATTCTCGCCGATGTCGTGCGGCATGGAATCGGCGCCATCTCGTGGACATTCCTGACCGCGGCGCCTCGCAACGCGGGCCGTGAAGGAGGCATCGGGCCGATCATCGTTTCGACCATTCTGATTCTGGCGGTTTGCATGGCGGTGTCGGTTCCGTTGGGCGTCGGCACGGCGGTGTTGCTGAGCGAATACACCTCGCCGGCCAGTCGCTTCGGCCGCTTTGTGCGCCGCAGTCTCGACGTGTTGGCGGGCGTCCCCTCGATTGTATTCGGCCTGTTCGGCAACGCGGTGTTTTGCATTTACCTAGGACTCGGCTTCTCCATCCTTTCCGGCGGACTAACGCTTTCATGCATGGTGCTGCCGATTTTGATCCGGGCCACCGAAGAGGGCTTTCGCTCGGTTCCCAACGACTACCGCATGAGCGCTGCGGCGTTGGGGATGTCGCGCACTTCAACGCTGCTGCAACTGCTGTTGCCGGCGGCCGTTCCCGGCGTTATCGTCGGGTTGGTGTTGGGAATCGGCCGGGCGTTGGCGGAAACGGCGGCCTTGATTTTCACCAGCGGCTACGTCGACCGCATGCCCGGCTCCCTGGCCGATTCCGGACGTTCGCTCTCGGTGCATATTTTTGATCTTTCGATGAATGTCGCCGGCGGCGACCGCCACGCGTATGCTTCGGCCCTGGTCTTGATTATGATACTTGTAGCCACGAACGCCATTGCGTCGTGGACAGCCAACCGCTGGCTGGGAAAAAGGATCCTGACAGCATGAACTCGCGGTTACCACCCAACTCCAACTCCGGGAAATGCGACGCCGGAAAATGTGCGCCGCCGCCAGACGGCAGCGCGATTGACGGCAGCGCGATTGACGGCAGCGCGATTGACGACGGTGTGTGCAACAGCGGCGCTTATACGGTCGGGCCGATGAAAGCCGGTCCGCCTTGTTGCGTTCCCGAACCCTGGATTCAAGTCGAGAAACTCGCCGTTCACTATGGACCGAACCGTGTGCTGGGCGATGTTTCGCTGACCATCAATCGAGGATGCATCACGGCTTTGATCGGCCCTTCCGGCTCCGGAAAAACGAGCTTCTTGAGTTGCCTGAATCGGCTGACCGATTTAATTCCCGGCTGCCGGGTTGAGGGCCGTATCTCGATTGGTCCGCTGGATATCCGCTCCGCCTCGACCGACGTCATCGCGCTGCGGCGGAGCGTCGGCATGATCTTCCAAAAACCCAATCCGTTCCCGCTCTCGGTCCGAAAAAATATTGAATTGCCGCTGAAGGAGCATGGCGTTAGGAACCGTGGGGAGCGGGCGGAAATTGTTGAAGCCGTGTTGGAAGACGTGGGGCTGTGGGAGGAAGTCAGGCATCGGCTCGATACGCCGGCGCAGTCGCTCTCGGGCGGCCAGCAGCAACGGCTGTGTATCGCCCGGGCGTTGGCGTTGCGCCCCGAAGTGCTGCTCTTCGATGAGCCTTGCAGTTCGCTCGACCCGATTTCAAGCGGCGTCATTGAGGAGTTGATCTGCGGCTTGCGCAACCGCTACACGGTTGTTGTGGTCACGCATAATCTTGATCAGGCGCGGCGCATCGCGGACCATGCCGCCTTCTTCTGGACCACCAACGGCACCGGCCATTTGGTGGAACACGGTTCGAGCGATCGAATTTTCGACGCCCCTCAAGAGACGCTCACCATTGCCTACGTCGGCGGCAGAGCCGGTTAAGTGAGCGGAATATTAGTTCGTGGTTGTCCTTCACGGTTGAAAGCAGCGGAATTTCGCGGCTGCTCTTGCTGCGCGGCGCTGGGGCGGAGATAATGCAATGGCAGCGGCGCTCGGCCGTTTGTCCCGCCTGAAGCCGCGTTTTAATGTCCCGCCTGAAGTGGAGTCCTCCATGGTTCGAGTGCTCGCGATTACGTTGGTTGCCTTGCTGGTTGGCGCGTCGTCGGCGTTGGCCGTGAAAACGGCGGCCGCGGAAACACCCGCCCCGGCTGGCGAGTTGACGTTGGAAAAAGACATCCGCCCGATTCTTCGCGCCCACTGTTTCGATTGCCATGGCGCCGGCGCCGAAATGAAAGGCGATCTTGATCTACGGCTCCGCCGTTTGATGCTGGAGGGCGGCGATTCGGGCGCGGCAATCGTGCCTGGAAAACCGCAAGAGAGCCTGCTTCTGGCCCGCATTCGCGAGGGCGAAATGCCCCCCGGCGACGCCAAACTTTCGGCCGAGGAACTCGCCACGCTCGAACGTTGGATTGCCTCCGGCACCAAGACCGCCCGCCCGGAGCCGGACGAGCTTGGCCAGGGTTTGGGCGTCACGTTGGAGGAGCGGGCTTTTTGGTCGTTCCAGCCGATTGATCGTCCTGAAATTCCCGCCTTCGATAACGAAGCCCGCGTTCGCACGCCAATCGACGCCCTGCTGTTGGCCGAAATGCGGAAGAAGCATCAGCAACTGAACTTCTCGCCCGACGCCGACCGCGCCACTTTGCTGCGCAGGGCTTATCTCGATTTGCTCGGCTTGCCGCCCACGCCCCAACAGGTCGACGCCTTCCTCGCCGATACGTCGGACGGCGCCTACGAACGTTTGCTGGACGAACTTTTGAAATCGCCGCACTACGGCGAGCGATGGGGGCGGCACTGGCTCGATGTCGCGGGTTACGCCGATTCCGAAGGCCAAACCACGGCCGACGCCGTGCGCAGCTACGCCTACAAATATCGCGACTACGTGATTCGCTCCTTGAACGCCGACAAGCCCTTCGACCAGTTCATTCAAGAGCAATTGGCCGGCGATGAAATGACGCCGCCGGCGCGCAGGAACCTCACGCCCGATCAGATCGAAAAATTAGTCGCGACCGGCTTCCTTAGAATGGCCGCCGACGGCACCGGCGCCGGCGCCAATAATGAGGAAGGTCGCAACAAGGTTGTCGGCGATACGCTGAAAATCGTTTCCACTTCGTTGCTGGGCCTTTCGGTTGGCTGCGCTCAATGCCACGACCATCGCTACGACCCCATTCTCCAAACCGATTATTTCGCTCTGCGGGCGATTTTCGAACCGGCCATTAACCCCAAGCAATGGCTGGCGCCTTCGCAGCGACGGGTTTCCCTGTATACCGATGCCGATCGCAAACAGGCGGCGGAAATTGAAGCCGAAGCGGCAGTCGTGCTGGCGGAGCGAGCAAAAAAGCAAGCCGAACTGATGCAAGCGGCCTTGGAAAAAGAACTGGCCGCGTTCGAGGAGCCGTTGCGGGGCCAACTCTTGGCCGCCTACAAAACACCCGCCGGCAAACGCACACCTGAGCAGCAGCAATTGCTCAAGGAAAACCCTTCGGTCAATATCTCGGCGGGCAATCTCTATCAATACGACGAAAAATCTCGCGCGGTGCTGGGAGAATTCGATAAGCGAGTCGGCAAGATCCGAGCCAAGAAGCCGCTGGAGGATTTTGTCCGCAGCCTGTGGGAGCCGACGGGAAACACGCCGCCCACGCATCTCTTCCACCGGGGAGATTATCGTCAGCCGAAAGAGGAAATAACGCCGGCTGGTTTGACCGTTACGGCGCCGCCGAACGAACGTCATTTGATTCCCGCCAACAACGCCGACCTGCCCACCACCGGCCGCCGCACCGACTTCGCCCATTGGCTCACCAGCGGCCGGCATCCTTTGGTGGCGCGCGTGCTGGTGAACCGTTTTTGGATGCACCACTTCGGCCGCGCTCTGGTCGAAACGCCGAGCGAATTTGGCCGCCTGGGGCAGAAGCCCACGCATCCTCGGTTGTTGGATTACTTGGCCGACGAATTCATGGCCAACGGCTGGAGTTTGAAAAAGTTGCATCGGCAAATCATGACATCGACCGTTTATCGGCAGTCGTCGGTGCGAACCGAAGAACGCGCCGCGCAGGATTCCGCCAATCGGCTTTATTGGAAGCGGCCGTTGCAACGGCTCGACGCGGAAATTTTACGCGACCGCATCTTGGCTGTTAGCGGCCGTTTGAGCGAGCAAATGTACGGCCCTCCGGCGGCGATCAAAACCGACGACACCGGCCAGGTGATTGTTTCCGATAACGCCGGCCGGCGCAGCGTGTATGTGCAGGTGCGGCGCACGCAGCCGGTCGCGATGCTGACCGCGTTCGACGCTCCAGTGATGGAAATCAACTGCGAGCGGCGGCCTTCGTCGACCGTGGCCACGCAGGCCCTGATGCTAATGAATAGCGATTTTATTCTGGCCGAGGCAGCCCGGTTCGCCGAGCGGATCAATCAGGAAGCCAGCGCCGATTTCGCGCCCGATTTTGTCAACACACCGTCCGCAACCACCACGCCCCCAAAACCGTTATGGCAAGCCGGCCATGGTGAGTTCGACGCTCAAAGCAACCGCACCGCCCACTTCCATCGGTTGCCTCACTGGAGCGGTTCCGCCTGGCAAGGCGGCGCCGCGCTGCCCGACCCCAGCATCGGTTGGGTAATTCTTAATGCAGGCGGCGGACACGCCGGCAACGACCAACAACATGCCGCCATTCGCCGTTGGACGGCTCCCGTTTCCGGCCTGTTCACCATCAGCGGCAAATTTTCGCACGGCTCGAAAAATGGCGACGGCGTGCGAGGACGCATCGTTTCGAGCCGCGCCGGTCTGGCTGGTGAATGGACCGTACACAACAAAGAAACCGCCACGGCGGCGAAGGCGCTGGCCTTGCACGCCGGCGATACGCTCGACTTCATCGTCGATTGCCGCAGCACGGTGGAATCGGACTCCTTCCACTGGAGCGTCGACCTCAAACGCACCGCCGACCTGCCAAACGCCGCTCCTTCAAACGCCGCCTCCGCCTCGAGCGCCGTCGTGGCGGATGCGTCGTGGAATTCAGCAACCGGTTTTCAAGGCCCGCCTCCGCCGGCTCTGGCTTGGCGCCTCGCTTACGCCTGGAAATTGGCGTACGCCCGCGAGATCACCCCCGAAGAGTTGGAGTTGGCGAGGGAGTTCGTGTTGCGCCAAACCGCTTACCTGCGGGTGCATCCGGCGGGCAATAAAGTTGCCGCCGAACAACAAGCGTTGACCAATTTGTGTCAAACCTTGCTCAGCTCCAACGAGTTTTTGTATGTCGATTGATGTTACTGTCCGCTGAAAGGACAACCGCTCATGAACGATTCCACACCCGCTAGGCAAGCGTTGGGGAGTCTGCCTTCGCGCCGCAATTTCCTCGCCCAGAATGCGATGGGCGTGGGCGGCGTGGCCTTGGCCTGGCTGTTGCAACAAGAGCAACTGTTGGCCAAACCGGCTGGGGTGCATCCGCTGCGTTCGTTCGACTTGAAGCCCAAGAGCCCACCTCAGCCAGCGCGGGCCACGGCCATGATTTCGCTGTTCCAACATGGCGGTCCGGCGCATATGGACCTCATGGACCCCAAGCCCGAACTCACGCGTTATCACGACACCGAATACAAAGGCGACATCGTTTACAGCTTTGTGAAACGCGCCAGCAAGAAACTTTTCGGCAGTCCTTTCAAGTTTCAAAAGCA
>JAJRWU010000037.1 GCA_024276655.1 Planctomycetota bacterium
CCGCTTCTTGTCTGAACTCTGGCGTAAACGTACGACGCGTCTCTCGTTTGGCTTTCGCCTTCTTTCGTGGCATTTTGAGCCTCCTTGCTGGATCTCCAGTTTAAGAGACTCGCCTGTCCGTGAAAGCGGCGCCACCTCATAGGATCTCGGTATGCTCTGTGGTAGAAACGATAACATGCACGGTTGCTTGTCGATAATGGTGTAATTCTTCGTTCAGCGGCACGTCGAAGGCGACTGTGTTTCGCAACCCTAAGAGCCCCTAACATAACCCCTGTTTGGCGTTTCAAACACGGAGTTTAATGCCGACCCACCAAGTTGTGTTAGAAGGTATAAGCATCGAGCGGAAAATTAGTGTCGTAGCCATGCTCGCCAGAGCGTGGGATGGTTCACCGCTCACCCACCGTCTGGCGACGATGGCTACACAAATGCGACCGTTATTTAATGCGACCGTTATTTATCGAGCGGTGCTAAGAGAAAGGTTTTGATGGCGTCTTTTCGGAAAATAGTGGTGCTCGGGGCGAATTCGTTTTCCGGCCAGGATTTTGTCGACCTTTGTCTCGACGATGAGAAAAATCGGCTGCTTGGAGTGAGCCGGTCGGCCGAGCGGTCGGAGCTTTTTCTTCGTTACCGTACACGAAGCAACCTCTCCGCCTACCGATACGTGCAGCTTGACATGAACCGGCAGATGCCCGAATTGCTGAGCCTTTTGGATGCCGAGCGCCCGCAAGCGATTGTGAATTTCGCCGCGCAAAGTGAAGTGGCGCCGAGTTGGGAGCATCCTGAACATTGGTTTCAAACCAATACCGTAACGCTGGCGCGGCTGGTGAATCATTTGCGCAAGCAAGACTACCTGGAGCGGTACTTGCATGTGTCGTCGCCGGAGGTGTACGGAAATTGCCGGGGCGTGGTTACTGAAACGTCGCCGGTGAATCCCAGCACGCCCTACGCGGCGTCGAAGGCGGCGGCGGACCACCTGCTGAAGGCTTATCAAAAGCAGTTCGACTTCCCACTCCTAACGGTTCGCGCGACAAACGTATACGGCGCCCGGCAGCAACTGTTCAAAATCATTCCCCGCGCAATCATTTACGCCAAGCTGGGCCGAAAGCTTCCGTTGCATGGCGGCGGCGCGGCGGTGAAATCGTATATTTCCATTCGCGATGTCTCGCGCGGCGAATTCGATATTTTGCAACGCGGCAAACCAGGCGAGATCTACCACCTTTCGCCGTCGGCGGGAATCGCGGTGCGCGATGTGGTGAACACCATCGCGGAGCGGTTGGGGAAATCGCTACACGATATCGCCGCCGTCGTGGAGGAAAGGCCGGGGCAAGACGCCGCCTATGTGATCGATTCCTCCAAGGCGCGAACTGAATTCGGCTGGCGACCACAAATCGATTTCAAAACCGGAGTCGACGAAACCGTGCGCTGGGTCGAACAGTATTGGGAACAGATCGTATCGCAGCCGCTAGAATACCAACATCAAGTGTAACCGCCCCCGAACGTCCAAGAGAATTCGCGCTATGGCTATTGTTGATTTCGTGACCGCGCTGCACACCTCGACCACGCGAGATTATCTGGGCCGCGTGAACGCACACGACAAAGCCCATTGTGCGGACGTCGCCCTGCGTTTCGACGAAAACTATTGGGACGGCGAGCGGCAGTACGGCTTTGGCGGCTACCGCTACGACGGCAGATGGCGGGTGGTGGCCGAGGCGATGGTCGCGCATTACCAGTTGCCGGCGAATGCACGCATTCTGGATGTCGGCTGCGGCAAGGGATTTTTGTTGTATGAGTTCACACAAGTGTTGCCAGGCGCGACCATCGCCGGGCTCGACATTTCGCAGTATGCGATTGACCACGCCAAACAAGAGGTTCGCCCCCATTTGGTTCAGGGCAGCGCCGCCACGCTGCCCTGGGACGACAACGCCTTCGATTTGGTGTTCTCCATAAACACGCTCCACAACCTTTACAACTACGAACTTTGGTCGGCCTTGCGTGAAATCGAACGCGTGGGCCGCCGGGCGAAGCACATCACGGTGGAGTCGTATCGCGATGAAAGAGAGAAGGTGAATCTTCTCTATTGGCAGTTGACCTGCCGAACCTTCCTGGCCACCGGCGAATGGGAATGGCTCTTCCAGCAGGCCGGTTACCAAGGCGACCACGGTTTTATTTTCTTTGAATAAGGTTCGGCCGAAAAATAAGTGGCGGGAATGACCGCGTGCCGATTCACTCGCTTGCGCTTCGTGCTTGTATTAGGTGAATTTTCATCTGCCTCTGGCAACCACCCTACTTGGCGTTCTCGCCCCAGAGCGCTTGCAGGCAAATGCTCGACCACGTTTCAAAGGAATCGAGGTCGGCTAGTAGTTCGGCAAGCGGCTGGAAGCCGGCCTGGGCGATGGCGTCTTCACGCGGCGAAACGCGCGGAGCACTCATTTCAAACAGGTGGACCACGCCTAAGTGAACCCGCCCGACATCGGGTTGGTCGTCGTTAATCAAACCGACGCAGCGCGGCGCGTACTCGGCTTCGATCGAAACCTCTTCTTCCAACTCGCGACGCATGCCCTCCAAATACGGGTTGGCGTCTTGGCGGGCGGCGTCGTCGGAGGAAATGTGCCCGCCAATACCGATACTGCGTTTGCTTTGCAGCCGTTTTTCGCCTTGCCCCTTGCCACGCGTGTATTGGAAGAGCAGCGTCTGCCCCGCTTCATCTTCATATGTGAAAATGACATACGGTATGAGCTGCTTGAAGCTGGGGTCGTCTTCCATTTCGCCGCGGGGGCGGTAGCTAATATGCTCCGGCCGCAAGATGCGGTCTAGGTATCGGTCTGCTTCGGAGGAAAACCCCTGAAAATGGCCGACTTCGTGAAAGACCTCCGTAGGCACGACCAACACATGTTCCGTCTCGACGACCGACATAGCGAATCCTTTCATGAATCATGGCAAAGAACTGAGCAACAAAAATTTATTGACCGGGGGTTGGAAAATGGGGAACAAGTAGCTCCCGAATTAGCGTCGGGGAAGCCCGGCTTTTTGAAAAATCCGGGCTTCTAAACCGAGAAGTCATTCTTCCAGATTTTCCTAGTATACGGTATCGGAGCGGGCCTGCGGGAGGCGGGAAGGTTTCAAAGAATCAGCATGGCGTCGCCGTAACTGTAAAAACGGTATCGTTCCTCGATTGCCGCCGCGTACGCCTGCTGAATGCGTTGGTCGCCGCCGAAAGTGCGAACCAACACCAGAAGCGTGCTCTTAGGAAGATGGAAATTGGTCATCAAGGCGTCGATGCCGCGAAAGGAATATGGCGGATAGATAAAAAGATCGGTCTCGCCGCTCCAAGCCACGAAATTGCCTTCGGCGTCGGCGGCGGTTTCCAACGTGCGGGCCGATGTCGTGCCGACCGCGATGATCCTTCCCCCAGCGCGGCGGCAGGCGTTCAGCGCATCGGCCGTTTGGGGAGAAAGCTCCGCCCATTCGGCGTGCATTTGATGGTCTTCCAGCCGGGCGACTTTCACCGGCCGGAACGTTCCCTCGCCCACGTGCAAGGTGATGCGCTCGACTTTCACGCCGGCTTGTTCGAGTGCTTGCACCACGGCGGGCGTGAAATGCAAACCGGCGGTCGGCGCCGCGACGGCGCCGGGTTTGTCGGCGAACATGGTTTGATAGGCGTTGCGGTCGGCGGTTTCCATTTCTCCGCCGCGAATGTAATGCGGCAGCGGCACGCGGCCCGCTTTTGCCAGCAATTCTTGCGTGTCGCCCTTGGCCAACGGCGTGGCGGCCCAGTGCCCGTTTCCCAAACTGGCCAGCATGCGAAGCTGGAACTGATCGACGCCGTCTTCATTACGCAGGGTGACCGTCTCTCCGGGGGCGATTTTTCCACGTGTTTTGCCCAACAATCGCCAATGGCCTTGGGCGTCTTGGTTGAGAAACAAACCTTCCCAGCGGCCGCGCGTCAAGGTGCGATAGCCAACCAAACGAGCCGGCGTGACGCGCGTATCGTTGATCACCAAACAATCGCCTGATTTGAAATGCGTCGCCAACGAACGAACATGGCTATGTTCTATCTCGGGGCTCTGGCGGTCGACAACCAGCAAGCGGGCGTCGATTCGATTCGGCAAGGGATGCTGCGCGATCAACTCCTTCGGCAATTCGTAGTCGTACGATTCCAAGTCGGGCATGGGCGGTGTTGGTCCGATGGGGGAGCGCAATGTTGTTGTGCAGGGGGGCGAAAGGCCATCGTACTACGAACGTCACAAAAAATCACCGCCCCAGAGAGATAGATTCCCGTTCTCGTCCACGAAAAAGCCGATTTGTCAGTTAATTTGAACAGGTAATTCCCGGACGTGAGCGGCGCACCGGCTCTGCTCGGGAACGACAGTATATTGGCATCGGCAACGACTTGGCTTCGGTAATGACTTGGAGGCGACCTGCACTTTGAATTATACTTTTGTTTCGTCTTTGAATGATGGCCGCCAGATGCAACTTGCCGGCGGCGGCTTGTAGGTCAACCACAGGATTCCAATCATGATGAAGAATTACACGTTCATTCGAAGCGTTCTGTTTTGGTGCGTTGCGATTTCCGCTGTTACGGCCGGACGCGCCTACGGCGAACCGTTGAATCCGGCTGAGGCGGTTGGGCTGCAAGGCGGGCTGATCGTGCAACTCGGCGCCGGCGACACGAAAGCAGCAGTGAAATTGAGCTTGACCGGCCGTTATCTGATCCATGTTCTCGACGCCGACGCCGAAGCGGTTTCCTCGGCCCGTTCGCAGTTGCGAAAAAAAGGCCGCTACGGCTTGGCGTGGGCCGAGCAGCGTGATGATTTCAAGCGTCTGCCGTACGCCGAAAACATTGTCAACCTGGTCGTCGTGCAAAAGGGCGGCGCGCCCGTGGAGGAATTGTTTCGGGTGCTGGCGCCGGGCGGCGCCGTGGTAATTACCAACACGAAGTTGCTGAACGCGGCGGAGTTGAAAACGGCCGGATTTCAATCGATCTCGACGGCGCATTCGTTGCTGACGGCGCGCAAGCCGCGTCCCGCCGCGATGGACGCCTGGTCGCATCCGCGCCACGCCGCCAACGGCAATGCCGTCTCGGGCGACACCTTGGTCGGTCCTCCCGAACGCGTGCGTTGGATTGCCGCCGCGACGTCGGAAGTGGAGGGAATGGTCACCGCCGGCGGACGAAATTTTTACGGCGGCATTCTCGCCCGCGACAGTTTCAACGGCCTCCGGCTTTGGCATCGCAACTTGCAGCGCGCCGGCGAGGTCAACCCCAAAGAGTTCAGCCTCCCCCGGCTTTCCAGCAAAAGCGCGCGGCCTATTGCCTCGGAGCGGCTGGTGTTTGCTGTTTTGAAGAGC
>JAJRWU010000038.1 GCA_024276655.1 Planctomycetota bacterium
TCCCGACGGCGATGCTCCCGACGGCGATGGTCCTAATGGCGATGCTCCCAAACCGGCGGTTGTTTGTGTGTTTTACGAACCGGAAACCGGCATCGGCTTGGGAAAGCCCAATCGTGACTTCGCCTACCAACTGGCCCGGCGGGGATTTGTCACGCTTTCGTTGGGAACCACCAAGGCCACCGCCGCCAAGACCTACGCGTTGTATTACCCCAGCCTTGAAAACGCGAAAGTCGAGCCGCTTTCGAGGTTGGGTTACGCCGCCGCCAACGCCTGGCATGTATTGGCTGCTCGGAAGGAAGTCGACCCGCGAAGAATCGGCATCGTGGGCCATTCGTTTGGCGGCAAGTGGGCCATGTTCGGCTCGTGTTTGTTCGAGAAGTTCGCCTGCGCGGCGTGGTCCGACCCGGGAATTGTGTTCGATGCGGAGCGAGGCAGCGTCAACTATTGGGAGCCTTGGTATTTGGGCTACCATCGACCGCCGTGGCGAAAACGCGGGTTGATCACCGCCGAAAATCCGGCTCGCGGCTTGTATCCTCGCCTGATTGCCCAGCATCGCGACCTGCACGAACTGCATGCCCTGATGGCGCCGCGGCCCTTTCTCGTTTCCGGAGGCTCTGAAGACGGGCCGCGCCGTTGGGCGGCGCTCAACCACAGTATTGCCGTCAACAAACTCTTGGGTTACAGCAACCGCGTCGCCATGACCAACCGCCCCGACCACTCACCCAATGAAAAATCGAACGCCGTCATTTATGCTTTTTTCGAGCACTTTTTGGGAGGCGGCGCCAACTGACGCGCAACGGCATTTGAGAAGCCCGGCTTTTTGAAAAAGCCGGGCTTCTGATTTGACGCCGTTCGAGATGCCCGACGGCCTCGCAAGGCCAACGTACTTTCAATGGCGCGTCAAGTGGTGGAGAAAAATGCCGGCCGCCACGCCGACATTCAGAGAGTCGACCCCGCCGCTCATCGCGATACGGCATTGGCGGTCGCAAACAGAAACCCAGGAGTCGCTCAAGCCATGGCTTTCGCCGCCCAACACCAGCGCGGTTCGCGGCTTGCTGGTTGTCGTTTCCAAGGGCGCCGCCTCTGGGCGGAGCGTGGCGGCGAGCAGGTGAAAGCCGCCTTCGTCGCGCAGCCAGGCGACCTCCGCCAGCAAGTGCTCCGACTCTAAAATCGGCAGACAAAACACAGCGCCCATCGAGACTCGCACCACGCGGCGGGAAAAAGGATCGACCCCATGTTTGCCCAGCATGATTCCCCGCACGCCAAAGGCCGCGCAACTTCGCAACAGGCTTCCCAGATTTTCGGCGATTTGCGCGTCGGGCATTACGACCACCAACGCGCGTTGCGGCAGGTTCGCCAGCCACGCTTGAGGATCGGAAATGGTTTTGCGGCGTCCACAGGCCAACACGCCGCGATGGAAGTCGAAGCCGACTAGACGGCGCAGTACGTCCGCCGGAGCGTGGTAGGTAATCACGTGCGCCGGCGGTTCAAACGGCAGACGTTGCGTTTGCCGGTCGTCGAGCAACACCGAAACCGTTTCAAAATCGCTCTCCAGCAACCGCCCAACGCAGTGTGCTCCCTCCACCACGAACAGACCCGATTGCCGCGACTGGCGGGCGCGTTTTAAGTCGCGATACGGCGCCAAGCGAGGGTCGTCGGCCGAGGCGACGTATTCGATACTCATGGCAAAGCGGGTCTAGGGAACACGACCACCGTCAGCCGCCGCGCGTTCTTGCGGCGCATGCAGCCCATGAAACGCGCCATGATTCAAAGCTGGTCCTGCGGCGTCGCGCGGGGGCGCGGGCCGGGGAATCGAAAGGTAGGCGGGGTCGGAGGGCGTTGGCGGGGGTTGTGGCGCTGCGGCGGGCGGCGGCACATTTTCAATCGGCGCCCAGATCGGCTCTGGCCCATAAACGCCATACATGGCGGGGCCAGCCTGAGTGCGAGCGTGATAACCGGCGCTCCATCCTAGGCCCCAAAAACGAGCAACCCAATTCAACTTACTGGGGGTTCGCGGATATGGCGATTGGGCGGGCAGCGCGGTGGCGGAAGAAGCCAACATCACAACGGCCAATAACAAATGGGTGGATTTCATGGCGTGCTCCTCGATTTCTCATTGCATGCGACGCGCGCATCGAGCGCACGCAAAACAAGTATCGAGCGACAAAGGGGAGCAACTTTGATGTCTGCCGTTTGATCGGGAAAGAAATCTGCCAGACCGTGGTCAGCACAGCGAATGTGACGAACGCGCCGGCTACGGAACGTTTCCGTTTTGTAGGAGATGCCCGCCTGCCGCATTCTCGCCCGCCGATTTCCTGAGGCTCATCCTGAAATAAGTTACCGGTTGTAGTGCAGAAAATCCCGGCATTTTCAAAATGCCGGGATTTTTAATTCGGCAAATTATTTCTCGAACGGCCATTACTCTTCGCCATCGCGGAGTTTGTCGAAGTATTGGCGGGCGTGCTCCCGCTGCGATTTCGGCAGGCGTTTGTCGGCGAGCGGGTCGGCGTCTGCGCTGAGCGACATCGTGATCGGCGCCTTGGAGCCCTCTTGAGCCCGACCCGCGATATTTTTGCCATCGGCGTCGCCCACGCGAACGGCTTCGCCAGGACGGGGTTTATCGCGGACTTGCGAATCGTAGGCGCCGGTGTTGGTTCGTTCTTCAGGACGATCTCCCCGTACTTGCCCTTCGCCCAAACCATCGCCCATTCCCTGGCCGCGCCCCATGCCGTTGCCGAAGCCCTGCATGTCAGACATATCGGCGTCGAACATATCGCCCTTGGCCATCGCGATTTGGTCCATGACGTCGTCCAGGGTTTCGAGTTCGTCGAGTTGTTCTTGGAGGGAATCGAGGTCTTCGGCGAGTTTGCCCAGTTCAGAGGCCGCGTTGGCTTGCTCTCCGTTGGCCATGCATTTTTTGCACTCACCCATTTTGGCGGCCATTTTTTCGACCAAGTCCATTTGTTTGTCTTGCTGTTTGAGCCGTTCAAGCTGCTGCTCCAATTCTCCGGCGCCGACTTGATCGCCGGCTTTTTTCTTTTCTCGAATTCGCCGTTTCAAATCTTCCTTGGCTTGTTCGTGAGCATCGACCATCTCCTTCATTTTCTTTTCCAGCTGGGACATTTGCTCGACCAACTGCTTCTTTTCCGCCTCTGTTAAGCTCTCGCTTTTGAGTTTTTGCTGCAGCGAGCGAATTTCCTTAACGGCTTGTTTGAAATCGCCTTCCTTCATCGCCTTGGCGATTTTGTCGGCCGGGCCACGATTCAGATTCTTCAAGCCTTGCATCTGCTTTTGCATTTTTTTGGCGCCGCCCAACGCCTGCCGGCGTTTTTCCAAGTCCTTGGCCAGATCGTTGAGTTTGATCAGCGTTTTCTTGCGATCGGCGTTGTTGCTTTTGAGGTGGTCTTCGATGCCCTCTTCAAATTTCTTGAACAGGTCGGTCGCGTCGGTGAGGCCTTTTTGCTCCGCGCGGCGGCGGCGCTCGGCGATGCGTTTTTTCAGTTGGGCGGTCGACTTCCTAATGCTCTCGACCTCTGCATTGCTGGCGTTGGCCTGATTACTGGTGTCGAGCACGGCGTCGGGAACGAACATGGTGAGTGCGAAAACCGCCATGGCGGCGGCCAACGGAAATAGCGGCCGCCAACCGGTCGAGATTTGAAATTTGTCGCGTACGTCGAGCCGTTGCACGCTGCGCAATGTGTCTTGCATGAGCGCGGCGCCGGCGGGTGATTCGAGATCGCTTTTTTCCAATGTGATAGCGCTGGCCACGCGCTCTTTCAAACCGAAGCGGCGATCGATTTCCATGGCGGCGTCAACCGCTTGCGAGCGAATGAGGTAGGTCCAGAGAATCGCGACGACGAATCCAACCGCGACCGAACCTCCGATCCAACTCCATGTCCAACGCGTGGCGTCGATCCCCGCGAGCGGCCAGATTTTTGGAATCGCCAAGCCAACAACGGCAACCAACAGCGCGGCGAAGATCGACCAACTGGCAATTCCGAGGAATTGCTGCACCACGAGCCGCCGCCGAGCCTGATTGACTTGGTGTCTGATTTCATCCATTGAATCGCTCCCACGGAAATACGTATCCGCCAACGCTACGAAGAGATGGGAATTGCCCTAAGCTTCAATTGCCTTTATTTCGCCGTAATCTACACAATATTATAAGGTTTCGGATAATTTTTTGTGGGGAATAAGCGGAAACCGAAGGAGTTCACTGTAACACGTTTCATTAAAAGCACTTACGGAGGATGGCGTGTTTTGATTCCGAGCTGCCTCTCCGCTTGGGAACGAGTGGCCGTCAACCGCCCGCCGCTTGAAGAGCCATGGGCCAGCGGTTCTGGTATGATTGAGACATAGGCGATTTATACAGGCTCTCTTTAACTTTTCGTTGCGAGACAGACCGATCATGCTGCCTGAACACCAACGGCTTCGCGCACTCACTCGTCGTCATTTTCTGCGAAATTGTCAGGCGGGGCTGGGAAGTTTGGCGTTAGGCCAGCTCTTGGGCGGCCAAAGTTCCGCCGCGCCCCACGCTTCGGGCAACGGCATCGTGGCCGGAAAAAGCACGTTGGCGGTCAAGTTGCCGCCGAAACTCGCCAAGGCCAAGCATGTGATTTACATGCACATGGCCGGTTCGCCGCCGCAGCATGAGCTGTTCGACTACAAACCCAAGCTGGTCGAATTCAACATGCAGCCGTGTCCCGACAGCCTGCTGAAGAACCAACGGTTCGCCTTCATTAAAGGGCGGCCGAAACTTCTCGGCACGCCCTACAAGTTCTCGCCCCAGGGAGAGTGCGGAACGCAAATGAGTGAACTGCTGCCGCATTTGGGCCAGTGCGCCGACGACATCGCGGTGATTAAGTCGATGTACACCGATCAGTTCAATCATGCGCCCGCCCAACTGTTTCTCTACACCGGCTCGCCCCGATTCGGAGGCGCCTCCATGGGCAGTTGGGCAACCTATGGACTCGGCTCCGAAAACCAAAACCTGCCGGGTTTCGTGGTGCTGCTGACCGGCGGCTCCGATCCTAGCGGCGGCAAAAGCCTGTGGGGTTCGGGGTATTTGCCTTCGGTGTATCAGGGGGTGCAATGTCGGACATCCGGCGACCCGATCCTTTATATGTCGAATCCGGCGGGCATCTCTCGCCCGGTGCGGCGGCGAAGTTTAGACGCCCTGCAAAAGCTCAACCAGCGCGAGCATGAGCAATACGGCGATCCTGAAACTTTAACGCGCATCGAACAATATGAGTTGGCGTTCCGCATGCAAATGGCAGCGCCCGACGCCCTCGACCTACGTCAAGAGAGCAAGAAAACGCTGGAGCAATACGGCGCGGTTACCGGGCAAACCTCGTTCGCCAATAATTGCCTGCTGGCGAGGCGGTTGGTGGAGCGGGGCGTCCGCTATGTGCAACTCTTCCACTACGGGTGGGATTTTCACGGCACCACCAAGGGCAACGATATCGTGTACGGCCTGCCGCCGCGCGTGAAGGAAGTTGACCAGCCGATGGCGGCGTTGGTCAAAGACCTCAAGCAACGCGGACTGCTCGATGAAACACTCATCATTTGGAGCGGCGAGTTTGGCCGCACCTCCATGAACGAAGAGCGAAACGGCTCCAAATTTCTCGGCCGCGATCACCATCCGCATTGCTTTTCCATTTGGATGGCCGGCGGCGGCATCAAAGGCGGCCTCAGTTATGGCGATACCGACGAACTGGGCTATTTCATCACCGAGAATAAAATGGGCGTGCCCGATTTGCAGGCCACCATGCTGCACTTGCTGGGCTTCGACCCGAAAGCGCTTTCGTATCCATTCTTAGGGCTCGACGCGCGTTTGATTGGTCCGACCGACGACGCCCAAATCCAACACGGACTGTTGGCGTAGCAATCGTTCCGGTCTACGGCGACTTCTGTCGCGAGAGGAGATCTCCGGTGAATTTGTCGAACGATGGGCTTGCGAACGATGTGTCTGCGGGCGAAACGCCGGACAACGACGCCCAGCTGGCGCTGCTGCTCGACGATTTGGTCGGCCGCGTGCAGCGTAATGAGTCGGTCGATTTTGCCGAAGTCGCGGGTCGGTATCCTGAGTGGAAAGAAGAGTTGCGCGAACTTTGGGGCGCGGTGTTGTTGGCCGACGCCGCCGCCCAAAGCCACACACACGATTCCTCCTCCGCCACGGCCGCCTGGACGGGCCAAGAGTTGGAGTTGCCCGCCCGCATTGGAGATTACGAACTGCTGCACGTTCTGGGACGCGGCGGAATGGGCGTGGTGTATTTGGCGCGGCAAGTGAGCCTGGGCCGCAAGGTCGCGGTGAAAATGATTCTTCGCGGCGCCATGGCCACCGACGCCGACGTCGCCCGTTTTCAGGCCGAAGCGGAAGCCGCCGCCAAGTTGGAACACCCCGGAATCGTGCCGGTGTATGAAGTCGGCCAACACCAAGACCTGCACTACTGCAGCATGAAGTATGTAGCCGGCCCCACGCTGGCGCAAAAATACGCCGACGAATCGCCGGAGCCGCGCGAAGCGGCCCGCATTATGATGGCCGTCGCGCGGGCGATTCACTTCGCACACCAGCACGGCGTGCTGCACCGCGATTTGAAACCCTCCAATATATTGCTCGACGCCGACGGCGCCCCGCACGTGACCGACTTCGGTCTGGCCAAGCAGGCGAGTGTTGTCGACAGCATGACGCTCACCGGCGCCATTTTGGGAACGCCTTCGTATATGTCGCCCGAACAGGCCGCCGGAGGACGCGGAAACATCGGCCCCGCCAGCGACGTTTATAGCCTGGGCGCCGTGCTCTACCATTTGCTGGCCGGGCGGCCGCCGTTTCGAGCCGCCACGTTTGTCGACACCGTTCTGTTAGTGCTCGAACAGGAGCCCGCTTTGCCGCATGAGATCGATCCCAAGGCCGACCGCGATCTAGAAATGATCGCCATGCATTGTTTGCAGAAGCCGTCCGACTTACGCTATGCCAGCGCCGCCGAACTGGCCGACGACCTGCACGCCTACCTGCACGGTGAGCCGATTTCGGCGCGCGGCGGCAAGTTTTCGCAAGTGGTTTCACGCCTGTTTCGCGACACCCATCATGCGCCCATTCTGGAAAACTGGGGCCTACTCTGGATGTGGCACAGCTTGGCCCTGCTGCTGATTTGCCTGGGCACCAACGCCATGTTTTGGCGGGGCGACCGGCAACGCCTGCACTACGCGTTTTTGTGGATCGTGGGCGCCTGGACCTGGGCCTTGATTTTCTGGGTGTTGCGCCGCCGCGCCGGCCCCGTGACTTTTATCGAACGGCAGATTGCCCATGTTTGGGCGGCCAGCATGGTGGCGGTCAGCATGTTGTTTCCGCTGGAGTTATGGCTCGACCTGCCGGTGCTCTCGCTGGCGCCGGTATTGGGGCTGATCAGCGGCATGGTGTTTTTGATCAAGGCGGGCATTCTTTCGGGCGTGTTTTATCTTCAAGCCGCCGCTTTGTTCGCCACCTCCGCGTTGATGGCGCGCTGGCCGAATTTCGCCCATCTGATTTTCGGCGTGGTTTCCGCCGCCTGTTTCTTCTTTCCCGGCTGGAAATACCACCAGCGGCGTTTAGCGTCGCACCGCGAGTAAAAATGACGGTTCGATGCGTGGTAAACCGCAGCCGTTTTTCCTTCCCGTCGTTCCCGCGTAGGCGGGAACCTGTTGTTTATACATAAGTCATTCGACAACCCGCTTGATTTTTATCACCAGGGACGCACAGTTCACGCCATCGATTGAAGCAAGAAGGCGTTCGTTGCAGGCAAGAGTTCGGCACAAGCCGGAGGCTTGGCAGCCATTAGCCGGCGGTCAGCGCAGCGCCACCGCCGGTATCGACCGCGCACCAACTCCCGCATCTCGGCGGGATGCTAGGACTAGGATGCAGCGGTTGGAACGGCGGCTATCGGCGGCGCCACATTGCCAGAGCGCCGCTGGCATCCCCTGGCGACGCGGCAAAACGCCATCTAAACTCAGCCATTGCGACCAGTTGGCCCGACGCACCATTAAACACGAGCGATCCGTTGGAGTTCAGCCTTTGTTTTGCCCCAGTTGGACGTTGAGTTTCTTGTCTGGAGGATAAGCTAGTCGCTAGAACGAGCACTGCGGCCGGATAGCGCCAGGAATGCACCGCAATTGAATCAAAGTCCCTTGCTTTTGGCCTAAATGCGAAA
>JAJRWU010000039.1 GCA_024276655.1 Planctomycetota bacterium
AATTCGCGCCGCCGCGTTATGCGACGACGACCGCCTCGCAAAATTCCTGGCCGCTCGCCCCGGCCGCCCATTCCACCCAAACGTCCAAGCAACTCCGCCAAATATGGCCACCTAAAAAAAGGAGCCGGTTCCTGCACCCTAACAAAAATGCACTATAACCCCTAAGGAAACTTTCAGACAATATCAATCACGGGCAGTATATCATGGAAATCGCGATATTTCCGTAATACCGCGTCGTGCATTGCTCAACCAAAATGACGAACGGTTTTCTGAATTACTTCGGCGCGTTATCGGACATACAGTATCGTGACCGCCAATTGCTAACATGCACGCGGTTGAAAATGTCGCTTTTTTCGTTTAACGGCAAGCCGAAGGCGGCTGTGTTTTCTGGTCTGCCCGAACGCGTGGGCTCAAAACACAGCCGCCTTCGGCTTGCCGTTAAACGAGCCATTGTTAGCCGCATGAAGTATAACATGCAACGCCGCGTTAACCGAACGCGACGAACCATGAAATGCACGGGAGATCACCATGACGCGTTTGCCAATGGAGCGTCTTGGAGGAAATCGTTCAGGGAACCACGGATTACACAGATCACACGGATGAAGAAGAGCCGTGGCAGCCGGCATCCGCGCCCATCCGTGTTATCCGTCGTTAAAAAACTTTGCCCAGCCCCTGGAGCGACACTAATTTTCCGAGCGGTCTTGAGGCTCGTTCGATCAATTACTGTACAAGCTCGGACAATTAATTTCGTGCGATCGTTAGTGTGTTTTTCCATACAGAAATATGCGCAAGTATGAACTCCAATGGCGTGGTTTTTGTTCAATCATTAGGGAGAATCGGCGATGGGCGGAAACTTGAATCGAAGACATTTTCTCGCGGCCGCTTCGCTTACACCCGCCTTGGCGCTGGGGACGCATCGCGTTTCTTGGGCGCAAGCGCCGGAGTTCAATCCTCGGGTGGTGATCCGCCGGTCTTTCCCGCCGATCAAATCGCCTCCAGTCGTCACGGCGGACAAGGCCGACAAAAAACTTCGGCCGACGGAGTTAGTGCTTGGCGTTGTGGTGAACGGCGCGGCGCGGGCGTATCCGATCAATATGCTGACCGGTCCGCGTCGTGAAATCATCAACGATACGCTCGGCGGTTCGCACATTGCGGCTACGTGGTGACATCTCTGCCACAACGGCATCGTGTATGCCAGAGACGTCCAGAACCGCGAATTGAACTTTGCCGTATCGGGCATGCTGTGGAACCGCAGCCTGGTGATGAAGGATATGGAAACGGAAAGTTTGTGGAGCCACTTGCTGGGCCTTTGCATGCGAGGGCCGCTGAAGGGCGCTGAACTCACGCTGCTGCCCTCGATGATTACCGATTGGAAAATATGGCTCAGCCGGCATCCTCAAACCACGGTGTTGCACCTATCGCGGACTTCAACGAACTACCTCGCCGAGTTTTATAAAGACCCGTCGAGGTTCGTGGTGGCCATGGCGGAGGGCGGCGAAGCTCGCGCATGGTCGTTTGCCGATTTACAAAAACAACCGGTGGTCAACGACGCCTTCGCCGGCAAAAAAATTGTTGTCTTGTTTCAAAAATCATCCAGCACGGCGTCGATTTTTGCACGTACTATTGGCGCGAGAACGCTTGTCTTCCAATGGGTTGATGGCAAACTGCAAGACGAACAAACGCATACGCTCTGGGATATCGCCAGCGGCGTCGCGATTTCCGGTGAGTTGAAGGGGCAGGCGCTGCAACCGGCGTTGGGAATCGTTTCGTATGCAAAGGCGTGGCGCGTGTTCCATCCCAATTCCACCTATTGGAACGCGAACGGTTCGTAATAGTTAAAGACGGATGTTTTAATTCAGAAGCCCGGCTTTTTGAAAAAGCCGGGCTTCTTGCCTACCTCGCAACGGTCTTGTTCTTGAGCGTTGCCTTAGTGCGTCTGGTGTAAAAATCATCGCTTGAAACTTGCTCTCAAAAAACTATCTGAAAAAGATTTCAAATGATTGCTTGACAAGATGCCAAAGCCGCAGACAATGGTGATTCGTTAAGCAACTTCGCTAATCGCGAGGCCGATATCAATGGCTTCGATTTACCAAACGCTTCTGTTTGGGTATATGAAAACCGAAGAGTCGCGGCACGTCGGTGGATCTTCCATGGAAGTGACGGCGTGCGTCATTCGGCTTTCCGTTTCCGCGAAGCTGCGTTGAACATAGTGTCTTTGATGATCATCCATCGCAGCGCGGGTGGCGACGACAGACGGAACGCTGTCGGCGGCCCTGGTCGTGGCTCGGAAGTCCCTCCCGCGCTGGTTTTTTGATCGTGTGTTGTGGCTAGGCGGGAGTCGTTGTGACTACGTGTCTGATGAGCCTTGGCGCCAATCTGGGTGATCGGTCGCGAACGCTCAACGCCGCGATTGCAAGCCTGGAGCAAGTCGACGGGATTCACGTCTTGGCCCATAGCCGCTGGAGCGAAACCACGCCGGCGGGCGGTCCTCCGCACCAAGCCGACTTCCTCAACGGAGCGGCGCGGCTGGAAACGACGCTCTCCCCCACGGCATTGCTCGACCAACTGCACCAAGTGGAAAATGCATTGGGACGGCGGCGAGAGGTGCGTTGGGGCGCCCGCTCGATTGATCTTGATCTGCTGCTCTACGACGATGTTATCGTGGCCACGCCGCAGCTCACCGTGCCGCATCCTCGCTTGGCGTTCCGCCGGTTTGTGCTGGCGCCTTGCTTGGAAATCGCCCCGGAGTGGGTGCATCCCTTGATCGGCTGGAGTTTGGAGGAGTGTTTCGAGCACTTGCAAAAGACACCGCGCTCCATTGCCGTGGCGTGCTGTTCAGCGGAGTCGGCAAACACCGTGGCGCGGCTTGGCGCCCAACAAGCCGGTGCGTTTTTCATCGCCGACCCCGCAGTTGCCGGGAATTGGCGAGATGCTGAAAATGATCTTGCCTCGGCCCCACGGCGGGCCACCGCGCTGGCCGATGCAGCCGTCGAACAGACCGAATGGGTGAGTGGGTTTTGGTTGGAGCCGCCGTTCGCCGCCGCGCCCCGGCCCACGTTCGTGGTTTGGCTAGACGAACCCTTCTCCGACGGCAATCCGAGCACACCGCCGGAAGATACCAGCGTTTCAGGCGTTGATTCGTCGGCGCCGTTGCGGAAATACAATCGCGATTTAGGTCGCCGCGTCATGCAGCGCGGGCGAGGTCCTTGGCTGCAACTTCCCACCGCCGACCTAACCCAAGCCGCCAACGAAGTGGCCGCCGCATTGCTCGCCATGCGCCCGCAATAGAATCGTTTCCCGGTGGATAAAGCCGGCAAGTGCGCCACCCGACCACTGGTATTGTCTATACTGAAGCCAGCGCACCATTTGCGTCGATAATGTCACCTCCACTCCCACCTTGCAGCCACATGGCGTCGCCGAATTCCCCTCGAAATAACTCGCCCGACGCCGCGGCGCGTCTGGTCGAAGAGCATGAAGTCGCGGTGTATTCATTCCTGCGGACGCGTGTCGGTTCGGCGTCGTCGGCGCGCGCCTTGTGCCTCGACGTTCTGGTTGCGGTCGGCGGGCGCGGCGGTCTGCCATCGGACGCCGCAACACTGCGCGGGCAGGTAATCGAGCAGGCGGAAAAACAGTTGCGGGAACACTCCGCCGGGCAAGGCGGCGTCTCCACGATTTGGCGCCAAGCCTGTCTTGCGGTGGATAAAAAACGCGGCCGCCTCCCAAAGCTTCAAGAGCACGAAGCACAGCGCCTTCTGGCCGACCTGCCGCCAAGCCAACGGCAGGCGTTGCAATTTTGCTACGGCGCCGGGCTCTCCCATCAAGAGATCGGCCAGCGCATGCGCAGAAGCGAGGCGGCTGTGCGTGCGCTGCTCGACAAGGCGCGCGAGCAGTTCATTCGCTCCAGCGAGCACTTGCCCCAAGGTCTGCCGCGCCGCGCCGCCCAAAACGAACTAACCGACCAAGACCTCCAACAACTCAACGCGCTGCTACGGCAGGCCGATGCAAGCGCCGCGGCAGCGTTGGAAGAACTCGCCGACGCTCTGGATCTGGAGGAGTTTCTCTGGCGAGCAAACAGCCGCTCTCGGCTTTCGTCGATGCTTGTATTGAAACGCATTCGCCGCCGGCGTTGGACGCCCGCCGCCGTGCTCGCGGTGGCCGCCTGCATCGTACTCGTCGTGGGGCTGTATTGGGTGGTGCGTCCCAAACAAGACAAGCCCATCGTGCGGGCCGCTTCAAACCAGCCGCGGAATAAAAAAGCGGCGTCTCTCAAAAAAACCGCTTCGCCCGGCCAGGAGGAGATCGCCTCCGGCAACCAACCCGCGCCGCCGCCGAGCGCGCCGCGTTTGGAAACACGGCCTGAACAAATATCGTCGGCCGAATCGGGCGCCGTGTCGCCGCCCAAAACCGAAGATGCTTCAAAAGAGTTGACCGCTACCGATCCTTGGTCGGCGGTTTTGCGAAATGAAACACCGCCCGCGTTCTTGGATGTGTGCTTCAACGATTTTTTTCAGAAGGGTGGAAACCCGACACGCGCCGAGTTAATGAAATGGCTTACTCCCGCCGCCGACGCCGACGGCGTGATCACGGAAACGCGCCGTCGCTACGGCCGAACGTCGTTGATCCGAGGCGTGTTCCGAATCAAGGCGCCCTGGCGCCACGACGCCGGTTTTCGGTTTGCCATCGCCGCCAACGGCGTGTTTCAAATCCATGCCTTTGAGGGCGAAACGGGGCTGTCGTTGGTGCAATACGAACGCAACGGCGTTACTTGGGCGGCGTACAAAACGCGTCGGGCGAAAGCGGCCAGCCAACCTTTGTCTGGCGTGCTTGCCGCCACCGACGAAGGCCGAGCCAATCGCACGGGCGCCTTGGGCGGCGGGCCCTACGAATTGCGTTGGCGCCAGGGGCGGCTGGTTTTATCGCGGGGCGATGTCGTCGTGCTTGCAGCGCCGATGGAGCGCCCGCCCGAAGATGTGTATCTGGCGGGGCAGGCCACCGTTGCCGGGTTGGAGTTAATCAAGACGGCCGACTTTCCCCTGCTGGAAAAATCGCCAGAGCCGAAGTCGGTCGAAATCTCGCCGGCGCCCCAGTGGCAAAAACATCTCGCCGATGGCGCCCGTTGGCGGATGCTGAAGCCGGGAGTTTGGAAGTTGGAGCGCCCCGCCGCCGGCGCGAACGTCTGGGCCTGCGCTCCGCTCGAACAGGCAGGGCCTTACGAAGTCGTGCTCGCCCTTTCGCATTTCACGGCGGGCGGCGGCGTGTGCTTGGGCGCCAGTTCGGCAGAACCGCAGTTGCTCATTCGCTTCCAGGAGAATGATCGTGGCGGCGGACTGGGCGCCGCGATTGTCAGTCCTCGCGACCGGCGGCTGCACCAAACGTTTCCGCTTACCGAAAAGGCGCCTGCTCCCTTGGTGGGCCAGCGCGCGTGGCTGCGGCTGGTTTTCGCTTGCGGCGTGATGAAATGCTGGCTGGGAGTCGATGGCCAACATTGGGGGGAGTTGGGAGCGGCCAAAATATCCGGCCGCATCGGCTGGATCGGGCTGCACTGCTCCCTGGGAAAATCGGGCTGCGGCATCCAGCTCGATCGGCTCGCGCTGCGCGAACTGCCGAACCTCAAACGGTTGGTCGGGAAAGACGTACGAGAAAAAGCGAGAAGAGTTGACGCCGACGACTTCCCTCAATGGAAACGCCAAGTGCTCGCGCAACGGCCGGCGGAAATCGAAGAAACCCAGTGGCTACGCGCTTCCATATTGGCCTCGCTTTCCGGTGGCTGTGAGTCGAGGCTGGGCCACGCGCTGCTCGACGCCCTGCTCGAGTCGACCCAACGGAGGCTCGCCGCCGAGCAACGCCTTAAAGTGTTGGCCGAAGCAGCGTTGCTTACCGATTTCAACCAACGAGGCCAATTGCAGGCGCTGCTCGACCGTTACCATCGCGTGGGCCGCGGCGTGCTGGAGGCGGGCCAGCCGAAACCTTTTTCGTTCATTCGCCACGCACTCATGACCACTCCCCTACTAACTCGGCGCGTCGTCCTGCTGGGCGGTGAAGACCTCATGCGCGCCGAACTGTTGGCCAGCGCCGCGGCCGGCGAATGGGAAGATGTGTCGGGCTCGAGTCGGCAATTTCGTTTTTTCCACCTGGAGGAGCGCGTCGCGATTCAGTCTTGGGCGGAGGCGGCGTCGCTGCGCGAATTGGGGGCGCGGCGTGAACAGAATGCGCCCGCCGAAAAAAGTGAAAAACGGTTCCCCGAGCGGTGGCGGCATCCTGGAAATATACCGATCGACCGCCGCGCCTACGATATTGCCGCCGATCTCGATTCCCTGCTGGCGAGTAAGTCGGTTTTGGCGGCGGCGCGGCGCATCGCGGCGCTCGATTTTTCCCGGCCCTTGGGCCTGGCGCCTCGCGAAGAGGGCCTGTTTGTCTCGCCGCTGGTGCTGACGCCCTCTCTGCTGCGGAGCAACGAATCGCTGCGAAAGGCGTTCCAGCGGGAAGCGGCCGACGTGGCCCTGCTGCAAGTGCGTCAAGCCATGCAAGACAGCGACGCCCGGCGTCTGAACGACCTCGCGGCGCAATTCGAATCGACTCCCGCCGCCAAACGAGCCCAGCGCTGGTTGGGAGACTACGCCCTCAGCCGCGGCGCGTTCGCGCAAGCGCGTGCTCATTATCGCAGCGCGCTGCCGCGAAACATGGCGACGGGCGTTCCCGCGGCGGGGTCGGACGATCTTTTGGCGCGTCTTCAATTAGCCGGCGCCTATTTGGAAGCAGAGCCCCCGCGCGATGGCGCCCCACTGGCCCTTTCGGCGCCCGTTCGTTTTGGCGGGAAGCCGTTTTCCCAGCAACAGTTCGACGCCATCGCGGAGCATGTCAGACGCCGAACTTTTCCCCACTTGGAGAAAACAGAGCCTACTCCGCCCACGCGAAAAAAACGCTTCGCCGCACGGCGGTTCAGGCTCCAATCGCTGGGGCCGTTAGCCTTGGCCGCGCCGAAACCAGAGACAAATCAACCTCGCTCACCTGCCGCGACGCGCCTTCGAGTGACGCAGTTTTTCGATCAAACAGAACGCGGCGCCCTGCTTTCCAGTCCTTACGGATTGGCGGCGTTCAATATTCAAAACAATCGGCTGGTTTGGGCGGACCAAACCTTCGCCGCAGCGGGCGAAAAGTCGGCGGAGAATCTGTTGGCGGCCACGCCGGCGGTATCTGGTTCGGCGGTGTTCATTCGTCGGCAAGGCCGCCAGGGCGTGTTGCTGGCGGCCTACGAAATGGCGTCGGGGAAAATCGCCTGGGTTTCGGAAAGCTCGCCCGACCACCAACTGGTTTCTGATCCTGTCGTGGTGGAAAACCAGGTGATCGGCGTCACGGCGAAATCGGCGCCCGCCGATGGCGTCGAACTGTTCGCCACCCACTGGGACCGCGATTCCGGAGCGGTGGTTGCACAACACAAATTGCTCGACCTACGAGCCGCCCCCCTTCGACGACTGGCCGCCGGGCTGGTTCGCACGCCGAGTGGTTTTTTGGCGGCGGTTGGCGGCTGCCTCATTGGCTGGGAAACCGAAGGGCGGCTGCTGTGGGTTCGTCGGCAGTTCATGGCGCCGCCCGAAGACGCCGAAAGCTGGCGCCGGGGCGTGGCGATTGTTCCTTACTCCGGCGCGCGGGGGAGCGAGCATTTCATGGTTTCCCAACCCGGCTCGCCTGAGATTTGTTGTGTTCACCAAAACACCGGCGCCCTGCTGTGGCGACGCGTATTCCCCGAACTATCGGCCGCCCCCAGCAAGCTAGGCCAGACGCTGCTCGTTCGCGAGAGGTTCTCAATACACGCCCTGAACCAAAACACCGGCGGCGCCCTTTGGCGGCGGCGCGTGGCTGAGCGAGCGATTGTTTTGTTGGCGCCCGCTTGGAGCGCCGTGGCGATCGTGACGAACACCGGCGAGGAAACTCGCCTCGAATGGTTCGACGCCAACTCCGGCGCCAGCCAGGGCGTGGCCGCCGTGGCGAGGTCGGACGACGCGCATCTACAAACGCTGTTCACTCTTTCGGGGCGTCTGTTTGGCGTGCGGGCTTCCGGGAAAAACGCCGGTCTGCTCGAACTGGTTGGTTTGCAGGTCGATTGACAGAAATTGAAAAAGAACGACGCGAGTTTCGCGCCGCCGGTTCTTGATTTCGCGCTGGGAATTTCATATGATGGGCCGGTACGTCGTCTCCACTTCTTCTTCCTCCCGCAGTTGGCCCTCTCTGGATGAAGCCTCAGCGATTTAACGAGCAGTTTGCGGGAATCTACGATCTTGCCGTCCGGCTGGCTGACGTTACCGAAGCCGATGGCTTGCTGGTGTTACTCGATGGCCCTTCCAACTGGGAAGAGCTGCGCCGGCGAGGCGGAGAAAAGAAGATTCTCGTCGTGGCCGACGCCACCGACGAATTGGACGGCGCCGAAACCCACGGTCTGGCGCCGGTCGTTCTCGACGTGCCCCACATGCCGGTGTTCGATAAACTAGCCCAAGCCCTTCTGGAGAGCGTGGCTTTGGAGCTACTGGCGCGCGGCTCAACGGTCGTGGCGGTTTACAGCGCCTTTGATGCGGGGAAAATTGATTCGCTGAGTTTCATCCGGCTCGACGAACACCTCGGCCGTTTGACCGTTCGCGATCTGCGGCAACTCAAAACCATCGTGCCGCTCGATACGCTCAAAACGGTGGTTGATCTGGCGGTCGATATCGGCCGCGAAGGCCGCGAAGGCAAGGCGGTTGGCACGTTGTTCGTGGTCGGCGATTCACGAAAAGCACTCACGCTCAGCCACGCCGCCGTGTGGGATCCTGTTAAGGGGTACAGCCGCAAGGACCGGAATCTGCGCGATCGACGCGTCCGCGAACAAATTAAGGAAATCGCCCAGATGGACGGGGCCTTTATCGTGGCCGCCGACGGCACGCTGGAAGCCGCTTGTCGGATTCTTGACTCGCCGCCCGTCGAACTCACTATTTCGCAAGGCTTGGGCTCCCGGCATTGGGCGGCGGCGGCGATCAGCAAGCACACCAAGGCCGTCGCGATTGCGGTCAGCGAGTCGAACGGAACAGTGAGAATTTTTCAGAACGGCGAGGTCGTTTTGCGCATCGAACCTTTGCGGCATGCGCTCAAGTTCAAGGAATTCGATTTTGAGTCGCCGCCGGAAGATGCGTAGTCGCCAGACACACTGCCTCCAAACCACCGCTCCCCGCGAGACTCACGCCTGATGCGCATTGTTGGAGTGCTTGATATACAAAAAGGCGTCGTCGTGCGCGGCGTGGCGGGCGAGCGGGGGGCCTATCGACCTTTGACCACTTCCTTGACCAACGCGGTCAGCGTGCGAACGGTCTGCCGGGCGTTTCGCCAGCAATTAGGATTGCGCCATTGTTACATCGCCGACCTGGACGCCATCGCTGGAAACGAACCGCATTGGAATCTGTTTGAAGAAGCGGCCCAAACCGGGCTCGCCCTCTGGATCGACGCGGGCTTAGCATCGGCGGCGCAAGCTGTGAAAATGGCGAATTTCCTAAAAGGGCTTTCCGCCTCCCAACAGCAACCGCCGGCCCACCGGTTGGTGGTCGGACTGGAATCGCTGCCCGCCGCCGCCGTGTTGCCCGACCTGTTCTCTGAAACCGACCCGCAACAGATCGTGTTCAGCCTCGACCTTCGCCATGGCATTCCCCTGACCCAAATCCCACAGTGGCGGGAAGCTTCGGCCGAAACCATTGCCGACGAAGTGCTTGCCCAGGGACTGCAAAAAATGATCGTTCTCGATTTGGCCGATGTCGGCGTGAACCAGGGTTTTGGAACCGAGGGGCTGCTCAAACGGCTGATTTCGAAGCATTCCCGCGTCGAGTTCATTGCGGGCGGCGGCGTGCGCGGCGCGGCCGATCTGCAAAAGCTTTCGCGCGTTGGCTGTGGCGGCGTGTTGGTGGCTTCCGCCTTGCACGATGGCCTGCTGGGCCGCAGCGAATTGGCGGCCTACGTGGAGGCTTGAAGTTGGCGTGTACGCGAAGAAAACATGCTAAAGCATGAACTCCAACGGCGCGCCGCCTCACTGCCAGTCACGCCCCCGCCAGCGCTGTTCCCATGCTGACGCCCGGCGCCGGGAGCACGCTTTCGCCCATCAGGTATTGATCAACCACACGCGCCGCGCCGCGGCCTTCGTTGATTGCCCAGACGACCAGCGATTGCCCGCGGCGGCAATCGCCGGCGGCGAACACGCCCTCCACGTTGGTGGCGAAACGGCCGTACTGGGCTTCGTAATTGCCGCGTGCATCGTACGAAATTTCCAGCTTGTCGGAAACGGTTTGTTCAGGACCCAGAAAACCCATTGAGAGGAAGGCCAGGTCGGCTTTCCAAATTTTCTCAGACCCCGGCTTCTCGGTATTGCTCCAGCGGCCGGTTTCGTCTTTGGTCCATTCAACCTCCACCGTTCGCACGCCCTGCAAATTACCGGCGCCGTCGTCGAGAAACTCCTTCGAGAGAATGCAATACTGGCGAGGATCTTGGCCGAACGTGTCGATGCATTCGCGGTGGCTGTAATCGATACGATAAACGCGCGGCCATTGGGGCCAGGGGTTATCGGACGCGCGCTGCGCCGGCGGCTGGGGCAGAAGTTCAAAGTTGACCACGCTCTTGCAGCCATGCCGTAGCGACGTGCCGATGCAATCGGCGCCGGTGTCGCCGCCGCCAATCACGACGACATCTTTTCCCTTGGCCGAAATAAAGCGGCCATCGGCCAGCTTGCTATCGAGCAGGCTCTTGGTGTTGGCGGTGAGAAATTCCATGGCGAAATGCACGCCCTTCAACTCACGGCCGGGAATCGGCAGGTTCCTCGGAACGGTGGCGCCGGTGGCCAGCAGCAGAGCGTCGTTCTGCTCGCGGAGTTCCAGCGGATCAATATCCTGGCCGACATTGGCGCCCGTGATGAACTTGACGCCCTCATCACGCAGTAGTTGGACGCGCCGCTCGACAATTGTTTTGTCGAGCTTCATGTTAGGAATGCCATACATCAGCAAACCGCCGATGCGGTCGGCCCGCTCGTAAACGGTAATCTGGTGTCCGACCGCGTTGAGCTGCGCGGCCGCCGCCAAACCGGCGGGCCCCGAACCGACAATCGCCACGCGTTTTCCGCTGCGCGTGGCCGGCGGGGCGGCTTCCACCCAACCTTCGAGGAAGCCGCGGTCGATGATCGCGTTCTCGATATTTTTGATCGTCACGGGCGGTTCGGTCACCCCCAACACACAGGCGCCTTCGCACGGCGCCGGGCAAACGCGGCCGGTGAATTCCGGAAAGTTATTCGTTTTGTGCAGACGGTCGAGCGCTTCGCGCCAACGCCCACGGTAGATGAGGTCGTTCCATTCGGGAATCAGGTTCTCGACCGGGCAGCCCGTGCCCGACTGGCAAAACGGAACGCCGCAGTCCATGCAGCGTGCGCCCTGCGTGCGCAGGGGTTCTTCGGCCGAAGGGGTGTAAATTTCGTTGAAATCTTGCAAACGCATTTTGGCGTTCCGGTAGGGAACTTCCTTGCGTTCGAATTCCTTAAAACCAGTAGGTTTACCCATGAATATTATTGGCTCCTTGGCGGGCGCCGCTCGTGAATGTTTGTCGGTTATGAATTCCCTCGCGGGCTCACTTCTTCAGTTGGCTTTCGCGGGCCTGTTGCTCCGCCAACACGCGTTTGTAGTCGACCGGCATGACCTTGATAAATTTCCCCAGCGATTCCGACCAGTCGGCCAGAATATCTTTCGCGACGGTTGAGTTAGTGTGCTTCCGGTGCTGCTCGATCAAATCTTGCAATTCCGCGATATCGGCCAAGTCGACCACTTTCTCCAAGGCCACCATGCCCAGATTGCAGCGATCAAGGAATTCATCTTGGGGATCGTAAATATAGGCGACGCCGCCCGACATACCCGCCGCGAAGTTGCGGCCGGTGGGGCCCAGTATGACCACGCGGCCGCCGGTCATGTATTCACAGCCGTGATCGCCCACGCCCTCAATCACGGTGCGGGCGCCGCTATTTCGGACACAAAACCGTTCCGCGGCGCGGCCCCGGAAGAAGGCCTTTCCCCCCGTGGCGCCATACAGCACCACATTGCCGACGAGGATATTATCTTCGGGCGTAAACGTACTATTGAGCGGCGGGTAGATCGTGATATTCCCGCCGGAAAGCCCCTTGCCCACATAATCGTTGGCGTCGCCTTCCAACTCCAGGCTCACGCCCCGGGCCAGAAAGGCGCCGAAACTCTGGCCGGCGGAACCGGTAAAACGGATGTTGATCGTGTCTTCGGGCAGGCCCTCTTCGCCCCATTTTTTCACCAAGTGGTGGCTCAACGTGGCGCCAACCGTGCGATCGGTGTTGATGATCGGCAGTTCGATGCTGACGCTTTCACCGTTCTCCAGAGCCGGTTGGGCCCGCTTGAGCAGTTCGGTGTGGTCGAGCGATTTTTCCAAGCCATGATCTTGCTTTTGCGTGCAACGCACTTCCACATCGGCATGCGGCTTTTGGGCGGGTGCGAGAATGGGGGAAAGGTCGAGGCCGTCCGACTTCCAGTGTTCGATGGCGTCGTACGTTTCGAAGGCGTCGGCCCGGCCGATCATTTCGTCGATCGTGCGGAAGCCCATATCAGCCATGATTTGGCGAGCCTCTTCGGCCACCATGAACAGATAGTTGACCACATGCTCCGGCTTGCCCTTGAATTTCTTCCGCAGTTCGGGGTCTTGCGTGGCGATGCCCACCGGGCAGGTGTTCAAATGGCATTTCCGCATCATGATGCAGCCCAGCGTGATCAGCGGCGCGGTGGAAAAACCGAATTCCTCGGCGCCCAACAGCGCCGCCACCACCACATCGCGCCCGGTTCGCAAACCGCCATCGGTCTGCAACACGACGCGGCTGCGGAGGTTGTTGAGCACCAGCGTTTGGTGCGTTTCGGCGATCCCCAATTCCCAGGGCAGGCCGGCGTGTTTGATGCTGGTTAAGGGCGAGGCGCCGGTTCCGCCGGTATCGCCGGAAATGAGGATGTGGTCGGCGTGCGCCTTGGCCACTCCCGAAGCGACGGTTCCCACGCCCACTTCCGAGACAAGTTTCACACTCACCCGGGCCGAGGGATTGGCATTTTTCAAATCGTGAATCAACTGCGCCAAATCTTCGATGGAGTAAATGTCGTGGTGCGGCGGCGGGCTGATCAATCCCACGCCCGGCGTGGAGTGCCGAATGCGGGCGATATTTTCGTCGACCTTGCGGCCCGGCAATTCACCGCCTTCGCCCGGCTTGGCCCCTTGGGAAATTTTGATCTGCAATTCGTCAGCGTTGGAAAGATACCAAATCGTGACGCCGAACCGCCCAGAGGCCACCTGCTTGATGGCCGAACGTTTGGAATCGCCGTTGGGCAGCGGCGTGAAACGGGCGGAATCTTCGCCGCCTTCGCCGGTATTGCTCTTGCCACCCATGCGGTTCATGGCGATGGCCAGGGTTTCGTGCGATTCAGCGGATATCGAACCGAAACTCATGGCGCCGGTGCAGAACCGTTTGACGATCTCCGCCGCCGGCTCCACTTCCTCGATATCGACCGCAGCGCCGTTGGCGGCGGTGCGAAGTTTCAGCAGGCCGCGAAGCGTGAAACTCTCGCGAGCGGTAGTGTTCATTTCAGCGGCGAAGCGTTGGTAACTTTCCTGGTTGTTGTTGCGGGCGGCGTCTTGAATTTGAGCAATCGCGACAGGGTTCCAAGCATGACGTTCGCCTTCGGCGCGCCAATGGAATTCGCCCAGGTTGGGCAACGACGGCAACTGCTGCGTCGGTTTGGCCGGATAACCCAGTGCATGGCGGCGTAAAATTTCTTCCGCCAGAATCTTGAAATCAACACCTTGCACGCGGCTCGGCGCGCCGCAAAAGCAGCGGTCGATGACTTCGTCTTTCAGGCCGACCGCCTCGAAAATTTGGGCGCCCTTGTACGATTGCAATGTCGAGATGCCCATCTTGGCCATCACCTTGAGAATGCCCTTGGCGCTGCCCTTGCGATAAGCAGCCACGATTTTGTCGTCGTCGCGCAGTTCCTTGGGCAGACGCCCTTCGAGCCGGGCTTGCCACAACGCCTCGAAGGCCAAGTAAGGATTGATGGCGTCGGCGCCGTAACCTATCAGCAGGCAATGATGATGCACCTCGCGGGCTTCGCCGGTTTCGATGACCAACCCCAACCGCGTTCGCTGGGCCCGTTGCACCAAGTGATGATGCACCGCGCCGCAAGCCAATAGCGCACTAACCGGGGCGCGCTCGGCGCTGATGTTTCGGTCCGACAAAACAACAATGCTGAAGCCTTCTTCGATCGCCGATTCCGACTCCCGGCAGATGCGGTCGAGCGCGGCGGTGAGTCCGGCGGCGCCCTCCGAAACCGGGAACGTGATGTCAACCGTTTTCGCGCGCCAGCCGCGATGGTCGACATGCTGCAGCGCCGCCAACTCCTCATTGCACAAAATGGGGTGCGGCACCAACAGGCGGTGGCAGTCGGTCTCGACGGTTTCCAACAAGTTGCCTTCCGGCCCAATATAGCACTCCAGCGACATGATCACTTCTTCCCGGATCGAATCGATGGCGGGGTTGGTCACTTGGGCGAAGAGTTGCTTGAAGTAGTCGTAGATCAGACGCGGCTTATCCGATAGGCATGCCAGGGCGGAATCGTTGCCCATCGAACCGACCGGATCGCGCAATTGCTCGACCAGCGGTATCAGCATGAACTGCATGGTTTCCAGCGTGTAGCCGAAAGCTTGCATGCGCGGCAGCAGCGTTTCAGGATAAAAGCCATGCGGCTCCTGGTTGGGGCTGAGGTCGGAGAGTCGAATGCGCTGGTTGCGCAGCCATTCGCCGTACGGGCGTTGGTCTGAAAACACTTTTTTGACTTCTTCATCGGGAATCAGCCGCCCCTGTTCAAAGTCGACCAGGAACATACGCCCCGGCTGCAAGCGGCCTTTCTCCTTGACGTTGGCAGGGTCGACCGGCAAGACGCCGACTTCGCTGGCCATGATCACGCGGTCGTCGTGGGTGATGTAATACCGGCTGGGCCGCAAACCGTTGCGGTCGAGCACGGCGCCAATGTAGTGGCCATCGGTAAAAACGACCGAAGCGGGGCCGTCCCAGGGCTCCATGAAGGAGGAATGGTATTCGTAGAACGCCCGCTTGTTTTCGGGCATCGACTCATGTTTTTGCCAGGCTTCGGGAATCATCATCATGACCGATTCCTGCAACGTGCGGCCACTCATGAGCAAGAATTCCAAGGCGTTGTCGAAACCGCCGGAGTCGGAGGTGTCGGCCTCCATGATCGGAAACAGCTTGCTGAGGTCGTCGCCAAAGAGCGGGCTGGCGGCCACGCCTTCACGCGCCCGCATCCAATTGATGTTGCCGCGCAACGTATTGATTTCGCCGTTATGGCTCATGAAGCGGAACGGCTGCGCACGGTCCCAACTGGGAAAAGTGTTGGTGGAAAAACGTGAATGCACCATGGCCAAATGGCTGGTGTACGTGTCATCGTTGAGGTCGGGGAAATAGGGCATTACCTGATCGGGCGTGAGCATCCCCTTGTAGATAATGACCTTGGTCGAGAGGCTGCAAATGTAAAACATTTCGGCTTGCCGGAGCGAACTCTCATGCCGCAGCAGGCGGCTGGCCCGTTTGCGAATCATATACAGTTTGCGTTCGAAGGCGTCGCCTTCCAGGTGGTCGGCGGCGGCGACAAAAAGCTGCTCCATTTTGGGTTCGCAGTCGCGCGCCGTGGGGCCGATATCAGCCGCTTTCGCGCAGGTTGGCACCGTGCGCCAACCGAGCAGACGCTGCCCTTCTTCCTGGATCAGTTTTTCGACCGCCGCCTTGCATTGCTGGCGTTCTTCTTCCATCGTGGGCAAAAACACGATGCCCACGCCGTAATGCCCCGGTTGGGGAAGGTCGGCGTGCAGGTCTTCCTTGGCCACGTTGCGAAGGAACGCGTGCGGCAATGCGGTGAGGATGCCGGAGCCGTCGCCGGTGTTCTTTTCGCAACCACAGGCGCCGCGGTGGTCCATGCGGCGGAGGATGTGGTCGGCATCGACGATGATCTGATGGCTGCGCTGTCCCTTGATATGCGCCACAAAGCCCACGCCGCAGCTGTCTTTTTCGTGAGTCGGGTCGTAAAGGCCTTGCCGGCGCGGCCGTCCCCAGGCATCGTGGAGGTCGTTTTTATTCACGGTCATGTACTTCTACTCTCGTCTTCAAGTGCTTGTTTTGTCTTGTGGGTGGGGCGATGTGCTTGTCCCGCCAGAAGCCGCGACCGCCGGCGGTAAATCCCATTCGCACGGGGGCGGCTGGCCCTCAGATTGCAACATGTCAATGAATCGCAGCGCGGTTTCGCCCAGCTCTTTTCCACGCCGAAAAACGATACCCAACGGCCGCACCAACGCTGTTTCCGCCAACGGAATGGCGCGAATCGCTCCCGATTCCCGCTCGCAAACGACCGTCGGCGCGGGCAGTATGCTGACTCCCGCATTGATTTCCACGGCCCGCTTGATCGACTCGATATTGTCGAATTCCAAGGCGATTTTCGGCTCCGCCTGTTCGGCCGCCAGCGCGCGGTCAATGGCCCGGCGAATCTTCAGGTCGGCGTCGAAGGCCACGAACTTCTGTCCTTGCAGTTCCGCTAGGGAAACGGTTTGACGCTCCGCCAACGCATGTTGCGGCGAACAGACAAGCAGCATCGCTTCATCGCGCCAGGGCAAGGCGTCTAGACGCCGCGTCGGTTTCGGGTAACTGACCAAGCCGAGATCGACTTGATCGCTTTCAACCCGCTGCACCACTTTATCAGGGTGCCGGTATTCGACGCGAACATCGGCCTGAGGATACGTCTGCTGGAACCGCTTCACGAATTGATCGATGTGGCTCAGCCCCACCGAATAAATACAGGCCACGCTCACGCGGCCCACAACTTCCTTGTGGTGCGTTCGAACCACTTCCTCCAGCGCATAATAGCGTTGCACCAGTTTGCGGCAGCCTTCGTAATAGATTTCACCTTCGGGCGTCAGCACGAAAGGCCGCTTGGAGCGGTCGATCAGTTTCACGCCCAAACACTCTTCCAAATGATGGACCATCTGGCTGGCGCCCGACTGCGACATACCATTCTCATCGGCGGCGCGCGAAAAGCTTCGCCGGCCAACAATATCGCAGAAGACTTTCAATGATTTTACGTGCATTGTCTGGGCCTGAACCGGTGGATATCTCTAAACCGGGATGTCTATTTTGTCGCTGCTCTCGCTGGCCGGCGTATGGCGGATTCCTCACGGAATCGGCATGTTGCCGCTGGCGTTTCGTCAGCACACAATAGACGACGTTATCAAATCGCCTAATACTAACGGCGGAGTAGCATTAGAGATGAGCATACTAGCGTAGGCTCTGGCCGTCCCCTGGTCAAGCCGGCGGGAGGTCTGGGAGTGTGGGAATGCACTTTGGCGGGGTGGCGGAGTGGATTGAGAAAACCGCTAGTAAACTCGGGTTTGAAGCAACGTTGCGATTACCTGGCGGGCCAAAGAAGCGTTAAACTGAACTGGCCCCAAACTGACATGTTTCGATTTAAGGAAAGCTCGATGGAACCGAATCACTCTCCCAACTCACGGAACACCGAAACGCGGAATGAGAACCGAGCGTTCACTAAAATCGCACATGGGATCTACTTGCAGATATTCCTTGGAGTAGGGTGCTTATTAGTTTCCAGGCTTAGCAAATCGGTGTCAGCCGTACTTGAGGACCCAGACGTCGCTGGAGTGCTTTTGATTGGACTAGGCCTCAATTCGTTGATCTACATTCGACGTTACAAACGGGAGACGAGAGTAGGTAACGCGGGGCGCCCCAACGCCTAGCCAGGTTTGAGTTCGACCAATTCCAGGGTTTCCGGCGACAGCAGCGCATTGAGGCTGCCCGACTGGAAGCCCGCTAAATCGAGTGTCACGAAGCGGAAGCCTAGGTTTTGGAACTGGCTGAGAATCTGCTCCCGCACGCCGGGCGCCGTGACTTTCACCAGCATTTCAGCGGGAATTTCGATCCTGGCCATGTCGCCGGGATGGTATCGGACGCGAACCGGCGAAAAACCGAGCGCGCGCAGCAACTGCTCCGCGCGGTCGACCATGCTCAGCCGTGCGGGGGTCACTTCCTCGCCATAAGCGATTCGGCTCGAAAGGCAGGGCGACGCCGGCTTATTCCAAACCGGCAAATTCCAATGCTTCGCCAACCGGCGGACGTCGTCCTTGGTGAATCCACATTCGACCAACGGGCTACGCACGCGGCGCTCGCGGGCGGCTTTCATTCCGGGGCGATAGTCGTTGTGGTCGTCTTGGTTGGCGCCGTTAACGATGATTTTGGTTGGGTGCTGCTCGCAGAGCGTTTCCAGCAGTGCGTACAGTTCGCTCTTGCAGTGGTAGCAGCGGTCGGCGGCATTGCGAAGATAGGCCGGTTTGGCGAACTCATTCGTTTCCACGATCACGTGCTGAATGCCGATTTGGTCGGCCAAACGCCGGGCTTCCTGGAGTTCGCCTTCCGCCAAACTGGGGCTTACTCCCGTAGCCGCCAGCGCACGCTGGCCGAGCGAAATTTGAGCCGCCTGGGCCACCACGGTGCTATCGACGCCGGCGGAAAACGCCACCACGCAAAACTCGAACGAGCGCATCATCGCCAGCAGTTGCGACGTTTTTTGCTCAAGCGCGAAATCAAGTTCCGATTCAGCGTGGTTCATCTTGCCGTAACTCAAAGTGGGGATCTAATGCCGACGCACCGGCGCTGCGGAATGATAAGGCGCCCGTTGTTGCAAGGACCCGTTGTTGCACGGAAAAGCCCGGCATTTTAGAAATGCCGGGCTTTTAGTTTAGTTTGATAAATCTCGCACATGCTAAGCGTTGGGATCGTGGATCACGGTTTCCATGACCTTGGTATTGCGTTCAACCGCCAACACGGTAGTGCGTTGTTCAATGCCATCGGAACTAGCAGCCACAACGGGAATCACCTGCCGCTTGTTGGGCAAGGCGACACGCACCGTGAAGCTGCCGTCGGGCCGAACTTTTACCGGTTCGCCAGCCAGGGTAACGCGACCGCTAGGATTGGTGGTGCCGAAAATGATCATTTCGGCGTCGACTTCAAAACCGAATTTGCGGTCTCGATTGAGTACGCGCTCGGCGCCGACGCCAAAACGCGCGGCCATGGGCGTGCCCATCGGCCGGCGCAGCCGTTCTTCAAACACATCTTGGAGGTCGCCGCCTTCGCTTTCATGCCCGCCGCTTAACGCATAAATTCTCTCGTAATTGTCGGCCACGTCCAACCAGTTATGGTCGAGGGCGTGGCAGCTCCCCGGCGGGGGCGTGGTTACGGAGTTGCTTCGCGCCAAGGCTTGAAATTTCCCCGTCGTCGACAAATAGCCAATATCGACTCGAAAACCCTGAGGCGGCGAAGGCACGTCAATGAACCAGTCGTTCACGCCGCCATGGATGTCGATATCGCGAATAATCTGCTCTGAGGCGCCGGTGGCGGTTGAGCGGTCGACCTCAACAACCCGCAATATCGGCCGCGCTGAGTGCCAGTGTTCCGCCATGGCCGCTTGCGCTCGCAAGACGCCCTGCCGCGTGATTTCCCAACTGGCCTGAAGCCAGTACGAATCTCGGACCAGCAACACGATGCGGTCTTTTTGCGGATCGAGCTTGCCTTGGCCGGCTTTGCCGTTCTTGGCGCCGCCGTTCACGCCGGCAATGTCTCGCTGTTGTTCACGAGCTTCGTTCGCTCGGCGAATGCGTCCAGTCACTCTGGCCGACTTCACCGTTTTGGTCGACTTGGCCTTGCCTTTGGCCACACTGCCTTTGGCCACACTGCCTTTGGCCATACTCTTACCATTTCTGCGGCGAGCGCCCGCAGGGGTGGTCGTCCTTCTTGCAACTGCGCCTTTTAGGGAAGAAGCAGCTGTTTTGGACGAACGCGTTTTCGACGCCTTCGCACCGCTCCTCGCCTTCGCACCGCTCCTCGGCTTTGAACCGTTCAGTTTTGAACTGCGCAGTTTTGAAGTCGCCGACGATTCGGCCTTCTTTTTCGCCAACCGAACCAATGCTCGAACGAGTTGGTCTTTTCGCATCGAATGCCAGCCGCGAATGCCGCGATCTTTCGCCATTCGGGCAAGATCCTTGCTCGTGTGCGATTTAAGGGAAGCTGCAGTAATCAAGGGCCTATGTCCTCCAACAAAGCAGTTACCAGTATTTACGCGCGAACACTCCCAGATGCAGGCCGCCATCCCTAACGAGGAGCGTCAACTTCGTGCTTACTTGGCAGTCCTTAGCCTTGTAAGATTCTTAGGTGTGAAAACTGGAGGTTCAGGCTGGACCGCTCTAAAAGCAGATCGAAGCCCAAAAAACGGGCATGATCCCCCAGAGCGACGAGAACCAACGTGGTGCGTGCGACACAAGCCAGGATAGTCGAGCATCCCATTGAAACACCGACAGGGGCCGCTGTGACTTCTGTAGTATCATTACAACCTGTAATGTTCGCACGGCTCGCATCAACACTTTTAAGTCTAATCAAATTGCATCCTAAATGCAATAAGCACCCCCCTCTGAAGGGCTGCTTCAAAAGTGCGATGTGCGACGCAAACCATTCGCATGACTGGAATTCTCGTCATTAAAAAAACGCGCAAAGTTTTGACGGACATTGGCGAGACGCCAAGTGTCGGGCGGAGCAATCGATTCGCAGGCGGTGAGCCGATCGCCACGAGAACTTTGTAGTGTTCGTAAGATATGTCATGCCAATAACTTACGGGCTTCCATGACATTGTGAAAAAAAACACGAATTTAGGAGCCCGCCTCGGTTGACCGTTCTACTCAGTTCCTATAGATTGACACCCTTCAAAGGCGATTGGCGCTTTTGAACCCTGTTGGGCGTATCTCACAACCAATTAAATAGCAAGGCCTTACGTTCCCCACAACATACGATCCTTCCTTCTCGTGAGACACTCTCTCCATTCCCCCTCCCTCAGCGAGTTCGCTGGCAGTGCTGGGGCTAAGGTTTTTGCCGGTCTTGTTCGAGATGGCGGCGCCCCGTTACTGGGCGCTGGCCCAATATGCAGGGCGATGGCTAGGCCAAGAGCGGGGTATGGAATTTCTGTTGTTTCCTGGGGTTGTGTTGGGTTTCTCTTTTGGTTTGTGCCATTTGGTTGTGTTTGCGAGGGTTTCCGCTCGCGACCTCAGCCGTCGGTCCCGCGATGACGACGCAGACACTGGACGACGCAGACACTGGACGACGCAGACACTGGACGACGCAGACACTGGACGATGCAGACACTGACTGACCAACCAAAATCCAGTGGAACACCAGTGGCGTCTTCGTCGCTGGCGCCTCTGTCGTTGCCGACTGCCTTGGCCTGCCTTTTTGCCTCGCTGTTGTTGGCTGCCGTGGCGATGGGCTCCTTCGGCCTTTCGTCGCACGGAAACGTTGGCTTGCTGGCGGCGGCCTTTGCGGTGGGGGCCTGTTCCGCAGGCGCTGTTCCCGCCTTGTTGGCCGTGGCGCTAACGCGTTCAACGCCAATGGCCTTGGCTGGGCTTCTCTTAAGTATGTTGTTTCGCACCGGCGCCCCGCTCGCACTGGGACTGATCGCTGATGCTCGCTTTCCCGACCTGGCGGCGGCCGGCGTATTCGGCATGACGGTTGCCTGCTACCTCTGGATACTCGCCGTGGAAACAGTTTTGTCGGTTCGTATGATTGCCCCCGGGGCTGATTTGGGGAGGGCGCGTTAGGAATGGCAAACTCCATTCTCCATATCAAGGACAGTTTCTATTTTGAGGTGCCCAAATCGTTGTGGCGCTCGCAAAGAGAATCAATGTCTGACTTTCCCGATTGGTGGGTCCGGCTTGACGCCGACTATCAGCTCTGGGAAGCCGAGCAGATTTATCATTCCCTGGAGAAAATTGTGCCGCAAGGCCAGTTACCCCAGTGGAATACACTGAAAAACGAATACGTTCATTGGAAAGACGCCGACCACGCCAACTTCGGCCGGCCGTTTTCCAGCTTCCTAGTGGAAGACCCGCATCAAGAGTGGTTCGCTTCGCTGATGAAGAGCGAGTCGTTTCAAGAATCGTGGGCGGCGGTGAAATCGAATACGGCTCATCGACTGGACGCGTATCCTGGGAAGTGGTCGGCGGAGAAAATTGAAGGTTACAACCACGCCTTGGACGGCAAAATCTTGATTCCGCAGTTGCCCGGCGCAACATTGCGCAACGCCTATCAGGCCGAGAGCGGTTTCTGTATCTCGAAGTTCATGATTTTGGAACTGTTGGCGTCGTTGGTGTTGGTGCTGGTGTTTAGCTGGTTAGGTAATAAGATTCGCGGCGGCGCCGCGCCCAAAGGCCGCTTGTGGAATATGCTGGAAGCGATTGTTGTCTATATTCGTAACGACGTGGTGCGGCCGGCTGTCGGCGAGCACGACGCCCACCGCTTTCTGCCGCTTTTGTGGACGATCTTTTTCTTTGTGCTGGTCTGTAATCTGTTCGGAATGCTGCCGTGGCTTGGCGCGCCGACCAGTTCCTTCGGCGTGACCTTAACCTTAGCTGGCGCGATTTTCATCACGGTTTGGATTTCCGGCATGCGGAAGATGGGGCCACTGGGTTTCTTTAAGAATCTGATGCCCGATATCGATCTGGGCAGCTTCGCCTTGAACATTGCGATCGCGCTCCCGTTGCGGCTGTTCATTTTGGTGATCGAACTATTCGGACTTTGTGTGAAACATGCGGTGTTGGGAGTGCGTCTGTTGGCGAACATGGTGGCTGGCCACTTGGTGCTGTTGGGCATCATGGGCATGGCGTTTTCACTGGAAGCCGTCATCGAGATGACCACCGTGCAGTGGAGTGTGACCGCAGCGGTTTCGGTTTTAGCGTCGGCTGCATTCAGTTGTTTGGAGCTATTTGTCGCCTTTCTACAGGCGTATGTATTTACGTTTTTGTCAGCATTGTTCATCGGGTCGGCGATTCACAAACATTAGTGAGCCGGCCGAAGCGAACATTGAACCCAAGTCAGTTGTTTAACTAACGTTTCGAGGAGGATGGTTTCGTGATCAAGTTTGCAAAATTGGCGGTTTTCAGTTTCGTGGCCGTGCTGTTGATGGCCGTGCCCGCGATGGCTCAAGGCACGGGCGAAGGCTTCTCTGTCAACTTTACCGGTTATTTTGGCGTTGGCCTGACGGTCATCGGCGCCGCGTACGGCATCGGCAAGTTGGCCAGCAGCGCTTTGGAAGGCATGGCTCGCCAGCCCGAGGCTGCGGGCAGTATTCAAGTCGCGATGATTATTGCGGCGGCGTTGATCGAAGGTTTCACGTTCTACGCCCTGTACATCTGCTCCAGTTAAGTTCGCCATGACTGGACGGCGTCTTGCTTGTCGGGGAAGTGCTTGAGGGTTTCCGTTAGGCTGGAAAGCCTGGCCTCGTGTGAAAACATGAATGGCGGGCTCAAAACACTGCGGCGAGCATCGTTTGCATTTTTCGTATTTCCGCCAGAGAGGTTGAGGTCGTGTACGTGAGAATTTCGCGGAACAAACCGTTTGGGGCGGCTCTTTTTGCCGCTCTCATTATTGCCGCCGCGGTGTTCACCAGCACGGCGCGCGCCGATGACGAAAAAGAATCGGGCGAAAAAGAAACCGCCGCGACGGTGGAAGCGACAGAGAATCATGACGAATCGCATGATGACGAATCGCATGATGGCGAAGCTGAAGGCCACGGCGATGAAGGCCACGGCGGCGACGCTCACGGCGGCGACGCTCACGGCGGCGACGCTCACGGCGGCGGGCATTCCGATCCTCACGATTTGATGCACGCCAATTCCGATGCCAGCCTGACGGACCCGGCGGAGTTCAAGTCGGATCTGGCTATTTTTTCAGCCGTGGTGTTTCTGTTGTTGATGGCGATTTTGGGCAAGTTCGCCTGGGGTCCGATTGCCGCCGGGTTGGATGCGCGCGAACAAGGCATCGCCAACCAGATTGCCGAAGCGAATCGGCTGGCCGAAGAAGCCCAACAAACATTGGTGCGTTACCAGGCCCAAGTGGCTGGCGCGGCGGAGGAAGTGCGGCAAATGTTGGATAAGGGCCGCCGCGACGCAGACGCCCAGCGACAGGAAATCATCGCCGAAGCGCAGCAGGTCGCGCAGCGAGAAAAAGAACGCGCCATCTCGGAAATCCAGCATGCGAAAAACGAGGCGCTGCAGGAAGTGGCCCAGCGAAGCGCCGATACCGCCGTTGCCTTGGCCAGCCAAATTGTGCGGCGTGAATTGAATAAAGACGACCACGCTCGCTTGATCGCCGACGCGATCCAGCAGTTTCCCAGCAAGAACTAAAGCTCCCTATTCCCAGTAAGAACTAAAAACTGCATTAGGCCCATGGCGGATAACGCATCCCAACAAGAATCCTTCGATTCCGAACGCCTCCACCTTGGCGCGGTTTACGCCAAGGCGCTGCTTGGCGCCGCGGCGAAAGCCGGCAACGTGGAAGCAGTGGTGGAGGAATTGGAGTCGTTGGTGGCCGACGTGCTCGACGCCCTGCCCCGGTTCAACGCCCTGCTGCAAACACCACGGCTGGCCAACGATATCAAGTTGCAGTTGCTGTAAAAAGCGTTTGCCGGCCGGGCCTCGAACGACCTGCTTACTTTTCTTCGCGTGCTCGGCCGGCATGGCCGGCTCGATTGCATTCGCGCCGTGGCGCAAGCGGCTCGCGCGCTGCAAAACGAAATACTGGGAAAAACGACCGTTTCGGTCAAAGTGGTGGAGCCAATGTCGGAGTCGACGTTGGCGGAGCTGGAGCAAAAACTGCAAGCGGCGGTCGGCGGTCAAATTGCGCTCGACGTGCAGCTCGACGACGACATCCTCGGCGGCATGGTGGTCCGCGTCGGCGACACCGTGTTCGATGGCAGCTTGGCCAATCAGTTGGTCCGCCTCCGACAGAACATACTTGAAAATACGCAAAAGCGCATTCGCGATGCGGGCGATCGCTTTATTCTCTCAAATTAAAAATTGCTGAGTGAGAAGCTCGAATGAAATTCAACGCGGACGAAATCGCCTCGGTCATCCAACAGGAAATCGAGCAGTACGAATCTCAGATCGATGTGCGCGAGGTCGGCACGGTGCTGGAAGTGGGCGATGGCATCGCTCGCATCCATGGCCTGTCGGGCGTGATGGCCGGTGAAATGGTCGAGTTTCCCGGCGGCGTGATCGGGCTGGCGTTCAATCTGGAGGAAAACAGCGTCGGCGTGATTATTTTGGGCGACTACCTGAAAATCGCCGAAGGCGATGAAGTCAAGTCGCTGGGCCGTTTGCTCTCGGTGCCGGTGGGCGAAGGCATGATCGGGCGTTGGGTCGATGCATTGGGTAATCCGCTCGATGGGCTGGGTCCGGTGGAAACGCCGCATAGTCGTCCCGTGGAAACGATGGCGCCGGGCGTGGCTGCCAGGCAGCCGGTTTGCGAGCCGCTGCAAACGGGCATCAAGGCGATCGACGCCATGACGCCCGTGGGACGCGGCCAGCGGGAGCTGATCATCGGCGACCGAAAAACCGGCAAAACGGCGATCGCGATCGACGCCATTCTGAACCAGAAGAACACGGGCGTGAAATGTTTTTACGTGGCGGTGGGCCAGAAAGATTCGTCGGTGGCGGGCGTGGTGGAGGTGCTTCGTCAGGAAGGCGCCATGGAGTACACCACGATCATTTCCGCCGGCTCCAGCGCACCGGCGCCAATGCAATACATCGCTCACTATTCCGGCACCGCGATGGCCGAGTATTTCATGCACAAGGGCGAGCACGCGTTGATCGTTTACGACGATCTTTCCAAACAAGCCACCGCCTACCGGGAGTTGTCGTTATTGATGCGGCGTCCGCCGGGTCGTGAAGCTTTTCCGGGCGACGTGTTCTACTGCCATAGCCGGCTGTTGGAGCGGGCCTCGAAGCTGTCGGACGAACTCGGCGGCGGCTCAATCACGGCCCTGCCGATCATCGAAACGCTGGAAGGTGAAGTTTCCGCCTACATTCCCACCAACGTAATTTCCATCACCGACGGCCAAATTTATCTCCAGCCCGACCTCTTCTTCGCGGGCGTTCGCCCGGCGATGAACGCCGGTATTTCCGTCTCCCGGGTGGGCGGCGCCGCGCAGGTCAAGGCCATGAAGAAAGTTGCCGGCGGTTTGCGGCTCGACTTGGCTTCTTTCCGCGAACTGGAAGCCTTCGCCCAACTAGGCACCGACCTCGACGCCGTCACGCAGGCCAAACTCGACCGCGGTTACCGCATGGTGGAGTTGCTCAAGCAACCGCAATATTCGCCGATGGATGTGATCGACCAAGTGCTCATGATCTATGCCGCGTCAAACGGCCATCTCGACAAAGTCGAGGTCAGCAAGGTGCGCAAATGGGAGACCGATTTCCTCAACTACATGCACACCGAGAAGAAAGACGTCTGGGAGCAACTCAACGACGTCAAAGACCTGACCGACGAGGTGAAAGCCGGAGTCAACAAAGCCTTGGCCGACTTCGCCAAAACGTACCAAACACAGAGTTCGGAAGAATCCGCCTCGGCGTGAGGTCGCCCTCCGTTGGCGGCGCCTGAAGCGCCCGCTTGAAGAAATCGCACCCTGCACCCAAACCCCTTGATCCAGCATGGCAAACGCCAGAGCACTCGATAAACGACGCAAAGCGGTTCGCAACATTCGCAAGATCACGCGAACGATGGAGCTGATCGCCACGGCCCGCTTCAAAAAAGCGATGGACCGCGCCTCGGCCGCCTCGGCGTACACGCGTCAGATCACGCAATTGGTGTCGGACCTCGCCAACAGCGGCCTGGAAGTAACGCATCCGTTGCTGGAATATCGCGAGGAAGTTAAGCAGGCGAAGCTGCTCACGCTCACGGCCAATCGCGGCCTCTGCGGCGGTTACAACGGTTCGGTGCTGCGACTGGCTCGCAAGCATTGGACAAAACTGACCTCGGAAGTGGAATCGGTCGGCTTGGAGGTTTCCGGCAAACGCGGCATCACCGGCTTTCGGCATACTGGAATCGAGATCGACGCCAGCTTCACCCATTTCGACGACCAACCCACATTCGCCGAAGTTGAAGTCATTGCCAGCCGTTATCTCGAAGATTACAAACACGGCCGTTTGGACCGGCTCGACGTGGCCTACACGATGTTTGTCAGTAGTTCCAAGCAGGTGGCGGTGGTGGAAACGCTGCTTCCGCTAGGCGCTCTGGCCATCGATTCAGATCCGGCGGCCGATGCAGATAATAATCAATCGGCCGGCGAATCGATGTACGAATTCCTGCCTTCGGCGGAGAGCATTTTGGAGGAAGTCGTGCCGGCCAGTTTCAAGGTCAAACTCTTCAAATGTTTTCTCGACGCGGCGGTGAGCGAGCAAATTGCCCGCATGGTGGCGATGAAGTCGGCCACGGAAAATGCAGACGACATGATCCACGACCTTTCGAGCCAATACAACCGGGCTCGGCAATCGCAAATCACGGGCGAAATCATGGAGATCATCGGCGGCGTGGAAGCCCTGGAGGCGTAGCGGTTGCAACGGCGGCGGCGGGGTTCGCCCCGGCGCCCGATTCAGCACAACACAAAACAGTATTCCCATACCAACTAAATAGCCAACCTTTCACGAGAAGTCAGTTATGGCGACGGCAACACAAAAAATTGGTCACATCACTCAGGTGATCGGCTCCACGTTCGACGCGGAATTTCCCGAAGGGCAACTGCCGGAAATTTATAACGCGGTCAAAGTGGTTTCCGATAACAAGGGCGTCAAGCTCGACCTCACCGGCGAAGTGCAGCAGCACTTGGGCGGCGGTCGGGTGCGTTGCGTGGCTTTGGGCGGCACCGAGGGCATGCTCCGAGGACTGGAATGCGTCGACACCGGCGGTCCGGTGAGCGTGCCGGTCGGCTTGGAAACGCTGGGCCGGGTGTTCAACTTGCTGGGCGAGCCGGTCGACGGACGCGGCCCCGTCAATACGAAAGAACGGTGGTCGATCCATCGCGACCCGCCGCCCGTGAAAGACCTCTCGACCAGCACCGAGCTATTTGAAACCGGCATCAAGGTGATCGACCTGCTCACCCCGTTCGTTCGCGGCGGCAAAGCCGGTCTGTTCGGCGGGGCCGGTTTGGGAAAAACGGTTATTTTGACGGAGTTGATTGCTCGTATCGCGAGTTCGCACGGTGGTTATTCCGTGTTTGCCGGCGTGGGCGAGCGAACGCGGGAAGGAACCGACCTCTGGCTGGAAATGCAGGAAACCGATATCGGCGATACCGGCCGCAAGGTGATCGAGCAGACGTGCATGGTGTTCGGGCAGATGAACGAACCGCCGGGCGCCCGGCTGCGAGTCGCGCTCAGCGCCTTGACGATGGCCGAGTATTTTCGCGACACCACCGGAAAAGACACGCTGCTGTTTGTCGACAACATTTTCCGTTTCTCGCAAGCCGGTAGTGAAGTATCGGCTTTGTTGGGTCGGATGCCTTCGGCGGTCGGTTACCAACCGACCCTGGCGACCGAAATGGGCGCCTTGCAGGAACGCATCACCTCGACCGATAAAGGCGCTATCACTTCGGTGCAGGCGGTCTATGTTCCGGCCGATGATCCCACCGACCCCGCGCCCGCCACCGCCTTCAGCCAACTCGACGCCTTCATTTACCTGGAGCGTTCGATTTCGGAAAAGGGCATTTACCCAGCCGTCGATCCTTTGTCGTCGAGTAGCCGAATTCTCGATCCTCAATACGTGGGCGACCGCCACTACGCGATTGCCCGCCGCGTGCAAACCACGCTGCAACGTTACCGCGAACTGCAAGACATCATCGCGATTCTCGGCATCGATGAACTCAGCGAAGATGATAAAATGATTGTGCATCGGGCCCGTCGGATTGAGCGGTTTATGTCGCAGCCCTTCTTGGTGGCGGAAGTGTTTACCGGCAAGCCGGGCGAAGTCACGCCACTTTCAGAGACGATTCGCAGCTTTGAAGAACTTTGCGACGGCAAGTGGGACCACCTCCCCGAAGACGCCTTCATGTATGTCGGCGTGATCGAGCAAGCCGAAGAGAACGCCAAGAAAATGAAAGCCAAGGCCAAAGGTTGAGCTTTGTTTGTTTCGATTTCGTTTCACCCGTCGCGTTGAAACATCTTTATCCAACGCACAAGGTATGAGTTCGCATGGCCAGCATTAAGTGTATTGTTGTCACTCCGGAAACGACCGCCCTCGAACAAGAGGCGGATTTCATCGCCTTGCCGTTATTCGACGGCGAATTGGGCGTCGATGTAGGCCATAGCCCATTGATTGGCCGCCTTGGTTTGGGGGAGCTGCGTCTGAAAACGGGCGACAATATCTCGCGCTATTACATTGACGGCGGTTTTGTTCAAATAGCGGATGATGTTGTCTCGATTCTGACCGAAGCCGCCGTTCCCGCCGCTGAATTAAACGTGGCCGAGGAAGAGCGGCGCCTGGCCGAGGCGCAAGGGCAAGCGGCCGATTCTCCCGAACGCTTCGAGCAACGCAAACGAGCCGTGAACCAGGCCCGCGCCCGCCTGCGCATTGCGTTCCGCGCCTAAACGGCGTTCGTCATGGAAAAGTGTGTGCTCCCGCGGCGGCTTCATCCCTGTGCGTCGAACTGTCCGCCTTTGCCCACGGCCTTGCTGAGTTGGGCCGCCGTTTCCAAGAGGGCGATCGCAGCTTGGCCTTGTTGCTTCGTTGCGTCCAACTGTTTTGAGGCCACGGCGTACCCAATTTGGTTGCTGACCGACGCCTGCTTGGCTGAAATAACGCTTTGAATGGCGCCGTCGACGCTCGGTGTGGCGGACATCAGCGATGTCTCCTGGGAGTGGTTTTTCCGTGGGAGGGGTTTGCAGCGGGCTTCTATGCGGTATCGACCAACGGGAGCCGCCAACTTTGAACATTTCAGACGGAGCAATATTTGACGATTGTGTCACTATTTAGGCCGGCTCGGCTTTCCCCTCAACAAAAACTGAGATACGTTGTGCTTTGCACGATTCACCGGAATGGAGATTTCCCGCCCTGCTCTTGCCTTTCCTTCTGGTGGCGGCACATTTCGTCCTGTTACATTTCGCCCTCCAGCGTTGGGAATATACCGTGTCGTCTGCTTTCCAGGATGAGTTGCAAACCGCCACGCGCGCTGTTCGCGAAGCCGTGAAGCTTTGCCGCGCCGTGCAAACGTCGTCTTCGACGCTCTCCCGCGACAAGCAAGATCGGAGTCCGGTTACGGTTGCCGATTTCGGCGCCCAAGCTCTTATCTGCCGGGCAATTCGCTCGCGTTTTCCCGACGACCCGATCATCGCTGAAGAAGATTCTCAAACGCTCCGCGCCGATGCGGCATTGCTCGAACGCACCACGCAGCATGTGGGCGATATTTTGCCGGGCGCGTCGTCGGCGGATGTTTGCGATTGGGTCGACGCCGGCGGCCACGAGCATTACGCCGACCGATTCTGGACGCTCGATCCGATCGACGGCACCAAGGGCTTTTTGCGACAAGAACATTATGCCGTCGCCCTGGCGCTCGTGATCGACGGCCAAGTAGCGGTCGCGGCGCTGGCCTGCCCGAAATTGTCGTTGCCGGACGCGTCGGGTCAGGAAGGAATCGTGCTCACGGCAATTCGCGGCCGGGGCTGCCAAGCCGATTGGATCGACGCGCCGCCGAATTCGTCCAGCGGCGTGGCGGCGGCCACAACGGCAACAACCCATGGCCAGGACGCCCGGTTTTGTGAATCAGTGGAGTCTGGCCATAGCGCGCATTCGGTCTCCGCCCAGATCGCCCAAGAGTTGGGAATTTCTCGCCCGCCGGTTCGGCTCGACAGCCAGGCAAAGTATGCCGCCGTGGCGTTGGGCATGGCTGATATTTATTTGCGTTTGCCGACGCGGGCCGATTACCGGGAAAAAATTTGGGATCACGCCGCCGGCTTGTTAACCGTGGAGGAAGCCGGCGGCGCCGTGACCGATATTCACGGCCAACCGCTCGACTTCACGCAAGGACGGGAACTCAGCAAAAACCGCGGCGTGATCGTCAGCAACGGCCCATTGCATCACGACCTACTGGCGGCAGTCGCGAAGACCTTACAAACCGGTTAAAACGCGAAAAAGCCCGGCATTTTTGAAATGCCGGGCTTTTAGTTCGCACAGGAGTTCCGCGGGCTTGGCTAGTAGCGGATGATCCAGTCGGCGGTGAGTCGGTTGTTGAGAATGTCTTCTCTGTTCGACAACGGCGCCTCCCACGCCACACCGATTTCCATGTCGCGGCAGGCGGGTTTGTATTTGACGCCAATCGCACCGGTCACGATATCGTTGCCGGCAATGCCGCGCGAGCCGAAGTTGAACAAGTCGCCGCCGGAAACGCCCTGCAACCCGACTTGGCCTGATTTCATCCAGTGGTACCAATTGGCTTCGGCCAACACGTAGAACCCGCCGCCCAGGTAGCGATCAATATGATTCGACCAGTACCACATTTGGCTTTCCGCCGAAGTGTCGGCCGGCAAACGAAAACCGCTGGCGCTGAGCACATGCCAGTCGTCGCCTAGTTGGGCGCCGCCGGTGGCGAACAAGTGAAATTCACCGTCGCCGTTGCCTTGCAGCGTACGGGTCGAGCCGACCGGAATGTCGATCGTGGCGCCGACGCTGAGGATTTGCTGTTTGCTATAGTCCTTGTACAGGTTGTATTTCAAACCAGCGTTCACATCGAGCCAGCCATCGTCGATCAAAGGATTTGAAGACGTGACGAAACCGTCCTTGGTCGCGATCACTGAAAGTCGATCACTCAAGGCGGCGCGAATCTGCACGGCAAACACGTTCACCCTGCCGCCGCCGGCCGCCAACGGCACTTTTTGGCGGAGGTAAATCATGCGGGCTTCGGTCAGCGTGCGCGGGTCTTCAAAATTCACGGGGTTGGTCATCGGGCTGATGAAGTCGCTGAAACCGCGATCGGTTGGCGCCACGATGCCGAACAGATAGTCTTTACAACTATGCGAACAGTTGTTGTGTGAACAACCTCGCGCGCTGCCGCAGGAAGCAGCGCCGCAGGAACTGCAACCCGCGCCGGGGTCGGAAAACAAACTCGCGGCCGAGTTGTTCGCTTCCATTTCAAACGAAACGTCTTGTATCGTGTTTTGTGGTTTGGCTGCAGTCAGATCAATCTCCTCGGCCAGCAGCGGCATGCAACACGCCAGCCAGAGGAAAACACAGGTGAGGGAGCGAACCATTCGAATCTCTCCGATGGAGTGAGTGTGGGGTGGATTGTAAGGTAGGCACTCGCTGTATCGGACGAATCCCTCGTAAGATTTAATCATGCAGTGATGTTTGCGGCATGCACACATCGGCGCGCCGGGCAGACCGAAACAACCGCTATATTTTCGCACGCATGACGACATATTCCCCTACCGAATCCTGGATTGCTGGGAACGGAAGAATTCCGAACACCGGCGGCTGCTTCGCCCGCTTACTCTTGAAACAATTGCATGCGGTTTTAATGCGAATACCACATTTTCAGCCGCTTGCGGTATGCCATCAGGACAATCTCGTTTACAACACATTCTCCTGTTTCTAATCACGTGAATTTTTTGGTTGCTATTGGAATGCCGCTCCACGACTTGAAACAAGAAATGCCCGGCCATCTTCAGAGGCGCGCGCCATGAAACTCATAAAGGCGGCGGCGGCTTCGCTCAACCAAACGCCCATGGCTTGGGAAGCGAACAAAGCCAACATACTCCAGGCAATCAGCGCCGCGCGCCGCGAGGGTGTTTCACTGCTTTGCCTGCCCGAGTTGTGTATCAGCGGCTACGGTTGTGAAGATGGCTTTCACTCTGCCGGCGTCGCCGCGACATCGCTCGACGTGTTGCATGAAATTCTGCCTGACACCAAAGGCATGATCGTCTCGATCGGGTTGCCCGTGCTCCATGAAAGCGGCTTGTTCAACACCGCATGTCTGGCGGCGGACGGACAAATTCTCGGCTTCGTTGGTAAACAAAACCTGGCCGGAACGGGCATCCATTACGAACCGCGCTGGTTCCAACCCTGGCCGGCGGGCGTGCGCGCGGAATTGCAGATTAATAATGCTCGACACCCCATCGGAGATCTGATCTTCAATTGCGGGGGCGTGCGCATCGGGTTTGAAATTTGTGAAGACGCCTGGGTGGCCCAGCGGCCTGGCGCGGCGCTCGCGCAGCGCGGCGTTGATATCATTTTGAACCCCAGCGCCAGCCACTTCGCCTTCGACAAACAAGAAATTCGGCGGCGGTTCGTCCTGGAAGGCTCCCGCGCTTTCAACGTTGGGTACGTCTATGCCAACTTACTCGGCAACGAAGCCGGACGCGCCATCTACGACGGCGGAACCATGCTCGCTGATTGCGGACTTATGCGCGCCGCCGGCCGCAGATTTTCCTACCACGACATGCAGCTCGCCACCGCCGTGTTCGATCTTGACGCCATTCGCATGACGCGCGCCCGCAATCAGCCGAAAGCCTCGCCCGCCAACGATGCCGGCTGTGTCGGGAGCGTGTTTTCCTACCCCGAGGTCAATCCAGCGCCGGCGGCGGACGCTTCCCAAGCCTGGGAGCGAGGGCCGTTTGTAAAGGAGGAGGAATTCACGCGAGCGGTGTCTTTGGCGTTGTTCGATTACCTGCGGAAAAGTCGGTCAGCCGGCTTTGTGGTTTCACTGAGCGGCGGCGCCGATTCCGCCGCCGTGGCGTTGCTTTGTGCGTTGGTGGTCCGCTTCGGCTGGCGGGAGTTGGGGCGAGAACGTCTGCTGGAAAAACTCGCCTATTTGGCGCCTTGGCCGGAAAAGACGAAAACCGAAATCGTGCGGCGGTTGCTGACCTGCGTTTACCAGTCGACGCGCAACAGCAGCGACGCCACTCGCCAAGCCGCCGCCGGCGTTGCTGCATCGATCGGGGCTTGCTTCCTGGAGTTTGACGTTGATTCGGTGGTGCAGAAATATGTCGGCATGGTATCGGCCGCCGTTGCGCGGCCGCTGACGTGGGAGCACGATGATATCGCGTTGCAAAACATCCAGGCTCGGGCGCGGGCGCCGAGTGTTTGGCTGCTGGCGAATTTGAGCGGCGCGCTTCTGCTAGCCACCAGCAACCGCTCCGAAGCGGCGGTCGGCTACGCCACCATGGACGGCGACACCTCCGGCGGTCTGGCGCCGATTGCCGGAATCGATAAAGCCTTCCTCCGCCATTGGCTGCGTTGGATGGAAACGGAAGGCCCTCAGGACGTCGGCCCCATTTCGGCTTTGCGGGCGGTCAATGAACAACAACCGACCGCCGAGTTGCGGCCTTTGGAATTGCACCAGACCGACGAAGCCGACCTCATGCCCTACGAAGTGCTTGACGCCATCGAGCGGGCCGCCATTCGCGATAAACATTCTCCGTTGGAAGTGTTTCGCTTGCTGGAGGCGGCAGAGAAAGAATATCGTCGAGCCGATTTACTTACCTGGGTCGAGCGTTTCTTTCAGTTGTGGTGTCGCAACCAATGGAAGCGCGAACGGTACGCGCCTTCGTTTCATCTGGACGACGAAAACCTCGACCCCAAAACATGGTGCCGGTTCCCGATTCTTTCCGGCGGCTTCACCCGGGAACTTGCAGAACTCCGTACGTACGCGCATGCCAAAGGCGTTGAATTCTAGACAGACAACGCACGTAGGGAATGGAAAAGAAAACATGACCAGCAGCAATTCGAGTGTGGAAAAGTCGCGGTCGCGGGAGTTGCCGCTCGACCAAATCATTTGTGGCGACGCACGCCAGGTGTTGGCAGAATGGCCGGAAGCATCGGTCGATATGCTCGTGACCAGCCCTCCGTACTTTCACCAGCGGAATTACAAAAACGACCGGCAAATCGGCCGGGAAAAAACCGAGCGCGAATATGTCGAACAATTGGCCAAGGTTTTCCGCGAAGGGCGGCGGTTGCTCAAACCGAGCGGCACGTTTTGGCTCGTCTTGGGCGACAAATACCATAACGGCGAATTGCTCGGCATACCCTGGCGCGTGGCGCACGCCTTGAAAGACGATGGCTGGATCTTGCGTAGCGAAATCATCTGGCACAAGCCCAACGCCATGCCGTCGGCGGTGAAAAATCGTCCGACCACCGACCACGAATCGATTTTCTTTTTCACCAAGAATAAACAGTACTACTACGACGCCGACGCCGTTCGCGAACCACACGTCACTTTTTCCGAACAGTCGAAAATGAAGGGCGGCCGAAAACATTTCTTCCAGCGAGATGGCTCCCCGGAGCAAGGGAAAAACGCCGGGAACTCCAACCTGCACAATGGCCGTTGGGACCAGGCCTTCAACCCCAAGGGGCGAAACAAACGCACGGTCTGGTCGATCCCGCTCTCCAAATTTCGCCAAGCCCATTTCGCCGTTTTTCCCGAGCCTTTAGTGCGCACCTGTATCGAAGCCGGCTGCCCGCCCGGCGGCGTGGTGCTTGATCCGTTCATGGGCAGCGGCACTTCGGCGGTGGTCGCGCGGGAGGCGGGGCGTCGCTTTCTGGGCGTCGATTGCTCGCCAGACTACTGTGAAATGGCCCGCCAGCGGCTGAAAGATACGGCCTCAGACCAACATATGTTATTTTCGTGAATCTGAGGGCGTCGCCCCAGGGTTTGGAGAAGCGAAGCAAGATCGGCCGCTCGCTCGCCTAAATGACTGTACATCAACAAGTTGCGGTGTTATCGCGTCCTGCGGCCGGTTGCACGATCCTGCCGTGACAACGGTTTGCCACCCCCTCTTTTTGGGTGCATCACTTGGCGTGGCCCGATTTTAAGCTGATACTTGTTTCTCTGGAGCCGTTGCTAGGCCGCTTTCCCAACTGCCAGGGATGCGTCCGGAATTGAGATGCCGAATTAAAAACCCGGCATTTTGAAAATGTCGGGATTTTCTGAGCTACACCCGATAACTTATTTACAGACAAGGCTAAGGCGGAGCGTTCCCGCCAGCGAAATCCGCAAGTCCTCGACAATGAAAGCCGATGCTTCTCGCTCGCGAGCCCTATTCCAAACTTGAACTCGATGAATCGGTCGTGTTGTATCCTTCCCCGGCGATTTGGCGGCGTAAGGATCAATGCTGGTTGGTCGCGGTGCGCGGTTCGGTGCATGCATCGGTCGATGTCCCCTTGCGTAAGCGAATCATGCTGCGTTTGCTGCGCCGGGCGATGAACGCGGACACGCATGAATTGGAGAGCGATGTATTCCGTGATCGCATATCGGGGTTCATCGTTTCTGGAGAAAAAGGGAAGCGGCTGGCGGTGAACATCGGCGACGAAACGCATCTGCTGCGGCGCAAGTCGCGCGGGGATGGCCATTTTTCCTGCAATTTACGTTTCACGCGGGAGCAGTTTGCTCGTCTGGCGGAAACCGGCCACCTCAACGATGGCCGGTTGTCGATTCAAGTTGTGGCGCCGCCCGGCGATTATCGACGATTCGCCGGTTGCGTGCATGTTTTGCAGCCTCGGGGCGTTTCAGTCATTAGCGATATCGACGACACGATCAAACACAGCGATGTCGCCAGCCAGCGGAAGCTACTCCAAAACACATTTTTGAACGACTACCGCGCCATCGACGGCATGGCGAAACTGTTTCGAACCTGGGCCGAGCTGAACACCGACTTTCATTATGTGTCGTCGAGCCCTTGGCAACTTTATCGAAGCCTGGAAGATCTGATTCAATCCCATGACTTTCCCGCCGGCACGTTTCACCTGCGGAAGTTCCGCTTGACCACCCACATGTTGCGGCGGCTCTTTATGCGCCGCGGCGCCACCAAACGGCTCGTGATTCACTCACTGATGAAAGCCTGCCCCCAACGCAAATTCCTCCTCATCGGCGACTCCGGCGAACACGACCCTGAAATTTACGGCGCCATCGCCCGCAAATTTCCCGATCAAGTGTTGGGGATTTACATCCGAGAGGTGCGTGAGCGGCCGTTAGACGCGTCGCGTCGGGCTGTCGCCTTCGCCCGGCTGCCCGACGACATGGGGCGGGTGTACCAAACGGCAAACCAACTGGCGCCGATTACGCGTCTGATCGAACAACACGCCGCATCGGGTCGGTCGTAGCGTCCAAGGAAAGTAGCGAATCAAATGCTGGATTTAATCGGCGGAACAAAACAAGGCGCTTTCCGCGATGGCGTTTCCCGACGCAACTTCCTACGCATCGGCGGGCTGGGTCTGGGAGGCGTGGCGGGTGGATTAACCCTGCCGCAATTGCTGCAACAAGACGCGGCCGCGGGCCAAGGCGGCTCGCACAAATCAGTCATCATGATCTACCTCTGCGGCGGTCCGCCCCACCAAGACATGTACGATATCAAGGTCGACGCGCCGGCGGAGGTGCGAGGCGATTTTTCGCCCATCAAAACGAATGTGCCCGGCATCGAAATCTGCGAGCACCTGCCGAAAATGGCGCGCATCATGGACAAACTCGCGCCGATTCGCACCATGGTCGATTGCCAACCGGGGCACGAAGGCTACCAGTGTTTCACCGGGCATACGCGTCGCAACGAACCGGGAGGCGGCTGGCCGGCCTTTGGTTCGGCGGTTGGCCATTACGAAGGGGCGGTGCATCCTGGCGCGCCGCCGTTCGTCAGTTTATGTTACACGACCAAACACACGCCCTACAACGAACCACACGCCGGTTTTTTAGGATTGGGCGCTTCGTCGTTTCGGCCCACCGGCCCGGCGCGCGACGACATGCAACTGCAAGGCGTTTCGGCCGCCCGCCTCCAAGGCCGCCAAACCTTGCTCACTCAGTTCGATCAGTTTCGCCGCCATTGGGATTCCTCCGGCGCCATGCGCGGGATGGACGCCTTCACCGAGCGCGCCATGGGCGTGCTGACGTCGTCGCAAATGTTCGACGCGCTCGATATCTCGAAGGAGAGTCCTGAAACACGCGCCCGCTACGGCGAAGGGGATTTAAGCCGTCCTCAAGGCGACGCCGCGCCGCACGCGCCGCAAAACTTTCTGATCGCCCGGCGGTTGGTCGAAGCGGGCGCGCGCGTGGTCACGCTGAACCACAGCTTTTGGGATTTTCACGGCGACAATTTTGGTCGGGCCAAACGCGAACTGCCGATTTTCGACCAAGCCCTTTCAGCGCTCGTCGAAGACCTGCACCAACGCGGCCTTGCCGACGATGTCACGGTGGTGGCTTGGGGCGAATTCGGCCGCACGCCCACCATCAATAAAAACGCCGGCCGCGATCATTGGCCGCGCGTGTCTTGTGCGTTGCTGGCCGGCGGCGGCATGCGCACCGGGCAGGTGCTTGGCGAAACCGACCGCCTGGGCGGAGAGGCCATCGACCGGGGCGTCACTTTTGCGGAAGTTTTCGCCACGCTGTACTATAACTTAGGCATCAACCTCGATTCCCAGCGTCTGTTCGATTTTCGCGGCCGGCCGAATCGATTGGTCAACGCCAATGTGCGCCCGCTGCATGAACTTGTTTAGGCGATGTGGAAAAACAATACCCGCGTTCAGAAGCCCGGCTTTTTCAAAAAGCCGGGCTTCTCAATCGCCGAGAAATGCAGTCGCCCGCGGCTTGCCGTTCAACGAAACAGGGCGACATTTTCAACTACGAGCGGTATATGCGTTTGATTCGACAATTCGAACGGCGAGATTTTTTTGCCGTGGCGGCCATCTTGCTGATCTTCGCGATGCTCGCGGCGCCGTATCTGCTCGGCATGCGCGAGGCGGCTCGGCGCGCGTTTTGTGAGAAACGACAAACCGACGCCGCCATGGCCGTCCGGGATTACGAGCAAGACTTCGGAGAATTTCCGGGCTACAGAGATTGGCTGGGGCGTGATCGGCGCAACTCGTCGCCGCACGATGGCCAACCGGCCGACGAGCGATTCGCCTCCACCTGGGCGGCAAAAATATTGCCCTACCTGGGCCGCGACGTCGATAGCGATGCACTCGCGCCTCGTGCGCTGTTGGCCCACGCCTTGAAGAAACAGGGCGTTGTCGAAAATAGCGAACCGCTTCCTTATTTGCCGGAAATGATGTGCCCCAACGATCCTCGCACGCACGCCGAAAACCTCGAACCCTGGCTGACCTGGGTCGTCAATACCGGCGCGCCCGACCTGCCCTCGCCGGTCGACAACCCTCCCGATTGGCCCGCCAACGGCGTCTTTCTCGACTACGTGGCCGATCCCAACGTGCGTCAGTCGCTGGCAACAATCGAGGCCGCCGATGGAGCGTCGTACACCTTGCTGCTCAGCGAAAATGTCGACGCCGGCTCCTGGCCGCAAGGCAACGAAGCAGCGTTGGGGGTGGTCTGGTTTCCAAAAGGTCTATTCCCGAAAGACAGCGCGAATCGCCAGCCGCTCACGATCAACCAACTTGCCGGCAAGGGCGATGGCTCGATCCGCTTCGCCCGCCCGGCGTCGTTTCACGCCGGCGGGGTGAACGTCATGCTTTGCGATGGCGCCTCCCGTTTTCTCAATGAAACCATCGATTCCCAAGTGTGGCGAGATTTGCTCACCTCCGACAACGCCGCTGCGCGTCCGCCGGGTGTGAACCGCGACCTGCCCGACTTAAACACGATAGAATAAGAATAGTCGCCAACGAATGCATTCCCAAAATGACATAGCCCTCAAAACCACACGCCCCATAAACTGACTTCGGGCCGGCCGTCACTTACCGCGAGTTTTCCGTTTTGAAATTTTACCGCACGATATCGGGTTTGCTGCTGCTGCCGACCTTGGCGTTCGTCGGCTTTTTGCTGATGTACTTGCCAGCGGTGTTGTTGCGGCAATACGAGGTGGTGTCTCAAGCCGGAACCGTATGGGTGGTAATCTACTTCGGCATTGTCGGACTCGGCGGCTCGCTGTTGCTGGGTTGCACGCTCTGGATTGTCTGGCAATTGTGGCAAACGTCGCGCCGCAAAAAGGAACGCCGCCAACGTCGCGGCAAGGACCCCAGCCAGCTTTCGCAACAAGAGCAGACGTTTGAAGTTGACGAAAACATCGCGGCCATCGACGAATTGCGGGCCGACCCGCATCTCGACGCCAACGTGCTCGACGAACTCCAGCCGCTGGTGGCTAAACTGGAAGAAAAACGCGAGGCGCAAACACTCGAGATCGTGGCCTTCGGCACCATTTCGAGCGGGAAGTCGTCGTTGCTCAACGCCCTGGCCGGTCGCGATGTATTCATGACCGACGCCCGCGGCGGCACGACCGTCCGCCGGAATGAAGTTCCCTGGCCGGGGGCCGACAAAATCACGCTCGTCGATACGCCGGGCTTGGGCGAAATCGAGGGAGAAATCAACCAGAACTGCGCCGCCGACGCCGCCCAGGACGCCGACATCGTGCTGGTCGTGGTGGATGGACCGATCCGAAATTCCGAGCACCAGCTACTCGAACAACTCGGCCAGATGGAGAAACGGGTGCTGCTCTGCCTGAACAAACTCGATTGGTACAGCACCCAAGACCGCGCCGCGCTGCTGGGCCAAATCGTGGAGCAGGTTAAGGCCTTCGTGCAAGCGGAAGATGTCGTGGCGGTGCAGGCGCGTGAGTCGATCCGGGAGCGGGTGCGGGTGTTGGCCGATGGCTCGGAGCTGCGCGAGCAGGTCGAAACGCCGGCCAGCATCGAGAGTTTGGCCGATCGTCTGTTGAAAATTTTCAAATCCGACAGCCGCGATTTACTCATGGCGAATCTTCTTTTGCAGTCGCGGGGTCTGGTGGAGCACGCCCGTGAAAAAGCCCGGGAGTCGCTCAACGAGCGGGCCTGGAAGATCGTCGACCGCTACATGTGGGGCGCGGGCGGTGCGGCGGCGTTGAGCCCCTTCCCGGTGCTCGACCTAGCCGCCGGCACGGCGATCTCGGTCAAAATGGTGCTCGATTTGGGGCGTGTTTATCGGCAGGACATCGACGTGCAAACCGCCGTGAAGCTGGTCGGGGAATTGGGGAAAAATCTGTTTTCCATTCTCGGAGCGACCGCCGTCACGCCCTTGATTTCGTCTATGCTGAAAGGTATTCCCGGCATCGGTACGCTGGCCGGCGGCGCCATGCAAGGCTTGGTGCAAATTCTGATCACGCGTTGGATCGGCGCCGTGTTTATTGAATACTTCAGCCACGAAATGAACTTCGCCGAAGGCGGCATGACGGCCGTCGCCCGCCGGCAGTGGGAGCACGTGACCAGCATCAGCGAACTGAAAAAACTTGTCGACATGGCTCGCCGGCATTTCGCCCATTCCGAAGAACCAGACGCCTAACAATGAATCAAACCGTGGCCCAAAGCAGTGCTCGTTATGAAGAGGCGGCCGCCTCGATCGATCATGCTCTGGAAAAAATGAAGGGCTGTCGAGACGAAGAAAAACGCGAGCTGCGGCGCGACATCGCCGACCTCCAAGGCATGGCCCAGAAGCTCACGCAGGGGCGAGTCGAGATTGCCGTGTTTGGAGAAATCAGCACGGGAAAATCCGCCTTGATCAACGCGCTGGTGGGCGAAGCCGTGACCGAAGTCGACGTGCAGGGCGGCTGGACCAAGGAGGTCTGGGATGTTGACTGGAGCGGCTGCGGCTATTGCGTGCCGGGGCTGGCCGATTCGAAGGTCGTCTTGATCGACACGCCCGGTTTGAATGAAGTCGGCGGCGGCGACCGCGCCAAGATGGCCCGCGACGCCGCCCAACGCGCCGACCTGATTCTCTTCGTCACCGATTCCGACCTCAACGAAACCGAATTCTCCGCCTTGGCCGCGCTCACGCTGGTGCATAAGCCGATCATCGTGGTGTTCAACAAGATCGATCTTTACACTCCTGAGGAGCGAGAGCGGTTGCTGCAAGTGCTCCGCGACGATCGGCTCACCGGCGCCATCCAGCCGGAAAATGTCGTGATGACCGCCGCCCATCCTCGTGAAATGGAGTATGTCGTTGAAGACCAACGCGGCCGCACGAAAAGCGAGTGGCGCCGCCCCAAGCCGGTCCTCGAAGATTTGCGAGTCCGAATTCTGGAAGTGCTGGAGCAAGACGGGCTGGCGCTATTGGCGTTGAATGCGGCCATGTACGCCGCTGATAAATCAGACCGCGTCGCGGCGCTGCGAATGCGTTTGCGCGAGAAGCAAGCCACGAAGTTGATCTGGAGTTACGCGGCGGTGAAATCGCTCACGGTGGCCTTCACGCCGCCGGCGGTCGATGTGATCGGCGGCAGCGCGGTTGACCTAGTGATGGTGGCCAACTTGGCCAAAATCTATGGCCTGGACCTAAGCTGGAAGCACTCTCGCAAGCTCTTCTTTTCCATACTCAAGGCGGGCGGCTGGGTGGCGGTGGCCAATATCGCGACACTCGCCGCCGGCTCGCTTTTCAAGGCCGTCACGTTTGGATTCGGCGCCGTTTTAACGGCTCTTCCCCAAGGCGCCGCCGCCGGCTACGGCTCCTACATTGTGTGGCGGGCGGCGAAGTACTTCTTTGAACACGGCTCCACCTGGGGCGGCGAATCGCCCAAGGTCGTGATCAAACGCATCTTGGCCGAGACCGATAAAAACTCCGTGCTGAATCATCTCAAAGATGAAATCCGCGGCAAAATTCTTCGCAACCGCCACACAGAGGCCGAATGAACCTACCGGCGTGCTGAAACTCCGGGGATCTCCCTCGCAATAACCGGCGATATATTTTCACGCGGTTCCCGAAGAGGCCAAGCACTTTTTCGGTGCGTGGCGGTATTTTTCCGGTTTCCCGCCAGCGCCTTACAAGGGAAATTCCATTTCGGGAATCTCCGGCGGGAAGGGGTCCATTCCATAGATGAAAATATAAAGATAGACAGCGCCGTGAAAACAGGCGATCGCCAGCGCAAAACAGGAAAGCACTGTTCCCGCAATCGCGACCGCCCGCCGGTCGGAGTAGAGACCCCAAACGCCCATGCAAAGCCCTATCATGCCAATCAGGATTCCGCCAACGGTAAAGAAAGACGCCGCCAGGGCGATTCCGCCGACAACCACCGAAGCCATGGCCGCGCTGCGGGAGGCGCTGCCAGCAGGGTATTGAGTACGCAACGCTCGGCGGAGGGCGATGCCTTCACCGGCTCCCGCAAAGGGCGACCCGCGCCGCACCTGAGCCGCAACGACCGCTGCCGAAATAGCGGCGGCTTCGCTGCTGTCGTTGGTGGTGCTGTCGTTGGTGGTGCTGGTGTTGGTGGTGCTGGTGTTGGCTGCGTTTTCCACGGCAGGTTGCGCAACCACCGCCTCGTCGCTCGGTGTGAGACAAACCGGCGCGCGGCGAACCGGCGGAGTGGCTTCATTCGCCAAAAGTTCGAATTCGCGTCCGCAATTCCAGCACCGGTTCACGGCGCCGAGCAATTTCTCGCCGCACTCGGAACAAAAAACCGCCATGTCGTCCTCGTGAAAGAAGGTCGTCCTCGCTGTGGAAACAAGCGCCTGAAAGATGCGGTGAGAAAACCGGCCGTTGGTCATTCTCCCCCGCCTCCGCCTGTTGTGTCAAATATCGACCGGCCGCATGCCGGAACGTCTCGCCCCTCTGGTTCGACCGCCGCGCGCGAATCTTGTGGACAAACCGGCAACTGCGGCGGCAAGGCGGGGGAGCTTCAAACGGTGGTCAGTCCTGCTCTGGCTTTTCATCGTCTGGCGCGTGGTCGACGATGTAGGAGTCAATCACGATGGTGCGTTCTGGGTCGGCTGTGCGATCGTTGGCGTTCCCCATGCCGACGGTATGGATTTGCACCCGCGATTTGAACCAACGCACCAGCCAGCGTTTGTAGGCGTTGCGAAAAAACGGAATGAGCAGCGTCATGCCGAAAACATCGGTCAATACTCCCGGCGTGAGCAAGAGCCCGCCGGCGAAAAAAATGAGCAGGGCGTCGAGTAGGGAATCGGTGGGCATATTGCCCGTCGCAAGCTCCTGGCGAATGCGGGTGTAGGTTCGCCAGCCTTGCATGCGGGCTAAAAAGGCGCCCAACGCGCCCGACGCCACCACGATCAGCAGCGTGTATTGCCAGCTAATTGCTTCGGACAGCGCTAGCAAGAGCGTCAGTTCGATCAGCGGCACAACGATAAATAGAGTGAATAGCTTCAAAAACACGTCGAGGTAAATCCGAATGCGATGACAGACTGGGCTGCGCCTTCCGGCGGTTAAAAAAGCGACCTTTCTCCCGCGGCGTCTGCCGTTTTCGCGGTGAGGCGCACGCGCGGAGTAGTCTCACCCAACACCTTACCAGAATCACCAGGCGGTCCAACCGCCGTCGACCAACAGCGTGTGCCCCGTGATATAACTACTGGCCCGGCTGGCGAAAAACACCACGGCGCCCTTGACTTCGTGTGGCAGACCCATTCGACGCATGGGACTTTTTTCAACCAGCCGTCCGACCATCTCCGCCGGCGCCTTCTCCGATGGGAAAGGACCGGGGCTCAAACAGTTCACACGCACCTGCTCCGCCGCCCAGTAAACCGCCAAGTGCCGAGTCATCTGGCCGATGCCGCCCTTCAACGCATGGTACGCAACTGGGCTGGCGGGGCAAACGCCCTCATACGCTTCAGGGTAGGAACCGACCTGTCCGTACATGGAACCGAGCATGATGATGCTGGCCGGCTTTTTTTGTTCGACGGCATGATCGCGCAATGAGCGGCTGAGAATGAAATAACCGGCCGCCATCGCCATTTGCAGGTTGAAATTTTCGTAGCTGACGGTTTTCCAATCTTGGCCGACGCCGGCGTTGCCGTTGTTGACCAAAATATCAACGCCGCCGTTGATTTCCACCGCCTTTTCAAAACCGGGAGCGAGCGTGTCGCCATCCAAATAGTCGAGCGCCGCGCCGCCATGTTGGCCGACCTCCACCGGCGGCAGTTGCGCGGCCACCGCTTGGGCGCGCGCCAACTCCCGGCTGCTGACCACCACCGCGGCGCCGGCTTCCGCCAAGGCCCGCGCCATGGCCCCGCCTAAATACCCCGAAGCGCCGCTAACCAACGCCGTTTGGCCGCGTAGGTCGAACAGTTCGGAAACGGTTGGCTCGGCTGTGTTCGTATTCATTGGAGCACCTCTTCGGCGGTTTGTACTTCGACCCAACGCTGCTCCTTGGCGGCTTGCAAAATGGCGCGAGCCGTGAGCAAGGTTGTGAGCCCGGCTGCGAAGTCGCATAGCGGCGGGGCGCCTTTTTCGAGCACGTCGAGAAATGCGTGGGCTTGTCGAACAAAGAGCGAGTCTCGTTCGAGTTCAGTAAAAGATTCGTCTTGCCAGGGCTGGTTGGGTTCGGTCATCCAACGCCAGCGTTTATTGTGCGATTCAAAACGAGCGGTTCCTCGTTCACAGACCACCGTGAGGACCGATTCGTTCGGGGCCTGATGCTGGTTCAGCGTGTAGCCGCCGAGCACGTTGCCATGGCGGGCCAGCACGTGGGCGGTGTCTTCCACGTTGACGCCCGGCAGCACTTGGTGGGCGACGTCCGCCGCGACGCGCTCCGCCGGGCCGACCAGCCACTGCCCGGCATTGAGCACATGGGTGAGGGCGTCTTGCACGGCGCCGCCGCCGGTGGCGTGCGCCGCGTAATAGATGTCGCGATAGGCCGGGCGGTACGTGGGAAAATGTTGGCCGCAGGTGGCCACGATTTGCACCGGCTGGCCGAACCGGCCGCTGTCGAGGGCTGCTTTCATTGCCGCCAACGCAGGATGCGAACGCGTCACATAGGCCACCGCCACCGATAGTTTTCGTGCTTGAATCGTGCGGTGTAGTTCGGCCAGACCGGCGGTCTCGACGGCCAACGGTTTTTCAATCAACAGATGCACGCCGTGATCGGCCAGTTGTTGGGCGAAGGGCGTGTGCAGATGGGCCGGCGCACAGATAACCGCCGCGTCGAACCGCTGCGCGAGGGCGGCGTCGAGACTGCTATACGCCTGCGCAACAGCGTACCGCGCCGCGACCTCTTCCAACAGCGCCGCGTTGATATCGCAAACGGCTAGGTCGGCCCGGCCGGTCGCTTGGAAACAACGCACATGCCGCTCGCCGATGGAGCCCACGCCCACCACCAGCAGCGAAATTTTCTTCGCCATCAAACCGATTCTCCGCCAGCGGGAAAGCGGGGCGAAAATGTGAAGCCCAGCGGGGAGAAATCTTGCTGCATTTTTTCCAAGGCCGCTTTCATGGTCGTGATATCCGACTGGTGGCAGATGAACCGCGCGCCCATTTCGAGCAACGACTTCGCCATCTCGACACTCCCGCAGGGGCAGCCCCAATGTTTACCGGCATTGGCGGCTGCTAGCGCGATACGCTCTCGGGCGGCGGCTATGGAAGGGTGGTCGAACTGGCCGGGAACGCCGGAAAGAATGCTGAAATCGCCGGGGCCGAGAAAGAGCACGTCAACCCCTTCCACGGCCGCTATTTCCTCCGCGTTTTCCACCGCAGACGGTTCCTCCAACTGAATGATCACCACGTTCTGCCGGTTGGCTTCTTCCAGGTATTCCACCAGCGGTTGCAGCAGGTATGGGTTATCAGGATTGGCGCTATCGACGCCGCGCTCGCCCAGCGGCGCGAACTTCGACCACCGCACCACTTCGGCCGCTTCGGCCGCGTCGTTACAACGAGGATACATAATGGCCCGGGCGCCCGCCTCCAGCAAACGGCCCATACGCATGAATTCGCCCTTGGCGGGGCGCGCCATGACGTCGGCCCCGCCCACCCGCGCGGCGCGAATTAATTGGGCGGCCGTTTAATCGCTGTGCGCATGGTGCTCCAAATCGAGCCAGATGCCGTCGAAACCCAGCAAGCTCACCAGTTCGTAAAGCGATGGGTCGCAAAAATGCAGCGCCGTGATTAACGCCGGTTCGTTACGATCGAGCTTCGCTCGAATTTTGCTCTTCCACATGGCGTTGATTATTTCTCGTTGTTTATTTTTCGGGCGTGGGTGAATGAAAACGCAGGGAGAATAGGTCGGCATCGCGGAGCACAAACCTTAGCCGAACCGTGCGGCCGGCCAACTTACCGAGTTCAGGATTCGACTTCCAACTGGCGTTACGGGCGATTTCGTTGCCGATCAATTCTCGCGAGTCGGCCAAGGAGAAACCGGGAAGAGGTTTGCCGGCCGCATCTTGGATTTCCACGCGCAGGCTTCCAGCGGCCGAGGTGGAAAAATTGAGTTCAAGTTTTTCGCCCGTGAACGTCAGCGGCGGCGTGACCAGTTCTCCGCCTGCGTATTCGGCATGCAGCGAGGAGAGGCCGTCGAACCGGGAGGAATACCGCCGCAAGTGCGAGGTTTCCTGGCCGTAGTTTTGGTTGGCGTAGAGCGACATCTCATGCGCGCCGGTCGGCACGATGTTCAACGCCGGGTAGTTCGTGCGAGAAACCCAGTTCTCGGCGCCAACGCCGGGCCGAATAAGAGCGCTGAGAAAAGTGCGGTCGTAGAGATCTCCGCCGCGCGACGACATCAAAACCGCGTCGGAGGTGTCGCGAAAATATTTAGGATGCACATTGATCGCCTTGGCTTCGGCGTCGGTCAGGACTTGCCGTCCCGGCATGAACCGCGCCGCCGTGGCCAGATAAATATGGGGCGCCCGAAAATACGGCTGGGTTTGATTCGTATAAAGATGGTGGCTGGGCTTGGTGGCGTGGGTGTCGGAATATCGCATTTGCACCGGCTTCGACCAATGCACGAAATCAGGCGAAGTGGCGCGGGCAATCGCCCGCACGCCTTCCGGAGCACGGCGATAATACAGCACGTATTGTTTTTCCGTGGTCGACCAAAAGACCACGTTTTGTGAATCGAACACCCAGCCTTCGTCGTTATAAACCGGCTGCATCGGCAGCTTCCGCCAATGGACGCCATCGGCCGATACAAAACCCAACAAGCCGCTGCGGTTCGTGCCGCCCACGGCCTTGAAACGTTCTTCGGCCGGAACGCCGGGGCGGCGATCAAGGAAGGGGCAAAAATTATGCGTGGCCGGCGCCGCGTGGGCCAGAATAATGTTGTTCTCTTTCGAACCCTTGAATTCGTACAGCCCGAGTTTCGGTTTCACCCAATGGATGCCGTCTTGGCTTTCGGCGTAGCAGGTTTTTTCGGCGTCGGCCCCGTCGTTCCCGGCGCCTCGCAAACCGCGGTAATAGAGCCGGTATTTCTCGCCATCATAAATGACCGTGGCGTAGCCGCAAAAGTTGCCTTCCCAGGGTTCGTCGAACTTGAGCACCGGGCCTTCATCGCGGGGTGGGTTCAATTGCAGGCGAATATCGCCCTCAAGCTGGCCGATCAAATATTGGTCGACAAACAGTTCGCGGCGTGAACCCAGTTCGAGCGGTTCTTCGGCCAACGCCGAACGTGTTGCACCGGCTATAATCGAAAAACACGAGCAGCCGACGAGCAGCAGCATCCAGAGACGCGACATTATAAAAGCCTCCCAAGGTTTGGAATCGTAATGCGGGTAAGCACGGGCGGGAAACGCCATCGTAAGTTCGCGACCATCGAATTGCTAGCATCTAGCCTGCCGGCGGCGGGTTTTCTTGAGGCTCTTGCGCCATTCTGGAGTTTTTGGAAGTTCTGCAATACGCTGTTTTTGCTAAGCTGTTGTTCACCCACGCCCGCCGCTTGCCAGAAAATGAACTCGCCGCCATGACCAAGGACGCCCCCCACGACCTCTTCCACTGCCCGCTGGAGCGGCCTCGCGTGCTGTTGCTCGGCGCCGGAGAACGACCCAACGTGATGGCCATGGCCGACCAATTGCGTCAGCAAATCGAGCAGCACGCTGAGATCGTGCTGACCGATTTCGAATTCAAAAAAGATCTCTCTTCCGTAGACGCCGATTTGGCGATTGTGCTCGGCGGCGATGGGTCCATGCTTCATGCCGCCAAGAAAATGGCCGACCGCCAATTGCCAGCCTTGGGCGTTAACTTGGGGAAACTCGGTTTTCTGGCGGACCTTCAGCCCGAGGAACTTTCCGACGCCCTAGCCGATGTTTGTGCGGGACGGGCCAGGATTGTCCGGCATTTGATGTTTCATGCCACGATTTTTCGGGCCGGAAAACCCTGGAAACAGAGCCTCGGCTTGAATGAGGCGTCGATTCTCGGCGGGCCGCCGTATTCGATTTTGGAAATTGACTTTTATGTCGATGGCGAACTCGCGACGACCTACAGTTGTGACGGGCTGATTGTCAGTACGCCTGTAGGATCCACCGCTCACAACCTTTCGGCCGGCGGACCGATTCTGCGAAAAGATCTTCAAGCCTTCGTTATTTCCGCGATTAGCCCACACACCCTCACCGTGCGGCCCATTGTAGATACGGCCGACCGGATTTACGAAATTACCGTGCAAACGCCGCACCGGTCGACCTCCGTCGTGGTCGATGGCCAGCCGCTCGGCCAGCTTACCGCAGACGACCGCGTGCGCATCGAACGCGCGAAGCCCGAATTTCAGCTATTGGAGATTCGGGGGCATACATACTATTCTACGCTTCGTGAGAAATTGGGCTGGGGCGGCCGCTTCCAAAAGAAACGAGAAAACCGCTAAACGAACCACATCCGTATTAACCTTGAACGCTTTTGCCCGCGTTCGCTCGCAAGGATGCCAAACCGATGAAGAAATTGTTCCTGATATTGCTGGTAATCGCGGTGGTCCAACAAGGCGCCTGGGGCCGGGAAAAAACCGATATTCAACGTCAGTTGGAAAAATCGAAACGCCGCGCCACGACCGCCACCTACACCCTGCGCCACAAATTCGCCAAGGGCCAGGAATTGCGTTGGACGGTCACGCATTTGGCCACCGTCAAGACAACCATTCGCGGCAACTCGCAGGAGACGAAATCTCGCACGGTTTCGACAAAGGTCTGGAATGTTGAGAGTCTCGACGCCGCTGGCAACGCAGCTATTATCCATTCGGTGAACGACGTCGATATGTGGCGAAAACTGACCGACCGCCCCGAAGCCCGCTACAACAGCAAAACCGATAAAAACCCCGGCCAGGATTTTGCCCCAGTCGCGAAGACGATTGGCGTGCCGCTGACGAAATTTTTGATTTCGCCAACCGGCAAGGTTCTCCGGCGCGAGTCAAAATCGGCCGAGGTGGAAATGGGCTTTGGCGCGGTCATTATTCCCTTTCCCGAAACTCCCGTTTCGGTGGGCGGCAGTTGGAACTCGCCCTCGGAACTCAAGTTGCGCACCGAAGACGGCCGCCTCGTAAAATTAAAAACGCGGAAGGTCTATACGCTGCAACGTGTGTCGGCGGGCGTGGCCACGATCAAGGTCAAGACCGAAGTGCTGACGCCGGTCAACGACCCGAAGCTGCAAATCAAGATCATGCATTACCTCACGACCGGCGCCATCAAATTTGATGTCGACGCCGGCCACGTGATTTCGAAACAACTCGACTGCGATCAAACCGTGATCGGATTTTCCGGAGGAGAAAGCCTGCGCCAATACTTAACCCGTTTCTCCGAGCAGTGGATCAAAACGCCCAGCGCGGCAACAGCGCGAAGAAACAAAGCCACGCAAAAATAGCAATTGTGTATGAACGACAGCCCTGGAAGACCGTCGTAGAACTTGGGTAGGAACGACAGGCCGCCGCCGACCATGCCAACACCCACGCGCCACCAGAAAACGCCGGTCCCATCCGCCCAGGCCGGTAGGCGGAGGCCGCTCTCGCGGGGGCGAAAGTGGGTTTTTCGCCTGCTGGCGTTGGCTCTGGGTTTGCTTCCCTTCCTGCTCTTGGAACTGGCGTTGCGTTTGTGCGGCGTCGGCCACGATACACGCCTCATCGTTCACGCCCCCGCGCCCGCCGAGGCGAACGTTTTTCGCTTCAACCCCGCCGCCGACCGCGCCTATTACGGAGTGGAAGACCTCTGGGGGCCCGACTCCCGTCCGTTCCATCTTCCCAAGCCGGCGGGAACGTATCGGGTCGTGGTGATTGGCGGTTCAACGGTCGCGGGCTTCCCGTATCCTTTTGAACTCGCCCTGCCCCGACTGCTTGAAGTGGTGCTGCAACAGCAACTGCCAGGGCGGCGCATCGAAGTATTGAACACGGGCATGACCGCCATCATGAGTTCGGGCGAGGTCCATGTTTTGCGGCAGGCGGTGGCCTGCCAGCCCGATTTGATTGTCGTCCATTCCGGACATAACGAATTTTATGGCCCTGGCGGCAGCGCTTCCAACATTGGGAGCCTGACGCCCAGCCTGGCGCCGCTGACGAATTTCCTCAAACGCCAACGTTCCTACCAAATTCTCTTTTCGCTGATTCACAAGCCGAGCGAACGCCACCTCATCGAGACCCTGCCGGCCGATATCAACATTCCTCTTAACGGCCCTGTTTTTCAAAACACACTCCAGCGTTTCCGCGATAACCTGAGACGCATGGTCGAGATTGCCGCAAGAGCGGAAATCCCGATCATGCTTTCGACTGTCCCCTCGAACCTCGCCGATTTGGCGCCGCTGCAACCCACCACCAACCAAGACACTTTGCGGCGCCTCAAGGAAGTCGCCCGGCTGATGTCGTATCGTGAATACGAGCCGGCCCTGGCAACACTCTCGGAGGCCCGCCGCGCCGACCCCGCCGACCCGCTGCTGGCCTACCGCCAGGGAGAGTGCCTGGAAAAGCTCGGCCGGGCAAAAGAAGCCGGCCTGCAATACACGCTGGCCGCCAACCTGGACGGCTGCCGCTTTCGCGCCGCGACTCCTTTTCTCGACGTCGTGGGGGAAGTGGCCTCCGGCGGAGGCGCCTCGTTTTGCGATGCGGCGGCGGAGCTGCGTTTGCGTTCTCGTTTGCCGGCGCCGGGCGACGATTTTTTTCTGGAACACGTGCATTACAACCTGGAGGGCGCCTGGCAAGTCGCGAGTATTCTCGGCAAGTGTATCGTGGAAGACGAACTGGGCGGCGTCTGGCGAGCCGGCCTCCATCCTGATCAGGCGAGCCGGGATAAGCTTCTCGAAGTAGGCATGCTTGATCAACTGGCGGTCGATTCCTTGACGCTCATCGGCCTGGAGGCTTGGCCGTTTAATTTGTCGCCGGCGCGCGTCCCGGAGGTGAACGCATTGAAGGCCCGCTTGGCGGCGAATTTTCAGCGGGTGGATCCTGAAGAACGGGAACTGTTCGCCGACCTCCCACTCGACGCCATGCACCAACATTTGTGGCTGGCCATGGGCGACTCCTGGCTTGCCAAGGGCCGCGCCGATCAGGCGTTGCGCGCGTTCCAGCGGCATATTCACCGCCACCTGTGGGAGGAAATCGGCTACGAGCGGGCCGCGCAAGCCCTGGAAACACTCGGCCGGTCGGACGAAGCGCGGCAAATGCTGCGTCGCGCCGCAGAGGTGGCGCGAGGTATCGTTCCGCCATCCCTCGCAACGGAAGTTTCAGATTGAAAGCTGGGCATTTTCAAAATGCCGGGCTTTTTGCGTCCATTGAATTTCGAGCCGAGCCCGTTCAATCGTTTTGAAGAAACAAACGCTCATCGCCTTCAATGAGCAGATACGTTTCGCCGACGCCGACGTCTTGCCATGCCGCAACACGGCCCGATGGCCAGCACACCTCCAAATGATCGATTTTTTCGGCGGCGCCGCAGCCCACAAGAATTTTGGGATCGTTGGCGGCGAAATACCCTCCGCACCGCGTGACCTGAAAGTGATGGGTTTGGTCGCCGATGCGCGCCCGAACCAGCGCGCCGATCGCATCTCGGTTCGCGGCGACGCCCGTCAGCCGTAGCACAATGCGGTTGCCGGCGGCCGATCGGTTCTCCAGCAACGACACATTGCCCGTCTGATAAGTGACGGCCACGTCGGTTTGTCGATCTCGGTTCCAGTCGACCAGCGCGACGCTTCGCCCCAATCTGGGTTGGCGAAAATCGTCGCCGGCGGTCTGCGACACTTCGCCAAAGCGGCCGTGTTTCAGGTTGTAAAACAGTTGCGCCCGCTGGGGAATTTCATGCAAAAGGCCGTTTGCCACGAAGAGGTCTAGACGGCCGTTGCAGTCGATATCCAAAAACTGGCAGCCAAAACCGAGCCGGTTGCGGCTTGCATCGGCCAACCCGGATTTTTCGGTGGCATCGGCAAATAGGCCGCCGCCGAGATTTTCGTAGAGCGTGTTGGTTTCACCTTGGAAGTTGGTCACGAACAGATCCAGCAGGCCGTCGCCGTTGATGTCTCCGGTGGCGACGCCCATGCAAGCTTCCGACAACCCACGGCCGTTCACCGCCGCGCCGGCCGCGCCGGCGTTGTTTTGAAAGCGGACGGTCGACCCATCAACACGCTGGAAGAGAAAATTGGCGGTGGTGTCGTTGCCCACGAAGATGGAGTCGCGGCCATAGCCGTCAAAATCGCCGCTGTCGAAATTGACGAAGGCCACTCCCAGGCCCTTGCCATCGACGGCGGTCAGCCCATACTCCTTGGTTTTGTCGACGAAATGTCCTTGCCCGTCGTTTTCCCAGAGCGTGTCTTGCACGGCGGCGAATCCAAACGGGCGGCACGACGTATAAGCGCCGCGTAGTTTACAAGGCGTGAGGCTCTCGTAATCGGCGTCCAAATAATGCACGACGTACAGATCAAGATCGCCATCGCGGTCGATGTCGCTGAAGGCGGCGCTGGTGCTCCACTTGGAGCTAGAAACGCCCGCCGCCCGGCTCACGTTTTTGAACGTCCCGTCGCCTTGATTTTTGAACAGCAAACACGCGCCGTAATTGCAAACCAACAAATCGGCGAAGCCGTCGTTGTCGTAGTCGCCGACGGCGCAGCCTTGGCCGTAGGCGCTGTCGGATAATCTGGCAGCCGCCGTGACGTCTTGCGCGGCTTCCCCGCCCACGTTTTTGAACAGCCGATCCTGGGCGGCGGCAGATTGGCGAACCGGCAGCGGCCCGCCTTGCGTAAAATAAAGATCATCCCAGCCATCGCGGTCGTAGTCCAACACCGCAACGCCGCCGCCAAGCGTTTCCATGAGCCAACGGTAGGGCGAACGCCCTGTATCGTATTGGAACGACAACCCAATTTCCTGAGCGATATCGACAAACCGCAACGCGCCAACACCGCCGTTGGCAGCGCTGTGCGTGGCGGCGTTTGCGTCTGGAAGCCGATGCTCTGCAATTGCGTTTGCTGGCGGACGCGTTTGAATACTTTTGAGAGGTATGAAATCGGCCGCGGCCGTTAGCAGCGGCTCTTTCGGCGAGGATTCTGGCGTGGCGATGCTTTGCCCTTGCGAGAGAATCTTGGCTTCTCGGCCGAACCCCAACTTCGCAAACGCCTCCCGCGCCCGGCGCATTGTCACGGCGACCGGCTCCACTGCCTGAACCGCCGGGTTGGAAGCCTCCATGAGGCGGCTCATGAATCGCATCAACTCTTTCTGCTGCTGCGATCGCTCGAACAGCGCGTTGGCCTGCTTGGCGTTTACGTCGGCGGCCAAAATTCGCGACGCCGCGTAACTTGCCGTGGGGTCGTAGGGATCGAGCGTGGCCGCGTTCTTCCAGGCAACCAGCGCTGCGGCGTTGTACCCTAACTCCTGCCAGACGCGCGCGCGCACCAGCCAGGTTCGGCTCTCGCCATCGGCCGCGATTGGAAAATCGTTCAGCGTGGCGAGCGCACGATGGAAATCGCCTTGCTCGACTTCCCGTTCAGCGCGGGCCAGTTGAATCCTCCAAAATTCGGGGGCGTCGGGCGGCGCTCCGGTGATCAGTTTCCGGGCTTCGGCGTTGCGGCCGTCGTGGCCGTGGTTATGAATGAGCGCGGCGCGCACGATCGTGTTGGCGGGCTCTTCACGCAGACATTGCTCCAGCCACACGATATGTTCGTCGTCGTCCCATGAAGCGCGATGGGCCACGACGCGCATCGCCAGATCGATCGGCGAGAGCATGTTCTGTTTGTCCATCAGGGCGCTTTGTTCGTAGAGCTTTCGCTGCTCTAGGAGCACGAAATATTGACGCAGCAACAGCCGCCGCGGCCCAGGCAAGGTGGGAGCTAGGCGAATCGCCTCTTTTGCCAAAACTTCGGTCATTCGCGCACGGCCTAGTTGCATGGCCATTTGCGAGGCGCGAAAGCGGGCTGTTGCGGCGGCGCCCTCCGCCGCCGATTCCGGCAAGCGGCGAAGCCATGTGATGGCTTCAGGGAAGTCGCGTTGGCGCTCCGCGATTTCGCCCAAGGCTTGAATCAGGCCGATGTGTGATTTATTTTCCGCATGGAGTTTGAGCAGTTCGCTCCGTGCGCCGGCTAGGTCGCCTTCATACACGAGCAGTTTGCAATCGGTGAAGCGTTCCTCAAAGCGGCTGTCGTCGGTAAAGAACACGAACAGCGCGCTGATGACAGCCGCAACGGCGAGCAACGAAAAAAGGAAACCCAGTGTTCGCAACAGAGATGAAGCAGCACTATTTCCCATTCCATTGCACCCGCTAAAGATCTGCTCGAAATATTTATATCGTCGCATCAGGCGGCGAGATCGGCCGCGATAATCTTCCGGTTGCTGTCGCCGGGTTTCATTTTCCAAATGTAGCCGTCCACGATAAAGTGATGCAGGTTCACCACCGCGATCACGAGCAAAACGCTCTCCGCCGGACCGAACCCCAACCAGATATAAGCCTGCGGCCAACAGTTAAACAAGCCGTACCCCAGCAACAGGCTGGCAGCGTAAAACCAAACCACGTGGTACAGCGCGCCGCGGCGGTTTTGGGGCCGCGCCCGCTGCTCCTTGACGTGGAAAATCGTGGCGATGCACAGGTACTGAATTCCGTGGAAGACCGTCGCCCAAACGAAACCATCGTAGTGCGTGAACACAATGAACCAAATTCCGTTCGCCACCACAACCAACAGGCTGATCAGCGGCATCGGACCCGAAGCACTCCGCCAAACACTGAAATAGAGCAACGGCGGCAGTAGAATCGCGGCGACGCCCAGCACAGCAGCCAAAATCTGCACCGGCAACGACCACGGCGCGACGGCAATCGCGGTTGCGTTGGGCATGAACCACCAGAAGAAATGTTTGTCGGACGACAGCAGCAGCAAACGTACAAACGGAATGATGGCGATCCACCACAGCAGGTTCTTGTGCGCGGGGCTAAGTTGGCAGCCCGAGCGATAGCTGTACATCACCGCTAGGCCGTAGGCTTGGGCCGCGTAATGAAAGGGCGCCCAACTCAAGTAAATCGCCTGCAAGATGGGGCCTGTTTGGTCGGCCAGCACCAAGCTTGCCGTGAGCACCGCGATACTCAACAGCGGAAACGCCATCGTCAAAAACGGCAACGCCTCCCGGGCCCCCGGCTTGGTGTACAAGCGGACGGTTGAGGCCGCGAAGTGGGCGCTGTTGCTCAATAGAATGAACCACGGCAACAGGCCGAACGAGATCATCGATTGCCCGCCGGAAAAACCGTAGCGCAGCGGAATCACGATCAACGATAAACCGCCGCCGATCAACAAGTAGTCGAACACGGGATGCAAGAACGTGCGGCCGAGCAACCGCTCTGATCGCCATCCTGTAATTGCTTCTCTTTCCACGCTTGCTTCCGCCATGCCTTAAAATCCTCACCTTAAAATCCCCGCAGGGGAAACTCCAACGCACGCCGCGCCGCCGCCGAAGTTGGATCTAGTTCCAGCGATTTTCGATATGCGGCCGCAGCCTCGCGTTTTCGATTGAGTCCTAACAGCGCCGCGCCAAGATTACCATGCGCCAGCGAGGAGTTGGGGTCTAAATGGACGGCGAATTCACCTTGCGCCAAGGCCTCCACCAGACGGTTCTGCTGCAAAAGCTCGGTCACCAACTCATTTCGAATCTGGGCGTTCTCGGGCTGCAAACGCACCATGGCCACCAGCGCCGACACAATAGCGGCGTGGTCTCCGGCTTGGCGCGCACTGGCTAGCAGTTTCGCCACCGCCGAGGCGTTGTCGAAGTCGATGATGGCCGCGGTTCGGATCTCGGGCAGCGTCGCGACCTCGCCCCGCCGCTGGATCAGTGCGTTCAAATCGCTGACATATTCCACGCCGACGCGAGGCAACGCCCGAAACGCCGCGAATGATCGGAACAAGCCAACGGCCATGAACAACAGAAAACTAGCGGCCCCAATGGCCAATAACGTCCGACCGCCCGGCAAGGGACGGGGTTTTGCGGGCGGCTGGATTTTGGCCTCCGGCGGAGGGGACGACTCGCCTTGCGCCTTTCGGGATTTCCCCTGCGGCTTTCGCGATTTTGAACGGCGCGACATAACGTTCCTCTTCCTCAGTGCGCCGCGCCGTGTTCGCCCGGCGTGACACGCTCGAACCGGCCTGTTTTTTCGTCGACGATGATGTGGCCATCGGCCGGAATGTGTTGCAACACATGCACGGCGCCGTTGGGCCAACGCACCTCCAACGTGTCTATTTGCGGGCTATCGCCGAGGCCGAAGTGAACAAAACTCGCCGACTGCGAATGAAACGTGTTTGCCGGAAACAGTTCCCTCACGATGTTGCGTTCGGCCACCGTGGCGGTGATCCTGGCGCCAATTCCCAAGCGGTTACTAACACTTCCCCGCAACGAGACCTTCAAATAGCGTCGTTTAGGAAAATGATTCTCGAACAACAACAGCGACCCGCCGCCGGCTTGTCGGACCAAGAGATCCATCTGGCCGTTATTGCGAAAGTCGGCCGCGACCACCGAACGGCCGTCGCCATCGGAGTCGGCGCCGGTCAGGTAGCTGATATCCGAAAATTGGCGGGCGCCAAGATTGAGGTAGGTCCGATTCCGTTCAAACCCGCTCAGATTATGTTTGAAGGCAATCTCCCAGGGGTCGGTTTCCCAAAACTCACCGAGTTTGGAGTCGAGCGTTTTGGGCGCCGCGACAGTCGCTCCACGGTCGAAAGGCTGTGACACGACAGCCATCCAGAAGCAATTTCAGCCATCGGGTTTGCGGCGATCATGGCTCATGAAGCCGCATGTGGAGTGGATATCGAGCAAGCCATCGTTGTTGAGGTCGACCAACACCGGGCCCCAACTCCAGCCCACGTTGGCGATGCCCGCCGCGTCGGCGATCGATTGGAAGTGAAAGCCGCCTTCGTTCAAATGCAATTCGCTTCCGGCCACCATCCGCCGCAGTTTGCGGAGCGTTTCGGTTTCATAAGAATCCGAGGGAAGGTTATCCATCACTCGATTGCCGGCCTTGGAATACATGTTCGAGACGTACATGTCGATTTGGCCGTCGTTGTCGATATCGCCCAGGGCGAGCCCCATGGAGCCGAAATCGGCGGAGGCGTCACCCAAGAGGCGTTCGGTGAAGCTCCCGTTTTTCTGGTTCACCAACAGTGCGCCGGCGCCGAATTCGTGAATCACGTACAGGTCGGGCCAGGCGTCGTTGTTGGCGTCGAGCCAACCGGCGGTGAAGGCGGAACGCCGCCCGCCATCGGCGCCGGCTGTTTGCGTGACATCTTCAAACCGGCCGTTCCCCAGGTTGCGCAAGAGCTGATTCCCGCGAATGTTGCCGCTCTTTCCGTCGACCCACGATCCTTTCTTGTGTTCGCGCGTGTCGGCCCGCGTGATGTAGATGTCGATCAGGCCATCTCGGTCGAAGTCAGCGACGCTGGCGCCGCTGACTCCGTCCATCCCCGCTTCCAGAACGAGTTGCGGCAGGTTGCTGTCTTTGCGGAGTTGGAAGATCTTGCCTTGCCGATTCAGAAACACGCCCCAACCGATAAAGAACAGGTCTTCCCAGCCATCGTTGTTGATGTCGACAAAAACAGCTTGCGTGACTCCCGGCAGGTCGGGCAAGCCGATGCGGTAGGTGACGTCTTCAAAACGTCCTGCGGGCAAGCAGCGATAGAACCGAGGGTTGTGCGCGGTGCGTTCCGCCATGACGAGCACATCGGTGTAGCCGTCGCGGTCGAAGTCACACAAGTACACGCCGCCCGAGGTGATCAGACGCTCCTCTTTTTTGGCCTGCCAGTTATCGAAGAGGTCGTCGGTTTTGAAGCCGCGCTGCTCGGAAACTTCTCGCATCAGCGGCTGCGGCGAGCGGCGAACGTCTATCTGGCTGACCACGCATTTCTCCAGCCAGCCGCCAGCTTGCAGGATTTCCTCGGTCGGCGATAGCGTGCGAAAACTGAGTTGAACCAAAACCTCTAGCATCTGGCCAGCGCTCCCCTGGCCAGCATTTCCCGTCCCCTGGATTCTCAAGCGGCAGCGCCCTTCCCAACCGCCTTCGAGGTTGTTTCGATCGAGTGGGGCGAGATGCAGCAGTTCGAATTTTATTGAAGGCGCGCCACGGGAAATATTTTGAGGCAGTTCCAATAGCCAGAGCGCGAATTCGTCTTGATTGAGCAACTGCGGCGTCTCCACGCCGATGACGCGCGAAGCGGTAATAGAATCTTTTTCCCAGCGAATTTCAGCCGCCTCCGAGGGAACCGAGGCCTGGAAATCAGGCGAACAAAATCTCGCCACTGCTGCGGGCTCGCCGGCCAGCAAAGCTTTGGAAAGCGCGGAGAAACCTATTTGGCCCAAACGATTTCCATAGTGCTCGCATTCCCAAAGAAACGCACGCTCGGCAGCCGGCAAGATGGAATCGTCCGACGCGTCGGCGGCCGCGGCGTCAGAGGAATTATTGGCAGCGGAAGAAACCGCGCTGTTGGCGTCGTTTGAGTTGGCGTCATCGGTGTTGCCGTGGCAGCCCGCCACCAGAGCAGCGACCGCAAAGCATAAGGCGACCGGAATGAGAACCAGACAACGCACCGAACCAGCGCCTCCAGAAGTGTCCTGGCCGCAACTTCGCTTTCGACAACCGGAATTGGATTGTTGTGTCGAAATCCCGGGAAAAAGCCGCACGTTTCGTAGTGCGACACACAACTCACGGTTCGATTGTACTCGCCGAACGACTCATGTTCAATCGACACGCCCGCCCGTGCGGCCCTGGCGAAATCGCCGCGATTTTTGCCGAATTCGTTATGCTTTCGCGTCCTGCTTGCGATGGCCCAAGCCGGCGACGGTTACGCCAATCAGGCCCGACGCAAACGCCGCCCAGAGCAATCGTCCCAAGCCAGGTTCGGGAACCAAAAAGTCGGTATTCACATCCGGGAAAAAAACACCGGCGGTCAGAGGAAACGCCAACGCCGCCAGCATGCCTCCCAGCAGGCAGCCCACAATACAGGAAACCAGCAGCCGGGGCCGCAACAACGAGAGCGCCAGCGCCAAGCCGATTCCCGCTCCCATTACGCCCAGAATAGCACCTTGTACGACCATGGTTTTCAGAAGGCGTTTGTTCTCGAAGTCTAGGGAGCTTTGCAAGGCGTTTCCCACGGCCACCGCGCCCACGGCAATCAGCCCCGCGACCAACCCCACGAACAAGCCTCCCAAAACGGCCCCGAGCAAGTTCCGGCGCAGCAGTTGTTCAGCCGCCGCCAGCGACAACCCCAAGGCGAACGCCAGAACCGCCACGGAGAACATCGCGTTCCTGGTTTGCGTCGTCGCGGTCGCCGCATGGAGCCGACTCAATTGTTCGGCCGGCGCATTGCCGGTCACGGCGCGCAACTCCTCCGGCAACTGAAACACGGAGGGAATCAACTGCAACGCGCCCCAAGCCGCCAAGCCGGCGAGTAAAGCAACCAGCAAGCCTTGCCACGGCGCGATCACGAGCGACCGTTCGCCTGACGGCTGACTGACCACCGCCGTTGCTTCTTCGCCCAAGGTTTCATTCATTCGCTCAGGTTTTCCATTTTTAGTAGCATGAACAATCGAAAAACTCGCAGGAAAAAAGACAAATCAGGCCGTGCCGAACGCCAGACTGATTTCATTGTGTTTTCGAGGTTGAAACCAGAGGCAGTACTTCGATGGCGTCAAACTTACCGACCTCCATGCTGGCGCCCCCTACCACCAATAAATGCTCCGCATCGAATGGCAACAGGCGGTGAAAGAAACGAGCGGTGGGCGTCTCGGAAACCATTTCCCAGGCCGAGCCATCGCTCGACAAACGTTGCAGGCTGCCTTTGATCGTGCTCACATAGAGCCGCCCGCCGGTGGCGAAGGCCGACGCGCCGAAGCCGGTCATGCCGTCGGGGCCAACAAGCTGAGGACCTCGCGACCACGCTCCCGTTGCCGGGTCAAAAATAGCAACGCGACGCGTGGGGCCGCCCTTCTTTTGCATTCCGCCGATCGCATAAATTTTTCCGTCATGCGCCGCTAGCGCCAACGCGCGCCGCTGGAAAGGAGGTTTCGGCAATGCCTTCCAAGTGGGTGTTTTCGCCGACAAGTCGAGCACCCAGGCCGTCTGCCGCCAAACCGTTTCAGCCTCGCCGGCCATGGTCCAACCGCCGACCACGAAGATTTTGTCGCCCAGAACGGCCGCATCGTGCGACGACCTTGGCTCGGGAAGCGCCGGGAGATTCGCCCAGCGTTTCGTCTGAGGATCGAACGCCGCGACATCAGCCCGCGACCACAAATCGTGCGGTTCGCCTGCGGCGTTTTTGGCCGTGAAGCCGCCAATCCGATAGAGCTTGCCGCCGTGCGCCACCAGCGCCAAGCCCTGCAAACCGGGCCCTTCGCCTAACGTTTCCCAGGCCTGGGGGTTCGCCAGATTTAGGCGACGAAGCGTGTGGGCCTGCATCGTACTGGCGTACGAATGGGCGCGGCCGGTGTGGCCGCCATAAACGTAAAGAGCGCCGTCGGCGATCGCGGCGCCAAAACTGGTAACCTTCTCCGGCAGCAGCGGGTATTGGCTGGCGGCGTCACTCTTGCCCGTATCTTTTGCGAACGCTGAATTCGCGGCTGGAAAAGATGTCGTCATGATCAAAATTGCCAACGGAATCAGAATGGCCAACGGAAAAAGTTTCATCGGAAATCCCTTTGAAGAAAGGACGTGTATGTGCGCCGCCATTCTCCGTGGTTTCTCGCGCAGAATCAAGCGCGATCTGAAAGGTATACGCATAATGCGGCCAGGCCCTCAATAGCACGCCTCGGCCGCTCCGATTACAATTATTGAATTCAGCAGCATCGCGTTCGTTTCTCGGAGTGTTCGGCATGAATTACAAAATTCCCCGCTGCCAAGCGACGCCCTGGTCGGAACATCAGGCGGTGTTCACTATCGACGGCAGGGAGCGCCTGCGTTGGCATTTTGGTCCGCAGTATCCGCGACCCTTCTTTTTTCCTTTCATCGGACCTCTCGGCGATTCGCTCACCCGCATGGGGCATCCTGGAGCGCCGAACCACGATCACCACCGCTCCATTTGGTTCGCCCACCATAAGGTGTTGGGCATCGATTTTTGGAGCGACAAAACCACGGCCCGCATCGAGCAAAAAGACTGGCTCAGTTACACCGACGGCGAAAAAGAAGCCGCCATGGCCGTAACGCTGGGTTGGTTCGATGGCCACGACCCGGCGCCTTTGCTGGAGCAGGAGCTTGTGGCGGCGGTGCGTCCTCTGAACGATGACGAACTGCTGCTCGAACTGCAATCGACCTTCCGCCCGCTGGCCAGCACCTTGGAGTTCCAACAGACGAATTTCGGTTTTCTCGCCGTACGGGTGGCGAAGTCGATTTCAGGAAGGTTCGGCGGCGGCGTGCTCACCGGCAGCGAAGGCGGCCAAACCGAAGCGAATCTGTTCGGCCTGCCCTCGCGTTGGATGGATTACAGCGGACCGACCCGCCCCGGCGACCAAGGGCTGACCTATTTCGATCACGCCGCGAATCCTCACTACCCGGCCAAATGGCACGTTCGGGAAGACGGTTGGATGGGCGCCTCCGCCTGTCGCGACGGCGCGTTGGTCGCCTCGAAGGAGTCGCCCTTGGTGGTGCGTTATTTATTGCACGCGCACCGGGGGCAAGTCGATTCGGGCCGCGCCAATGCACTGGCCGAACAGTTCAATCAGTCGCCGGCTTTTGTGGTGGCGCGGGCCAAGAGCGGCCACACCACGTACGAGATTCGTCGTCACGCGGCAAGTTAAAGGGTCGCGGAAAATAAGTCGCTGGTCGCCAATTGCCGTTCACCTAAAAGCCCGGCATTTCAAAAATGTCGGGCTTTTAATTCGGTATGTTTCCGCCCGCGAAATTTCATCCTAAAGGACGCCAATCGTGAACACGTGGGGGCGAACGCCACTGTTGATTCTTTGCGCGGCGGTGGTGGCTTCGGCCGCGCTGCTGGCGTCGCTGGGCCAGTTTTCTCCGGTCGTCGAACCTGATACGCAGAGCTATCAAAACCTGCCGCTCGATTCGCTCCACGGCGCGCTGGGCGGGTATCGCACGGTCGGATATCCTCTGTTCCTTCGCCTGACGGAGCCTCTGGCGGCAAACGGCCAGGCGATTCCCTATGCCCAGTTCGCGCTGCACGTATTGGCCGTGTTGGTGTTCTATCGAGGACTTCGCCCCTGGGTGGCGGCCGACGGTTTACGCGCCGCTGTAGCCGGGGTGTTGCTGTTTTCCCATGTGCTGTTGCGATACAACGCCTCGCTGATTACCGATGCGCCTGCGTCGTCGTTGGCGATTCTTACCGTTGGTTGGCTCTTGTGGCTGGTCCGCGAACCGAAGCGAATGTTGCTTTGGTTCGCGTTTGGCTGCTCCTTGTTCGCGACCTGCCAAACACGCGCCGCCTATGTGTTTCTCGTCCCGCTGGCGCCGCTCTTGGGCCTTGCATTGTGGCGGATCGAAGCTCGTTCGCGCGACACCCGACACGAGCCGCGAACCCGCTTTGCCCTGGCGTTGTGCGCGGTGAGCGCGGCGCCGCTGTTGGCCTTTTGCCTACTGCGGTGGAGCGTGGTTGGCGAGTTTGGGATTGTCTCCTTCAGCGGCTACGAACTGATGGGCGTGGCCGGCCAATTTCTCGACCACGACTTCGCCGCGCAATTGCCGGCCGATGTCCGGCCCTTGGCCGAAGCGGGATTAGAGCGACAAAAAAAGTTAGCGCAAACCAAACCGAACATGGCCGTGGGCGTGGTCGGGCATTACCTCGCCATGGAGCAACGCTACGATAGTTTGGTCTGGGAAGTGTACGCGCCGGCGGCCGATGCATTGTATGGCTCCAACATCGTGTTGAAGAACCGGCGGTTGCAACACTTGGCCACGACCGTACTCGCCGCCCGACCGAAGTTGTACGCCATGTGGCTGGTCAAGGCGGTGCGGCAAGGCTTCCGCATGCTGGCGATTGAATTCGTTGGCCACCCGCTTAATTTATTTCTACTGGCGGCGCTGTTCGCAGCCTGGGCTTGGCGGCTCTTGTTCCAGCAACGCAACTTGGCAAACTCGTCGGAAAACAACAGTGCGGAAGACATCGCACAAGAAAACATCGTGGCGGCGAGGAACTTGCTGATGCTGGTCGGGATCGGTTTCGCGCTCTCGAAGTTATTGTTGGTCGTTCTTTTGGCGCCGCCCTATGGCCGGTACATGGACGCCGGCGGCGTGTTCCTGCCCACTGTTCTCGTGGCCGCCGTGTGGGAGCAAGCCAGCCGAACGTTCCGTTAAACTGCGAGCAGACAGCAACGGCTCGTTTAACGGCAAGCCGAAGGCGACTGCGTTTTCTGTATTGCCCAAACGCGTGGGCTCAAAACGCAGCCGCCTTCGGCTTGCCGTTAAACGAAGAGTGTCGCGATCTTCAACCGTGCGCGGTGTTGCATTTTTTTCACGCAGCTATTGGCTATCAAAGAAGTCGGCCACGCTCCAGGTCTGGCCGCCGACGTCGACCACATCTCCGGGAAGTAATTTTCGCCGCCGCCGTATTTCGGTTTCGCCGTTGACGCGAACCTCACCGCCTTGAATCAAGAGTTTTGCCTGGCCTCCGGTGTCGGTGATGAAGTTCAGTTTCAGGAATTGGTCAAGCCGAACAGAAGCATCTTCGGTGGGCATTTTGTCTTTCGGTAAAGGTTGCGTAATGTCGTCGAGAAGAAGCCGGGCTTCTGAATGAACGCTCCCAGGATTCTCCGCCGCCAGTCGGCTACTTCATCGATTGGATCATTTTTTCAAATTCCTCTTCGCCGCCGCTGGCCCACTCCTCTTCGGGCATCAACAGCATCAACATGGCAAGATTGCCATCTTTGGCGGTGAAAACGGTCGTAATTTTTCGAAATTCGGCGCCATCGTCGTTTTTGACTTTGGCAATCTGCACGTTGCACTCCTCGCCGCGAATCGTGTAGACGCGGGTCTCGGTTTCGATTTCCTGTAGGTTTTGATTCCCGCCTTGTTGTTGGAGGCTTTGGTTCATTTGCTGCTTCATTTGGCCTTCATCGCCCATACCGGCGGGGAACGCCATCAGCATCAGCATATGTGTTTGCCCCGACTCGCCGGGCTCTCCGCCAAAGGCGGCCATCTTGACCCCCATGTTCATCGAAAACATGGGGTCGTAGCCGCTGGGCGGATCGATATCGGTGATCGATTGGGCGGTATTGTTCACGACCGCCGGATCGGTGCTGGCCACATCCTTGAACAAAAAATACGATCCGACCAAACAACCGCCGCACATCAGCACCATCAAACCACCTCCGATGCCCAGCACCCAGAGCAGAACCCTCACCCCGCTCGATTTCTTGGGGCCTTGATTTGGCGAATCGGAATAGACGTTGGGATTTTCATCATAACCGCCAGACATAATCGTTCCTTCTCATTGAGTGTCGTAGACCGCCAGCCCTGCCGACAAGACGTCATTCTTGAAATCGTTCATGCGAATGAGAAAGAGACCAACAGGGGTTGCCGCCGCCGACGGTGCGATTTCCCGACTGCCCGTCTTCCGACCTTCCTCACACTCACAATCAAAGATTCCAGGAAAGTCTACCCGAAATGCAACGTTCGTGTTGGAAATGGCCACTCAACCCGCTTTAGAGTCCGGTGGTTTTCCAGCCGGCGCGGTAGTCTTCGTGAACGAAGCGATTGGCTAGGTCGGAATTGGTGAAGGCGAGTTTTTCGGCGTCCCATTTCAGTGTTTCCAACGCGCCGACGCGCGAAGCCACCACGCCCAACAACACCGTTTCGGTCAGAGGCCCGGAGTAGGCAAAGCTGCTATTGGGCGCCTTGCCGGTTTTGACGCCGTCGATCCAAACTTGGTAATGATCCAAACCGCCAACGCTGGGCAAGTTGGCGTCCTGGAATTTTTCCAAGGGGTAAAGAGCGGGCGCTCCGCCATGCTTGCAAAGCAGCGTGCCCTGTTCACCCACCAGAATCACGCCCGACTTCGGCAACTCCGTGTTCAAGGGGATATCGGTTCCTTCCAGCGGCGGCAGCTTGCCGCCGTCCGACCAAGTCATGCCTATTTCCTTGCCGCTGGTGTGCTTGGTTCCAGGGAACCGGTAGCGGAGAATTTCCCACTGGGGAAAGGTTTCCGGCATCGGCTTGGGACCCACATAACTAACGCTGGTCGGCGCGCCCAATTCCAGCGACCAGACCACCGGGTCAATAATATGGCAGCCCATGTCGCCCAGGGCGCCGGCGCCAAAATCGAACCAGCCCCGCCACTTGAAAGGATGGTAGAGGCCTTGTTTGAATGGCCGCTGCGGCGCGCCGCCCAGCCAGAGGTCCCAATTGAGTGAAGAGGGAATGGGGTCGGACCCGGCGGGACGCGTTTGGCCTTGGGGCCAAATCGGCCGATTCGACCAAGTGTGCGCCATTTTGATTTTGCCAATGGCGCCGCTTTGAATGATGGCCGCCAGCGTTCGATAGCCGCTGCCGCTATGCCCCTGGTTGCCCATCTGGGTTGAGACACCCGCCTTGGCGGCGGCTTGTGTTAAAGCACGGGCTTCAAACAGCGTGCGTGTGAGCGGCTTTTGGGTGTATACCGCCAAGCCATGTTGCAGGGCCAGCATCGTGGCTGGCGCGTGCATGTGGTCGGGCGTGCTGATCGTGACGGCGTCGAGCTGTTTGTGTTCCTTGTCGAGCATGCGGCGAAAATCGACATACGCTTTTGCCTGGGGCCATGCTTCGGCGGCGTTGCCGAATCCGCCGCGCCGATTCTTGCCGGTGTCGACATCACAAAAGGCCGCAACCTGGGCGTGCTTGGCGGCGCCGTTGATGTCGGTCCAGCCTTTGCCGCCCACGCCCACGCCGGCCACGCGAACGGTTTCATTGGGAGATTTCGCCGAAAGAAACGCCGGGGCGGCGAACGTGGAGGCGGCGCCGAGCGAAGTCGTTTTGAGAAAACGGCGGCGGGAGAGTGAGCGTGTCATGGTTTTTGCCTTGAATTCGTGAGCGCGGGAGAGGGTTGCTTGCCGGGCTTTCAAGTATAATCGCTCTGGTCAGCCATCGAAAGTAAACGCGGCGGCGGCCGCTGGAGGAGCGAACTGCATGAAGAGCTATCTATTCACAGTCGTATCGGTCGCGGCGGCGATGTGCTTGTTTTCAGACGCGGCGACGGCCGAGGAAAAAAGCCCCAACATCGTTTGGATCGTCGCCGAAGACATGAGCGCCACGCTCGGCTGCTACCAAGACGCCTACGCCAACACGCCCCACATCGACCGCCTATCGCGGCGCGGCGTGCGTTACGCCCAGGCGTTCGCCAGCGCGCCGGTTTGTTCGCCGGCGCGTTCGTGTTTGATCACCGGTTGTTACGCCCCCTCGACCGGCACGCAACCAATGCGTTCGGCGTTCCCGCTGCCGAAAAAAATACGTGGCTTTCCCGCGCTGCTGCGCCAGCGGGGCTATTACACCACCAACAATGTCAAGACAGATTACAACACCGGCAGTTGGCGGGAGATCATCAAAGCCTCCTGGGATGAAAGCAGCGATACGGCGCATTGGAGAAATCGTCCGCGCAAGAACCAGCCCTTTTTCAGCGTTTTCAATCTCATGACCACGCACCAGAGCCGCACCATGGTTTGGTCGCGCGAGCGGTTCGTGGAACAAGTGCAAAGTCGTTTAAGCGACAACCAGATTCACGATCCCGCCGCCGCGCCGCTGCCGCCGTATTACCCCGATACGCCGGTCGTTCGCCGCACCGTGGCGAGGTTCTACGATTGCGTCAGCGTGATGGATCAGGAAGTCGGCGCGATTCTCAAACAACTCCAAGACGACGGCCTGGCCGACGATACCATCGTGTTCTTTTATTCCGACCACGGCTCCGGCATGCCCCGCCATAAACGAGCCTTGCTCGATAGCGGCATGCATGTGCCGCTGCTGATCCATTTCCCGAAAAAATATCAGCAGTGGGCGCCGGCGAGCGCGGGCCAAGTGGTTGCTCGGCTGGTGAGTTTTGTCGACTTCGCCCCCACGGTGCTGAGTTTGGCCGGCGCGACGATTCCGAACTACATGCAGGGCAAGGCGTTCTTGGGCAAGAACGCCGCAGCGCCGCGCAAGTGGGTGTTTGGGCATCGCGACCGCGTGGACGAAGCCTTTGATTTGGCGCGTTCGGTGCGCGGCAAACGGTATCTCTATATCCGAAATTACATGCCGCACCTGGGCTATAACCAACCGACCGCCTGGCCCGACTTGGGCGATATTCGCCATGAATTTTATCGAATCACCGATTCCTCTGGCGTGTCCGCCCCGCTGTGGAATTTCGTCAAACCGACGCGTCCGCCCGAAGAGCTTTACGATTGCGAGCAAGATCCGTTGAACTTGCATAATCTGGCGGCGTCTCCGGAACATGCAAGCGTGCTGGCGCGCATGCGGCAAGTACATCTGCGGCATCTACAAACGACCAAGGATCTGGCGTTTTTTCCGGAATCGGCAGCCTGGAAACTTTTTGCCGGTTCCAATCCCTGGGATGCAGCGCGGCGGCCGGAGTTTGATTCCGCCGGCTTGCTCGCGTTGTATCGCGTCGCGGCCGACGTGGGTCTGGCCGAGGCGCCGGCGTTTTTGGCGCATCTCAAGAGCGGTCGACCCGCCGTGCGTTATTGGGGCGCTATCGGGCTAACTGCTCGCAAAACACTCACCGCCACGGCGCGCCGCCGTTTGGAAGAGACGTTAAAGGATGAATCGCCGGCGGTGCGAATTGCCGCCGCCGATGCACTCGCACGACACGGCGGCGAGGCAAAGGCGGCGCCGGTGCTGGTCGGTCTGCTCCAGCACGACGACCTGAACGTGGTCTTGCATGCGGCGCGCACGATCGAAATGTTGGGCGAAAAAGTCCGCTCGGCGGTTCCCGCCATGCAACAACTGGCCACCCGCGCCGAAGCATTACGACCGGCGAACACGCCAGCCACTTTCGTGCTCTCGCCCGAGCAAGATCTGGCCATGTTTTGTAGTTTCGCCGCCCAGGGATTTTTATCGCGCGTGGAAAAAAACGATAGCCGTTCACGGTGACGCGGGAACTCCAACGGTGGGCGGCGCGAATGACAGCGTTGTTTTGAACATTGTTGTTTCGCGGCGTTCGCAGAGCCGCTGCATCTGGCATCCCGCCGGGATGCATCGTTCGCTGCGTTGGCCTACCGGTGGTGTTCGCTGCGTTCGACCACCGGCTAATGGCCGACAAGCCTCCGGCTTGGCGGAGATTTCACAACACCATTGCACGGAATAGATCTTGGACAGATACAAAGAGAGTGAACGCGTTTGCTTTCTCCAGACTCTTTCGTGTTTTTTGTGTCTTTCGGTTCCCGGCCGTGGTCAGGCGGCAAGGCAGTCATGATTTTCGGAGGGCGTTTTTGGCGGCGTGGCCCACAACGCGGCGAAAATGAGCGGAACAAACAGCCCGGCGAACACCCACAGTGAGATGGCGTAGTTGCCGTGCATGTCGAAATTGACGCCCATCATGAAGGGGCCCAAACTACTGCCGGCAACCGCGGCGGTTTGGGCGCTGCCGCGAATTTTGCCCACATGCGCCCGGCCAAAGTAGCGTGGCCAGAGGGTGTTGGCCGTCGGCGCGAGCAAACCTTGCGAAACCCCAAACAGCGCGAACGATACCGTCAGCCAGAGCCCCGATTCCTGCAATAAAAACACGCTGCTGAGAAACATGCCCGCCAGCGAAACGACGACCATCCATCGCAGGGGAACGCGGTCGGCCAATATGCCGCCGAGCAATTGCGTGGCGGCAATACAACCAAACAACAGCGAAAGAGCGGCGTCGGCGTCGGTGGCGGTGTAGCCATGAATACCGTACAGCCGGTGAACGTTGAACACCAATCCTGTCACGACCATCGACCAAACCGCCATCACCAGCAAGATGATCCAATACGCGCGCGATTGCAGCGCCTCCCCCAAGGTGAAATTCACTTGTAATGCGGCGGCCTTTTGGCCAGGGTTCGAGGAGTGGGGGTCTTGCGGGGTGTCGCCATCGGGCGCTAGGCCGATATCTTCCGGCCGGTCTCGAAAAAAGATCAACAAAACGGGGCCCATGACCAACCAAACAATGAGGCCCAAGCCAACGTACGCGCCCCGCCAGCCGAATTGGTCGATCATCAGGCGAATCAGCTTCGGTACTTGCCCCATCGAGGCGACAACCACCACGCTCGTGATTCCCACCGCGATTCCCAAACGCCGATGAAACCACATCGCAACGGTATTGGAAGCCAGCAACGTGAGCGCGCCTTGCCCCAATAAACGCAGCAGAAAGAACGCCACGAATAACGACGCCAACCCCTGGGCCGATGAGGCGACCAGGCATGCGAACCCAAAGCAAATGACCACGCCGGTCATGGTGCGGCGAATGCCGTGTTTGTCCATCAGGGCGCCGACCAGCGGCAAAAACAAACTTGCCAACAACGTGCCCAGGCCATAGGCGCCGGTCAGTTGGCTGTCCGATAAATGAAACGCCTCGCGGAAGTAGCTGTTAAAAACCGAGACCGCGAACGTCTGGCCGGGGCTGGTCATCACCTGCGCGACAATACTCACGCAAATCATCACCCAGCCATAATAAACCGGCGAATGGTTGGTGATCCAATCTGTTCGAAGGGGGCGTAACGCGGTTGTGGAGGAAGACATTGCAGGGTGGCCGGGCGCCACACGGAAGGAGGGGGGAACTCGAAAGAGCCCCCATTCTACCAGATTAGTCCTTTGGCCGCATCGGCAGGTTCTTGCAAGCGAGAGTGGCAAAGACGGGGGTGAGCAGCGGCAAGAAACGCCCTTTTGTTGAGGGGAGAACGCCTGGGGAATTACTCCCGCCGTTCCGATTCCACGCGGTCGACCACCACCACGCGCAGATCACAAACGTTGGTGTGGGTCGGCCCGGTGAGCAGCAGGGTTTCCAACGGCTCGAAGAAATGGTAGGCGTCGTTTCGCTCCAGGTAACTTGCGGGCGAAAGGTTGCGCCGCCGTGATTCCTTGGCCGATGCTGCATCGATAAACGCGCCGGCTGCGTTGGTTGGACCATCTTCGCCATCGGTTCCGCCGGAAAGCAGAGCGACGCCCTCGAGCGCCGCCGCGACCCGCTTGTTTTGCAGTTCCTCCAAGGCGGCCAAGACGAGTTGCTGGTTGCGTCCGCCATCGCCGCGTTGGTCCGCGGGCGCCAGTTTGACCGTCGGTTCGCCGCCGCTGATTAAGCAGTCGGGTCCGGGATGTTGGAGCATCGTGATAGCCATTTCCGCCAAGTGGCGTCCCACGCTCTCCGCCGCACCTTCCGACGCGCGGGCCGATGTCATGGCGTGGCTGTAACCGCGTTTCTCGGCTTCCAAACCGGCGGCGTCGACCGCCACGGCGTTGTTGCCGATGACAAAATGCCGGTTCACCGGCGGCGCGTCGTGGAGTTCGCTCTCCGATTCGACCGAAGCCGCACGGGCGTCGAGCCAATGGCGAATCGGCAGGATGGCCGGTTCGGCAGCCGCGCCAAAACGATCCAGAACATCTCGAGCCGCCAGCAGACGCGGCTCCGTGAGAACCGTGGGGCCGGAGGCGATCATGTCGAGCGGATCACCCAAGACGTCGGAAATGATCAGCGTGATCAGCTTCCCGGCGCGGCAAGCCCTGGCCAACCCGCCGCCCTTGATTTGGCTAAGGTTTTGTCGGACCAAATTCAATTCCTCGATATTCGCGCCGGCCGCGCTCAACCAACGCGTGACCGCCTGTTTGTGGGCCAGCGAAATCCCCTCCGCCGGCGCCGGCAACAAGGCCGACCCGCCGCCGGAAATCAACGCGATGCAAAGGTCGTCGGCTTCGAGCGAGGAAACCAGTTGCAAGATGCGGCGGGCGCCCAGAACGCCCGCCGCCGTGGGTTCGTTCCTGCCAGCCGGGCGGCCGGGGTGCAGATGAATTCGCCGTTCGCCGGCCGTGCAATCGGCGGGCGTGTTGAGCCAGCCGGCAAGCTGCTTTTCCTGGGCGACTTTTTCACCCAACGCCTGTTCCAAACCGAGAGCCATGCCGCGCCCCGCCTTGCCCGCGCCCACGACGACAATTTTTCGGACATCTTGGAGCGACACGGTTTGATCGCAAATTCGCAGCAACCCGCCCTCAACGCTGACGTTCTCCCGCACCAACCGCTCACTGTCGACCGCGGCAACTCCGGCCCGCCAAATTGCTTGCACATCGCTTCGAAGTTGTTCGGCGGATCGCTTTGTCATATGTTTCCACGCTTGCCGCGCCGTTGGAGTTCACGCTTCAGCGTGTTTCCGACCGTGCAAACCGAATCCAGTTCAGGCAGGTATTTTGCGCAGGCTGTTGGGGGCCAAGTTCGAGTGTCAGCCGGCCATCGTTTATGTGAACCACGATTGTTTTTTCCAAAAAACTTCCAGCCGCCGTGGTGATATCCTGCACAAGCAACTGCTTCTCAACACGCAGCCGTTGGCCGCTTTGCCGGTGTGTGGCGTCGCCCACACACACCGTGACCACCCAATCGCCGTTGGGAACCACGCACTCCCAACGGTCGGCCTCCCGGGTGAAGAGAAACGTATCGCGGTACGGCTGGGAAAGCGCATTTCGCCTCCGGGAGTTGTTGGAAATATCACGACTCCAACCGTAGCCGCGTTTTTCGTCGAACGGCAGGCCAACATCGTTGGTGAATTCGGGAACCGATGGCGACGCCTGCGGAGTGAAGTTAAACAGACGTTGCGTTCCAGCGCGAACTTGAAATTCGGCCGGCAATTTTTCCAGAACGCCATCGGTGTGCGGCGGCTGAGGACTTCGCGGCAGGGAGGCGTTTTTGGCGTCGAACGGTAGTGCGTCGTCACGGTCGGTGAGGCCATCGGCGTCGGCGTCGGCGGGAGAGAGTCGCTTGAAGTTCACGTCGGGCAGGTCGGCAATGGCGGCCCACCATCGAATCGCGAATTGGCCGCGCGTCATGGCGGCGGTCAGCGCCGGCAATTTCACGGACGGCTGTTTAATTTGACGCGTGGCCCGGATCACTTGCCGCCGCCACTCTTCGCTGGCGGGCTGGTCGGCATGGAAGGCGACCTCATCATGTCGGAGCGGAAGCAACCCGCCGACCGCCAATAGGTTGGCCGCCACATAGGCTTCGTCGCTCGGAGTGAGATCGCGAAAGGGCCACAGCGCCATCGGTTGCCCGCCCTCGCGCCGTGTGCATAAACCAAGCCGCAGGCGTGTGAGTAATGATCGATCAAATGGAATCTCGCGCAATTCCGTTTTCGTTTTTAGACTGACCGCCGCCGCCGCGCCGGCAGCCTGACCGATATGAATGCATTGGTCGTGGAGGCGAATCGCGGAACTGACGATGCTGGAATACCCCAGGTTTTTCTGGGCGCCCAGCAAGCCGTTCAGCCTAGCGGGAATCAGGCTGCGCAAGGGAAACAGGCTGAGCCCCGCGTAGGGCGGCCCCCACGTGCGGCCCCGTTTGAAGTACGACTGCCAAGCGGTTCCCTGGGCGTCGTTCGGCAAAAACGTGCGGCCGGTCATGTGGAAGTCGTACTCAAATTGCCAAGCGGTAACACCATCGTGGTGCATCACGCGGGCATACGTTTCGCTTTCCGGGCCTAGCGGCGTGGTGTCTTGTTGACGCAGCATGTACATCGCCTGGAGCCGCAGCGATTCGCGAATGTACGGCTTGAACGGCATGCGGTCGGGCGTGCCGAACTCCTGGCTCAAACGCATGCGGCGGAACCGATGCGCCGGGTCTTGTTGACGATCATTCACCGTGGTTTGCAAATGATGCAACATGCCGAGCGAATGTTGTTTGGCGTCGTCGAAAACAATCTGACGTTGCTCGCGCGACATAACCACGATATTTTTTTTCGACGCACCCGGCTCGTTTTTTTCCAAAGCCTCGACCACATGCCTAGGCAACAGATCGAGCGGATAATCCTGCACCAGCCAGCAGAGCAACACGGCATCGGGGCCGACGACATTTTTCAATCCGTAATGATCCACGATGCGGCGCGACTGGTAAACAGCCTCCACGCTGGCAAACGCCCGCACCGGCCGCTGCGGCCAAGGCAATGCGTCGTGCTCTTTTTTTGTCAGGCCGGTGGTGTTGAAATAACGCCGCTTATCGAAATGGGGCGGACGAGGAATGACGGCGTCGGTATCGGCCTCTTGGAGCACCATGCAATAGCTGATTGGGTTCATGTCGGTCAGCGGGAACCCGGCTCTTTTTTCGGGCGCCAACGGTTCGCCGTATTTGCTTTTTAGATCGGGCCCGTATTCAAAAGCGGCGCCCGACAGTTGAATGGCATCGCCCCAGTCGGAGGCGTCGATCGTGATTTTCGCCTCGACCGTGAGTTCTTCCGCTACGGCGGAGTTGGTCGACCGGAAACGCATGCCGCGCAACGTTTGCCCGTCGGCGGAGAGCAACGCCGCAGTGGGAGCATAGTGGGAGATCACGCGAATTTGTCCGCGCTCGACGTAAGGACGAATCATCTGTTGAAAAATCGCTTCTGCTTCCGCCGGCCGGCAGGTGGTTCCCACGATGGTGTTTCCCGGCGAAGGATGGCCGTATTTCTCGCGGTTGTGTTGTTCGATGCGGTCGAGAAGCTCCTTGAATAGCCCAGAGCGGGGAATGGAAGGTTGGCGCCGAATCGAACTGCGGCGCGTTTCCTCCTCCGAGCGGTCTTCGTCGATCGCGACAAGTGCTTCGGCGGTGAACTGCCCTCCCAGCCACGCGATGTCGTTGACCAACACGATTTTGCCAACGCCCATGCGGGCGGCTTGAATTGCCGCCGCCCAGCCCGATTCCGTGCCGCCCACCACCAGCAGGTCGGCCTGTATTTTCGGCGTATCGTCCGCGAAGGCGAACGTGGTGGTTAATAAAAGGAAAACTATGCCGTGGAGAGCTGGTTTGATCATGTTGGTTTTATCATGTTGTTGATGGGAATCCTTCAGAACACGCGCATGACGGAGTCTCTCAGTGGAATCGGTTCGCCGCCGCGAGTGAGGTAAATCTCATACAGTTGATGCACCACATGGGCCTGGGCAAGGCCGACCCAGGCGGCGGCGGGTAACACGCCAACAGCGCACAGCAAGGCCCCGGCCATGGAAGCGAACATGCCGGTCAGGGCGAGAAACAGCATCGAAACGATGATATCCCACCACATGTGGCCGATGAAGTCCATCGCCCAGCGAAAATCCAACGCCAGGCCGATATCTTGAGAGAGTCCGGCGCGGAGCCAGAAGGGAATAATAATGATGGAGGCCAAAATGGAGAGCAGCATCAAGGCGGCCAACGCCACGATCACGATCACCACGATCGCCACGACGGTGATGTCTTCGTTGGGACCGGCTTGAGCGGCAAGCACCATCAAAAATACGCCGAACGCCAGAACGGCGAGCATCGGCAAGACAACCAACACCGAAAAAATGAGCGACACCAAAAAAGGCCACACGCCGCGCACTAGGTAGTCGAGAATCTTGTTCATGTCGAAATCGGGGTAGCCTCGCTGGCGGCCGCCGTTGCGGTGCAGCGCTTCGATGATTTCAAAACGATAGCCGTCAAACACCAGTTGCCCAACGATTTGCCCAACCAGGGGAACGACCGACCCCGCCAGCATACAAAGCGACCCCATCAGCAGATTCATCAACCAGTTTTCGCTCTCCATGACGAACTGGCAGGAGCGCATTAACTCCAAGTGGCCGATGGGCGGCGGTTTGCTTTCCGGCGCGGACTGGCTGCTGGCGTAAGGATTGTCGTTACTCATGCGTGAATTTCTTTTCGGCGAACACGTTGCACGGCAACGATTTTCGTTTGCATCGCTTTGATTCGCATTGTTTTTATTTGCATTACAACTGATTTAATTTGCATTGCCGTCTTCTCGGCCGAAGGCCTTTTAGCACCGTAGCCTGGGGGCGACGCCCTGTTGTTTATACATAAGCTTTGTTGGCGCCGGGTCCGAAGGCCAGCCAGCCGGCGGCGTTCGCCTGAAAATATATACCGTAGGGATTCAAGCCATTAGCCGGTGGTCGAGCGCAGCGAACACCACCGGAGGATCGAATCGCTGAAGCACCGCATCCCGGCGACGATGCCAGCGGCGTCGGCAATGGGACGCCGCCGATGGCCGCCGTTCCGACTGCTGCATCCTAGCATCC